>JANRJQ010000010.1:326052-652105 GCA_033763895.1 Chloroherpetonaceae bacterium | reverse complement strand
GCCAGCGGTTAAAACAAGTATCGTCGTAGGAGGGGGATTTTTAAGATATTGCTCTAATTCTATAAACGCCAACTTTTGCTTTTCTTTGGTACTTTCCTTCTTGATTTCATCAAAATCTTTAACTACGACAAGCCGTAGTTCTGAAAACATTGGCATCGTTGCAGCTAAGGATATAATGTCACTGAGTGTGAGTGGTTTTGGGCGATTTGGATCTTTAGCAAATAGTACACTAAAATTCAACTCGGCATCTTTATCCTTTTTTAGTAAAGCATCTTTTACTTGAGAGACCAGCTTTTCAATCAGGAATTCTTCCCTTCCATAGAAAAAATATACCGGGTCGAGTTTTCCCCTTTTTAGTTTGTTTTCAAGTTCAGAAAATATGGTTGTTTTAGACATAACTTATTTTTCTAAGGCTGAAATACAAAGTTAATTTCGGCTTCATTTAGAGTTTTGCCAATTCTATCTTTATCAGAAATAATTACTTCATTGCTATGAATCCCCCAATCAATCTTCAATCCCGGATCATTCCATAGGAGTGTCCGATCGCTTGCCGGTGTATAATAATTGGTCACTTTGTAGTTGAATTCCGCAGTTTCTGAGAGCACCAAGAAGCCGTGTGCAAATCCCTCCGGAACCCAAAAAAGAAGTCGATTCTGTTCGGAAAGTTTGACCGCGAACGACTGACCAAAAGTTGGCGAGCCCTTGCGAAGATCGACCGCGACGTCCAAAACCTCACCAATTGAAACGCGAACCAACTTTCCTTGTGAGAACGGAGCCAATTGATAATGCAACCCTCGAAGCACCCCTTTTACAGATCGGCTGATGTTATCTTGAACAAACTTTGCTTTTATTCCAAGTTCGTGAAAACGCTTTTCATTATAGCTCTCATAGAAAAAACCTCTTGCATCTTCAAAGACCTTGGGTTCGAGAATCACAAGACCCTGAATTGGTGTTTCAATTACTTTCATTTCAATTCAAACTTGATTTTTCGGCAAAGTGTGCATGATACTTCACGCTTTCGGTTTTAACGAAATCGACAAGTGCTTTTAAGTTTGCAGGGTCAACATCAGGCAAAATACCGTGGCCTAAATTGAAAACATGACCTGAATTTTCATTGTGTTGACCAAATGACTTCAATATTTTTGTTGCTTCTGCTTTGATTCGGTCAGGAGTCGAGTAAAGCACTGTTGGATCAAGATTTCCTTGCAAAGCAACTTTATCAGAAAGTTGCCACCGTGCTTTTGCCAATTCCACAGTCCAATCAAGTCCGAGTGCGTCGCAACCTGTTTCGGTTAACTCCTTTAAAAGCGTATTTGCTCCTTTCGCAAAAACAATTACAGGCACTTTTGGGTGTTTGAGTTTAATCTTTTGCACAATCTTTTGAATGTACATCAACGAAAACTCAGCGAAATGCTGCTCTGAAAGAACTGAAGCCCAAGTATCAAATATTTGCACGGCATTTGCGCCTGCTTCGATTTGGAGCAAAAGGAAATCAGCAACCACTGACGAAATTTTTTCGAGCATTCGGTGAGCTTCGCGTGGCTGTGAAAAAATCATTTCTTTTGGATAGCGAAAGTTTTTGCTTCCTTTCCCTTCAACAGCGTATGTAAAAAGAGTCCAAGGTGCACCAGCAAACCCGATCAACGGCACCCTTGCATTTAAGGCTCTTTTGGAAACCCTAATTGCATCTTCGACATATCTCAACGCTCGCGAGACATCAGGGACAATTAATCGTTCTATATCCGAAGCAGATCGAATTGGGTTGGGGAATTTTGGTCCTTCTGATTCAATCATTTCAAGTTGCATTCCCATAGCTTCGGGCACAACCAAAATATCTGAAAAAATAATCGCAGCATCGACACCAATAAGATCAACGGGTTGAACGGTCACTTCAGCCGCTAAATCGGGTGTTTTACATAAAGTTAAAAAGTCGGCTTTTCTGCGAACAGCTCGATATTCAGGGAGATACCGACCCGCTTGACGCATCACCCAAATTGGCGTTCGGTGACAAGGCTCGCGCCTAAGGGATCGCAAAACTAAATCGTTAGTTAGCATAGAATATTCTTTATCCAAAAATGTTTTACTTACTTCTCGATTAATTTCTCAAGAAGAGAAATTCAGTTTGAGTAACTTCTGATTGAAAAAACAATCAGCCTTTAATATACTGAAACTGTCATCCTTTTGAATATCATTTCATCGCTGTGAAACCAATTCTTGTCTCTATGGGCGACCCAAACGGGATTGGCCCTGAAATCATCTTGAAGGCTCACTTGTGCAGAATGACCATTCCAACGGTTGTTGTTGGACATTTTCATTCTTTTTTATTTCATCAACAGCATTTAGCACATCGGAATCCTGTTTTCGAAATTCCTTTGGTAAAAATTTCTTTAGATGATCTTAAGAATTTTAACCGCTTGATTGAAAAAGAACAATCGAAGGATTTCATTTACCTTTATGATCCTTTTGATGATTCAGATAGTTTTGAGGTAAAATTTGGAGAAATTTCTGGCAAGGCAGGAAAACTTGCTTTAACCTCTATTGAAGCCGCTGCGAACCTTTGCAAATCTGAGATTGGCAGCGCAATGGTGACCGCGCCGATTCACAAAGAGTCGCTCAAGCTGTCAGGGTCGTTATTTAAGGGTCATACCGATTTTCTTGGTCATGTATTTCAAGCAACTTCTGAAATGATTTTATGCGATCGGCGAAGTGGATTAAAGATCGCACTAGCAACGGTTCATACGCCGCTTTCGGATGTTGCAAACAGGTTAAAAATCGGTGCATTTAAACGCTCATTAAGGGCATTAATTCATTTTTTGAAAACTGACTATATCATTTCTCAACCCAAAATTGCTATTCTCGGTTTAAACCCGCATGCCTCAGACAATGGCGTCATTGGCAATGATGAAACCTCTTATTTGAAAACTGATTTAGAAGAAATGCGAAATGAATTCCCCTCTTGTAAACTTGAAGGGTTTTTTCCAGCAGATGGTTTTTTTGGAAGTGCTCAATATAAAAATTACGATTGTATTCTAGCCTTGTATCACGATTCCGGACTAATCCCTTTTAAGATGCTGGCCTTTGAAACAGGCGTAAATGTTACAATGGGATTACCGATTGTTAGAACCTCGCCTGACCACGGCACGGCTTTTGATATAGCCGGAAAAGGAATTGCCTCTTCAAAAAGTTTTGAAGAGGCGATACTTCTCGCTCATGAACTCTATCAAAATCGCGTAGAGACTCTTAAAAAAAATTGGTCTTAGGTACTCTAATTTCTATTTTTAACATATCGCTCAAGCCATTCATCCATCTCCCAAAGCATGTGCAAGATTGATTCTCGTGCAGCATATCCGTGTGATTCAAATGGCAGAATAACTAAGCGTGCTGTCGCGCCAAAACCTTTGAGGGCATTATAAAATCTTTCCGATTGAAGCGGAAAAGTTCCTTGATTGTTATCGGCTTCACCGTGAATTAAAAGGATAGGCTCTTTAATTTTATCCGCGAACATAAAGGGCGACATTTTCATATAAGTTTCAGGAGCTTGCCATAAAAATCGCTCTTCTGCTTGAAACCCAAATGGCGTAAGGGTTCGATTGTATGCACCACTCCTTGCAATTCCTGCCGCGAATAAATCGGTATGCGCTAAAAGATTGGCCGTCATAAATGCCCCATACGAGTGACCGCCAATGGCGATTTTTTTTCGATCTGCAACGCCCAGCCGAACAACCTCATCAACTGCCGCTTTCGCCGATTGTGAAAGTTGCTCGATGTATGTGTCATTCGGTTCAGTTTTGCCTTCTCCAACAATTGGCATTTTAGGATCATCAAGAACTGCGTATCCTCTCAAGAGCCAGAAAAGCGGTGTACCCCATCCCACACGGGTAAAGCGAAAGGGGGAACCTGAAATTTGCCCAGCCGCTTTAGGATCTTTGAATTCTTGCGGATAGGCCCACATAATTGTTGGTAAAGGTCCCATTTCTTTCTTATATCCTTTAGGTAAATAAAGTGTTCCGGATAAATCAACCCCATCTTGGCGTTTGTAACGAATAATTTCTTTTGAAATTCCTTGAAGTGCCATCATTGGATTTGGAAATGAAGTCACTTGGATGATTTTTCCGTTGTTGAGATCTCGAATAAAGAAGTTGGGTTGATCATTTTGAGATTCGCGTTGAGTCAAGAGTATATTCCCGGCTTCGTCGAGCGGTGCAACAGGTGTTTCAAAATAAGGGGGTTCGGAGCGAAAAAGCTCTTTGGATTTTTTTTCAACAACATCGAATCTTGAGTAAAAAGGTCGGTCACCTTCCGGAGTCGCACCGGCACCAATCATTAATAATTCTCTTCCTTTTCGTATGTCGAGAATGCTTGTTCCGTATTTGGTTTCTTTCAAAACCGGAGAACCAATGTCGGAATAACGATCTTCCATAGATCGCTCTAAAATCAATTCAGGCGCTTGTTTCCAATCGGAGGGATTGAGTTTCCACCACCTTAACTTTCTTGATTGCCACCAGTATTCACGAAACAATGCAAAGCTCTCATTTCCCCACGAAACGCCGCCAAAACGCATTTCAGTTTCAAATACTTTCTTTGCTTCTCCGGTGAATGGTTTTGAAAGTAAATAAATCGCATCGCGCTTTTCAGAGACTTTTTTCGGATTCCCATCGTCTAAAGCCTCAACCCATTGAATGGTCGCTTCATCGTCATGACGCCACGTAAACCCCCGCTTACCCGGAATTGTTGCATCTCTTCCCGGAGCCACTTCTTCTAATAGAGGTTGACTGTATAACTTCGTTATGAGGTTTCCTTTGATGTCGTAGATTAAAATTGAATGGGGAAATCTAGAAAAAGGAACGAGATAAGAATATGGCCGTTCAATCATTTCAACCAAAAGGAAATTTCCATCCGGTGAAGATTCAAAACTATCAATCATCCCTTGAATTGAAAGCCTTTTGAGTTCTTTGGATTCAATGTCAATTGATGATAATTCAGAAGTCGCATAAAAATCAAAGAGATCTTCATCATAAGAGTTCTTCAATAAATCTTGATAGGTTGGTGCAGCAGCAATCTTTCCCATATTTTCCTGAATGATTGGTGAAGGAGGCACCAAGTTCCGGCTGGGTGCCTTTTTTGATTGCTTTAGGATTGTTCGAAAGATTAATCTTTTTGAATCACTGAGCCATACAAAAGGATTACCGGGATAGAGATCATTGAGAATACCATCCGTCAACTTTTCTGCTTTAAGTGTTTGCATTGAAGCTATCCATAGCTCGATTCCAGTGCGTTTTGTAACAGTGAATGCAATTGATTTAGAATCCGGAGACCAAACAACATTGGATATCTTTGCATCTTTTGGAATTCCGCGAATGATCGAAGCCGGCTCGTTAAGGGATGTTTCTAATCCATTCAGTATTTTAATTGATAGTGACTTAAAATAACCGACTCTGCTTTTACCTTTCGTTTCAGGGTTAAAGCGAATTCCGGCAAGTTTTAATTCGGATGAAGCCAAGTCAGAAAGTGTTAAATAGCTGTTTCGTTCGATAATGAGTAAAAGTTTTGAATCAGGTGAAAGACTTACCGCTGGAGTTGCAGGTGCATCTATCAAATCTGCTATTGGTTTTGGAGGAAGTTGATAAGTATTTTGTGCAGAAACGTTATTCGCACTTAAAGCTAAAAGCAGCATCATAAATCGAATTATCATAAAATTGAAAAATAGTTGAGTTTTTGTCACGAAAGGTAATATGTCGCTTTTTCTTTGCAAATACATTCTTATGTTGATATGAAATCAATCTTTCAAAAATGAATGAAACATTTCACACACAATCATCCGGCCAAACTTTAGCAAGCCTACATAAAACAACCATTTCCTGTATTGCCGTTGATGATGATAAATCATCACTTGCAATTTTGAAACGCTTTGTCGAAGTGACGCATGATTTAGAATTAAAGTGTCAATGTTCATCTGCAACCGAAGCGCTTCAATTTTTATCCAAAGAAACGGTTGATTTAATTTTTCTTGATATTGAAATGCCTGATATGTCGGGCATTGATTTAATTTCAAAACTTGATAAAAAGCCGCGCGTTGTACTTATAACGGGCTATACCGATTATGCAATTAAAGCCTTCGAGCTCCAAGCTTCAGATTATATCATAAAACCAATTTCATATGCAAGATTTTTGCAAGCGGTAGAACGTGTTCGAAGCTTCCGGTTGCTTGAGCGACAATCCTACGAAGACAGTTTAACCAAGCTTTTTAATCGCAGATATTTTGATGCAACTTTAAGTGAGGAAACCGGAAGAGCACAACGTACCAAACGACCCTTTAGCCTTGCTATGGCAGATATTGATAATTTCAAAAAAATCAATGATAACTATTCTCATCAAATTGGAGATGAAGTCCTCGCGAAAGTTGCTGAAATTCTTTTTTGCGCCTTTAGAAAAATGGATGTTGTGACAAGATACGGTGGAGAAGAATTTGGTATCATTTTTCCTGAAATTACTGCACATGAAGCCCAAACCGTTTGCGAAAGAGCAAGGATGCTTATTGAAAATTATGACTGGCACACAATCGCTGAAAATCTAAAAGTTACGATTAGTTTTGGTATCGCCGATTCAGTAACCTCCATTGATACCTTAAAATGTGCTGATAGTGCCCTTTACTATTCAAAGCATAATGGGCGAAATCTCGTAACCGTACTATCAGATTCAAAGCATCAATCAATTGAAGTGCCGAAGCTTTAAATCGCTTAAAGCAAATCCAGAATTGGTATTTCTGAAATCTCGCCACTCCCGAATCCACCAAAACCCTTGTGAAGATTGATTGAGAATCAAAACCGCATTTCCTTCAAAACGCTCTTCTGCTGAACCGTTTCGATATAGTATTATAATCGTATAACTAATGACAAATTGAATTTGATTCAACGCTGTCGGAGTTCGCTCAGTTACTTGAAAAATGACCCTTGGAGGAACTCGTGTAGAAACTTGATTTCTAAAATTTTCAAAAAACTTCTTTTCGGCAAATACATCCCAAGTTGAAAAAATTAGCGGTGCTACCCCTTGAGTCTCTGGAGCAGCTGAGAAAGTAAATTCTGCTTGCATAAGATTATCTGTTGTAGGTTCTGGGAGATACGATCGTAAGTAATCAATGGCATTTAGACTCGAAAACGCATTCGCAAAATTAAGGAGCACTTGATCGGATGTCGTTGAAGGCTTCCAAGCCAATTCGGCAGGAACAAAATTATCCGGAAATTCAGGTTCTCTTGTTTGAAATAAATGACAAGAGTGCAAACCAGTAATAACAATCAGAAGAAATGCATTCTGCAATTCCTTTTTAAAGGGAAACTCAATCCAATTTCTTTTTCTCTTCCCAATCATTGAATGAGTGTCAAATTGAAATGAACTTTCATAAACCGCGAATATTTCAAAACTTTATGTTTAAATTTCAATAGAAATGAACATGATATTCCAAAGATAGTTTTTAAGGAATTAAATAAAGGAGTTACCTATGAGTTTGCTTTCCCAATCCAATCGAAAGCGCCTTTTTACCATTGTACTCGGTATGGAGCGTTATAACACCGATCTCTTTCTCTCGATCAAAAAGCAATTCGAAACGCTCTGCCCTGAATTTACACTTAATGTTTTTCATGATACCGAGCTGATTGAAAATAGAGCTCGTTTTGAGCAAGTGATTTCTGAGAGCGATTTGGTATTCTCAGCTTTGATGGTCATTGATGAATCAGCGGAAATTTTAGTTGACTCAATCAAAAAATATTCTCCTCCAATTGTGTTTGGTTTTGAATCATTGCCTTCTGTGATGAAGCAAAACAAAGTAGGGAGTTATTCATTTTCTGAGAAGTCCGAAATTCCAAAACCGGTCAAGCGAATTGCCCAATTAATTGGTGGTGGAAAAGAGGAAGACGCTCTTTACGGATTTGTTCAGTTGCAAAAAATGACTAATCGAATTATGAAATTTATGCCCGAAAGTTTCGGGGGTGAAAAATTTCATGATGCACGGGTTTGGATGACGGTTGGCACCTATTGGACAAATAACGGCGAAGAAAACATTATCAATATGTTGCTTTATACCGCCAATCAACTCTTCGGAAAAAAAATTAAGTATGATTCTCCAAAAGAATTTCAATCCTATGGCCTTTATCATCCCGAGCATTATGCTTCTGAAAAATCCTTTTTCCACGATATCAAATCTTACACGAAGTGGGAAAAGAAATCGGGTCGTTTGGATGAAAAAAAACCAAAAGTTGGGCTTCTTTTTTCTCGTAAGCATATTCTTACCGGACAAACCTATCCAAATGAAGTTATCAAAGGGTTTGAAGCAGCGGGTTTTCGTGTTTTCGCTTGTTATGCACTTGGTATTGAACTTCACATTGTTGCACGAACTTGGTTTCGCGAATTAAAGGTTGATTCAATCGTAAATCTATTTGGATTTCCTTTGGTGGGAGGACCAGCAGGGTCAACCAAAGCAGGATTAGCCAATCCCTCCGCTCAAGAAATCCTCAGCGAAATCAATTCCCCTTACATTGTTGCTCAACCATTATTTGTTCAATCTGAAGAAAGCTGGGAAAAGCACGGGGTGAACCCGATTCAATCAATGATTATGTTCTCGTTACCCGAAATGGATGGTGCTGTCTCTCCGGTGGTATTAGGAGCTTTAGAAAATGAAAAGATTACCATCCGAAAAACAAGGTTGAACCGCCTGATTGCTCAACTTTCAAAATTTATTTCTCTCAAAAAGAAATCAAATCATGAGAAAAAAATTGGCATTGTTCTCTATAACTACCCGCCAAATCAAGGTAAAATCGGCACCGCAGCACTATTGCAAGTTCCTAATAGCCTCTTGAATATTGTCAAATCACTTCAAAGAGAAGGATATGATACAGGCGATTTTCTTGAGCGATATGAACAAAACCCAGAATCCTTTCTTGAAGACTTGAACGCTTCGCTGCAAAGCGATCGAATCGCGCAACAGTTAAAAGCAGAGGAATCACCAATTCTTGCCTCACTGAAAAATTATCGTGAATGGATTTCTGAAAAGGATGAATCTAGAATTGAAGCGCGTTGGGGAGCAACTCCCGGAGATCTTTCACTATATGGAAAGGATCAATTCATACTAGGTGGTTTTGTTTTTGGCAATCTTTATATCGGCCCTGAACCTCAACTCTTTATTCAAGGCGATCCGATGCGATTGCTTTTTGATAAAGAAAACACGCCTCATCATCAGTATATCATGTTTTATAAATGGCTCGATCGCCACTTTAAGGCAGATGCCGTTATTCATTTTGGCATGCACGGAACTTCAGAATGGATGCCCGGGCTTCAATTAGGGCTTTCTGATAACTGTTGGTCAGATAGCTTGCTTGGGGCAATGCCTCAGTTCTACATTTATCCGATGAATAACCCCTCAGAGGCGAACATTGCGAAAAGGCGAGGTTATTCAACTATAATTTCACATGCAATTCCACCTTATGCAAGAGCAGGTCTTTATAAAGAATTTCAAGCGTTAAAAGATTTGATTGATGATTATCGAATTGGTAGAGATAGTGAGGAACTCCGTCGTGCAATATCAATCAAGGTTTCTTTACTTGGCATTGAGCTTGACATTAATCCGCTTCTCAAAGAATCCGATTACAATCGTTACATCTCTGATGTGATGGCTTATCTGAAACAAATGGAAGCCCGATTAATTTGTGCTGATTTACACACATTTGGCGAAAATCCAAATGCTGAAACGATGACCGAACTCATTACTGAGTCGCTCAAAAATCAACACGAACTTGGATTGCTTCACCTTGCTGCAAAAGCCAACGGGATTGATGATATTCATCATATTTTCATAAAAGCAAAAGAAGGTGATGAACGCGCAATCGCTAAAAAGAGCGAGATCGAGGCGTTTTGTAAATCGCTGGTAGAAAATCTAATCGTTAAATAAAAAAGCGGGTTAACCCCGCTTTTCTTTACTTTGCCGCTAAAGCTGCTTCAACTGATTTTTTCATTTCTTCACTCATCGGCTTTACTCTGCTTCGGAAACGCGCGAGAACTTTTCCATCCTTTCCAATCAGAAATTTTTCAAAGTTCCACTTTACAGCCCCCTTTTCCGGCGCATTTTCAGTTAAATACTGATAAAGCGGATGCTGCATTGAAAGTTTTTCATACATTGGAAAAGTAACTTTGTAATTGGTGGAACAAAACTTTTTTATCTCCTCAGAACCGCCCGGTTCCTGACCACCAAAATCGTTACAAGGAAACCCCACAACGACCAACCCTTTTTCACCGTATGCCTCATACAGCGATTGAAGCTCGGCATATTGAGGGGTGTAGCCGCATTCTGAGGCAACATTTACAACAAGAATAACCTTGCCCTTATACTCTGAAAGCTTCGAGGTTTTACCTTCTATCGTATTTACAGGAATATCATAAACACTTGAGGCTGAGAGAAAAACAAGTAAAAAAATTGATAAAATTTTCATAAGTGATTGATTAATTAGAGAACAATTTCAAAAGAGTTTAGAAGTCCTATTCGTTTATAGAATCAATGTAAAGAAAAAAAAAGACGGCAATTGCCGTCTTAAAAAAATTTAATCACTCGGGATTACTTTTTGTTCGAAAAAAGTTTGACCTGATTCTCGGTTCCTAAACGCAATCGACTGATGTTTGCGCGATGAGTATAAATAATTGCAATCGCAACTGCCGCACCAAAAATCATTAATGAAATGTCAAGGCTATCATGAATCCGGTGATGATCACCAAAAAAGGTGACATAATAATCCAACCCGTTACCAAGCCCAAAGAAAAACTTTCGAATAGCGATGATAACCGGAAAACTTAATGCTGCAAGCATAGAAGCCAAAGAAACATATCTTGAAGAAAGCATTGTTACAAAGAAAACACCGATTACTAAAAGCATCGAAACCGGCGCGATTCCAATCATCATGCCCGCCGCAGTGCTCACTCCTTTACCACCCTTAAAGTCGGCAAAAACTGTATAAATATGCCCAACCACTGCCGCACAACCGGCAAGAAGTTTTAGAACAATAATGTTAATCGCCGGAAGTTGGTCGAATCCGTTATACTCAAAATATGCCACCACCCAAAGCACTACCGCCACGCCTTTAAGCATATCAAAAAGCGTAACAAATAGCCCGGCTTTCCACCCTAAAACCCTAAAAGCATTTGTTCCACCCGCATTGCCACTTCCGTGTTGACGAATATCAATCCCCTTCGTAAACCGACTGACAATGATACTTGTTGGAATTGAGCCAATCAAGTAACTGACGACTAGAATCGTGATAATTGAGATCATCTTTTATGAATTACCTTTTGTTAACATATTTTCACTTTCATTCCGCAGAAGCGGACACTTTAACCCTCTAATCTATAAAAAAAATTTTACAAAAAAAGGACTATTAAATTTGCTATATGTTCTGACCGGGATATTTCACTCTTCGATGTGAAGATGCCAAAATGGTTTTAATGAAGCTCTTCTTAATGGAAGAAAGTTCTGCAAAAGTTAGGTTACATTCTGAAAACTGCTCCTCATCCAGCCGCTTTTTGACAATCGAATCAATAATTTGAGAGATTGACTGTTCATTTACTGTCGATAAAGAACGAACGGAAGCTTCAACGGCATCTGCGAGCATGACAATCGCTGTTTCTCTTGACTGCGGTTTCGGACCCGGATACTTAAAATCATTGATGTTTACTTGATCTGGCGGTAGCTGGCGTTTCGCCTTTTCATAAAAAAAGTGGATTACTGTTGTCCCGTGATGCTGCGGAATAAAGTCAAGAACTTTTTCAGGAAGTTTGTAACGCTTTCCAACCTCAATTCCCTCTTTGACATGTTCACCAATAATTCTTCCGCTTGTCACAACATGAATCTGCTCATGAGGATTTTCCCCACGCTGATTCTCAGCAAAAAAATCTGATTCTTTCACTTTGCCAATGTCATGAAAATAGGCTCCCGCTCTGCATAAAAGCGGATTCGCTCCAATGGCCATAGCGGCTTCTTCAGAGAGATGACTCACCTGCATCGTATGATTAAAAGTGCCGGGTGCCTTCGAAGACATTTCTCGAAGTAACGGGTGATTTACATTCGCAAGCTCGATTAGGGTCAAATCGGTAGTAACCCCAAAAATTTTTTCTATCACTAAAAGAATTGGGTAAACCAAAAAGCTCGCGAGTGAGCTTATGGCAGCAAACTTGAGGTCATTTAAAATTTCTTCTTGAGAGGCTAACCGTGCGAAATTGAAAGCCAATATTGAAATTGAATAAGCAACGAAAACATAAATTGCTGCAAGTACAAGCTGTCTGCGTTGACTGATATTGCTTGCAACAAACACGGCCATTGTACCTGCAAAAATACTCGCTAACGCAAATGGGAAATCATTCCCTCGAATGGTTGCGGCAAGCATTGCGATTGTGACGGTTGCCAAAAAGGCAGTTCTTGAATCAAATATGACCGCAAAAATGATAGAAGCCAAGGATATCGGGACGAGATAAGGCGAAAGATTATCAAATCGCAAGAGATACCAAGTTAGGATTAGCTCCGAAAGGGCAACGCTCATCAAAAGCATCCAAAGGAGATTGTCGTAAAAAATCGTTGGTCGTGACAGATACACATAAACAACAAAAAGGGCTGTCATCATTACAATAATCAAAATCTTCCCGATATAAATCTTTATATCACCGGTGTAAACTTCGCGTTCGGCTTTTGCTCGAAGGTATGAATCAAGTTTACGCTTAGCCGTTTCTGTAATCTGCTCGCCTCTGATGATAATCTTTTCACCTTCTCGTACAAATCCCTCCGCAATAGGAACCGATTGCTCTGCACGTAGCCTTTCAGTCATTGTCTGTTTTGAATCAAAACGTAAGGTTGGGGTTAAAAAGGGTGAAATAATTTTGAGAGCTAAAAGCAATGTATCGGTATCATCGCCTCTCTTTGCATACCGTGTAGCCAACAAACTCTTTAGAGCATTATATGCTTCAAGGGAGTCTCGAAGAGACGAAAGTCGATAAACCTTTTCTTCCCGATTGTTATCCGCTCGAAATGCAATTTCTTCGGTTTCTAATTCCTTTCGAGGCACATCTAACACGCCATCCGAAAGAACTGCGATTAACTGCGCCGGCAATGTTGCACGAAATTCTTCCAGAAGCCCTTTTTGGACTATGGTCTGAGTTTCTTTCTGCACAAGAGACCGTTTCGATGAATTGGCTTTTTTAATCTCTCTTGAATGAATTAATTGATATTCTCGATCATTCAATTCGATACCCAAAGGTTTAGACTTCTGTGAAAATCCATCTAAGTTCGTAGTGGTTTGCGACCATTGTTGTAAAGAATCTATCAGTTGATTGAAAGACACCATACTAAACGATTCCTTCGATTTTCGGAATACGGGTAAAACGCGTGAACGAGCAATTTTGCGTTCACTTTCAATAATCGATTCGCTTTTTGATATCGAGAAAGTAAAGGGGGAAATGATATCATCTTGCAACCAACCCGACCCAATCTCATAGCTAAGTGATGATATTTTATTCCTTGGGAAAAGCGTCGCTACAATGATGAGAAACAGTGCAAATAAACCGATTCGAATGTATTTATTCTCACGAATGAATTGACGATTAATCTCGTAACCCGAAATATTCATACCCCACTTCAAAAGGAATATTACTTACTTGGCTTTTGAATTTTTGGAACAGAAATTGAACCTCTTCTTGCAAGTACTTTACAAGTCCATCCTGTGCCAACTGAATTCGTGACCGTAACGGAATCCAATACTTCATATTTGGCTTGGAGTTCATTCCAAATAGGTTGATGATTTCCTTTTTCAAAAATACTGACGAGAAATACCCCATCTGGCTTTAAGAAGTTTTCATATCTTTGAAATGCCTCTCCTACCTTTTCGAGGTAATAAATCGATTCATTAAATGCAATTGCGTCGAATAACTTTGAAGTCGAAAATGTATTCATATCCCCAATTTCGAAACGTGTTTTCTCTGTATTCTTTAGTGAGGCTATTTTTATGGGTTCACTGAAGTCAATTCCCAAGTATTCAGAGTAATCATTCGGATTGAGCCTTTCCTGCAAGAGCCCTTCACCGCATCCCATATCAAGTAAACTGCCGCCGTGTTTCAAGTAAAGGAAGTAACCAGCCAAAATGCTGTGATGCGCGAGTTCATCGATATTTCTAAGCCAAGCCCATTCTCCCTTTGCATATTGCTCCTGCCATTTTTCTTCGTTGTCTTTCCCTAAAGCATGTTTAAAAAAACGAGACGCTTTGCCAAGTAAAGTGCTTTCCGACATGATTTCTAAACTTTTTTTCTTAAAGAAATGAAACTTATGGAAGTGCGAAAATACTATGAGTTTTCATCATTAAAGGTTCTTTATTTCGAAAATTCCGTTTTCTTATCAAGAACCAAAAATCGTTAGGGAAATCGATATTTCTTTTTTCTCAAGGCGTTACAACAAAAAAATTAAACTTATAATCGAATTTGGATGGGGTAAAGGAAACATCCATCTTGAGGCTTATGTGAAGAAACGGAATGTGCACCCGGCGGGAGTCGAACCCACAACCTTCGGCTTCGGAGACCGACACTCTATCCAGTTGAGCTACGGGTGCAAGAAGTGTTTAAATCGCAAGTTTTAAAAATACCTCGCCTTTATCCGCTTTCCAAATTTTGTTCTATCTTTAACAACTCTTGCTTTGCTTGAAAACAAAGCGATCAAAAGAATTCAATGAAACATCAGCCTAACTTTTATGTTCGGGAAAAAAAATCATGAACCTACGCCTACCGATAAACTGAGTATTCTATCAGAAGGAACGATTTGCCGTGGCGATCTCGAAACGACCGGGAATATCCGAATTGACGGAAAAATAATCGGCAATATCGTTTCAATCGGAAATGTAGCCATTGGAAAAGGGGGTATTGTTGAAGGGAATATTTCAGCAAAAAACATTAAAGTATCAGGAAGAATTACAGGCAACTTAAATTCAGCTGAACATTTGATTCTTGATTCAACTTCTACCGTACAGGGCGATATGACCACCAAACTTTTAGCCATCGAAGACGGTGCACAATTGAATGGGAAGGTTTCGATGCAAATCAAAATGCCTCATCCCTCTGAACTTCCTCCCGGAAAAGAGGCTGAAAAACTCGCAAAGTTAGATGTAACTGCATAATTTTATCGGCCTATGTCTCTTGATAATGAAAAAGATTCTGATTCTCAATCTGAAAAGAAACCAAAGCAGAGTACGAATATTCGTGAAACAAATGATGCGCTTGGCGTTGGGCTTCAAATTGCAGTGAGTATCGTTTTTTTTTCTCTTGGAGGTTATTGGCTTGATAAAAGCATCAATACATTTCCTCTATTTTTAATTATCGGGATTGCTTTTGGTATGATTGGAATGATGGTGCTTTTAGTAAAAATTTCAAACCCTCAAAAAAAATAACAAAATAGCCTTGTTTTGCTTAGAAATGTTGTAATTTCGCGGCGCTTAAAATGATGTTTATGTGAAGTTACACTTTTCTGAAAGGGTTAAGCGATTTGGTTTAGGGGAAGCATCAGCGTAAAGTATATCATTATGGAGGTTTAGACGCTTATTAATGCGCGTTTTCTTTGAATTTCTTGCAAAGACAAGTATTTTTAGCTTCTTTTTTTGGGGAGGATATTTCCTTTTTGGGTTTCAAAATACTTATCAAACGCCGTCGCTTTTGGTTTCTTGGGGAATCGTGGTGTCTAATTCGCTCATAGGTTTTGCACTTTTTCAATTCGGTTATTCTCTTCCTACCAAAAGTTTTTTTACGATTGTCCTTGGTGGTTTAGCAGTGAGAATGTTTGCGACTTTGGCGATTGCTGCTTTCTTAATTTTGGGAAAAAAAATCGCAGAAACCGAGTTCATTTTTGGACTTATTTTCTTCTACATCATATTCTTTACCATCGAAATTTTCTCATATCTCAAAAAGATTCAACTTCACAGTAAAGAAGAATTGAAATGAGAAAAGGGGCAAATATTTGCAGAATTGTATTCATTCAACGAAAGCAGTTTTTTTCTAATGAAAAATAGCTACAAACGGAATTCACATACAGGAATTTGTAAAATAGGCCTTATCCTAACATTATTTGTATTTACAATTTCCTCTCTTGAGGCCTCTGAATCCTCTGGTCACGACGAAAAAATAGATGCAATGCATCATATTATGGATGCTTATACCCTAGATTTCCTTCCCTTTTTTGAAATTCACCTACCTCGCTTTGCACCAATACATGTTGGCGGATTTGAAATCGATCTTTCAATCACAAGGCATGTTGTGATGATGTGGGTAGCTACACTCATTTTGATTATACTTTTCATTAGTGTTTCGAGAGCATATAAACAATCTACTTCAACAACTGCTCCTAAAGGGCTTCAAAATGCCATTGAAGTTGTTGTTGAATTTGTGATTAATGATATTGCAAAGCCGAATATTCCTCACGGTTATCAACGCTTTTTACCATATCTTTTAACCGTCTTCTTTTTCATTCTCAGTTGCAACCTTTTAGGATTAATCCCATTCGCGGCCACCGCTACCGGTAATATTGCAGTAACAATGACACTTGCCATTTTTTCTTTTTTAATTATTCAATATGCGGGACTTCGAGCAAACGGTGTTGGTGGTTATTTGGCACATTTAACCGGTGGAACGCCTTGGTTTCTTTGGCCAATTATGGTTCCTGTAGAAGTTATTGGTTTATTTATTAAGCCTTTTGCGCTCACAATGCGGCTTTTTGCGAATATGATCGCAGGTCACATTGTCATTGTCACTTTGTTGGGACTTACATTTCTATACCAAAGCTATGTGGTTGGTGTTTTAAGTGTTACGGTGACACTTGGTGTCTATCTTTTGGAGATCTTTGTTTCATTTATGCAGGCATTCATTTTTACAATGCTTACCAGTGTTTTTATTGGTATGGCGACTGAGCACAGTCATTAAAATTTAACTTGTCGTAAAATTATTTTTTTTTAATAACATCATTTGGAGGATTACATCACAATGGAAAATGCAGCACTTGCCTATTTGGCAGCAGGAATTGGCGCAGGAATGGCCGCAATTGGCGCCGGTGTTGGTATCGGACGCGTTGCCGGTTCAGCAGTCGAAAGTATTGCCCGCCAACCACAAGCTGAAGGTGCTATTCGCGGGATTACATTGATTGCCGCAGGTTTGATCGAAGGTGCAGCGATTATTGCAATCGTTGTTGCTTTCGTATTGACCGGTAAGTAAACGAAGCTATAGGGCATTTTACTTTTGTTAAAGTGCCCTTTCTTTTTTTAAGCGACCTGACTCAACAAATTTGAAAAGATTATGATCTTTCCTGTTATTCTCGAAGGTTCTTTACTTTCACCAAACCCCGGATTGATTTTCTGGACTGCAATAACGTTTCTTGTTCTGCTGTTTGTTCTCCGGAAAATTGCTTGGGGACCAATTCTGGCAGCGCTTGACGAGCGTGAAAAAAATATCCAATCTGCTATTGAAAGAGCAGAAATCGCGCGTAAAGAGGCCGAAAAAATTCTGATTGAAAATCGGGAAATCTTAAAAAAAGCTGAGATTGAAGCTGAAAAGATTATAAAAGACGCAAGAAACTACGGCGAAAAACTTGCTCAAGACATTCGCGATAAAGCCAGTGCTGAGGCAAGAAAAATGGTTACAGACGCAAAAGTTGAAATCGAAAACGAAAAACAACTTGCTTTAAGCCAACTTCGGAATGAAGTCAGCGACCTTGCCATTAAAGGGGCTGAAATGATTATTCGCAATACGCTTGATGCCGAAAAGCATAAAAATGTGATTGCTTCAATCATTGATGAAATGAAAACTGAAACATTGCAAAAGTAATTATGAAATCACTTGTTGGAAGGCGTTACGCATCTGCAATTTTCGAATTTGCTATTGAAACGAATTCTTTATCACAATTTTCAGAAGATTTTGCAACTATTCTGGAAAGCCTAAAAAATTCAAGGCAACTCGCAGTAGCACTTCAAAGCCCAATCATCAAAAACTTTGATAAGGTTCAGATCTTCACACAACTGTTTCAAAATAAAATTTCACCGGCTACCCTGAATTCGTTGAAATTGATTATAGAAAAAGATCGTGCCGCCTACATTGAAAGTGTTTCAGTTGAGTTTTTTCATTTGCTCGACGAAAAAAATGGTTTAATTGAAGTTGAAGTGAAATCCGCAATTTCGCTTAATGACGTGCAGCTTAACGCGCTTATGTCAAAGCTTGAATCAATGACGATGAAAAAAATTCGTCCAAAAGTCAGTTCAGATTCTTCCTTGATTGGCGGTTTTACCGTTCGTATCGGTGATACCGTAATAGATGGTAGTATCAAACGCAAACTTGAACAGTTACGCGAATCCTTTCTGAACGCCCCATTAAACTAAAATTGGTAGAAATCAAAAACGGGGTTAACGCCCCGTTTTTGATTTTAGCAAACTCCCAAATTTTCCATTCTTCAACTACTTCACCAGCATCATCTTCACGGTAGCGAGATTTGAACCGGCAGATAATCTCAAAAAGTAAATTCCCGAACTGAGTTTGTATCGGTTTGAATCGAATTGCAATTGATGCCTTCCGGCTGCCCTTCGCTCTCCATTTACCAATAAAGCAACTTCTCTGCCTAAAATATCCATCACGGAAAGTGTTATCGATTCGGAATTTTCCAACTGAAATTCAATCATCGTGGAGGGATTAAAAGGATTCGGAAAATTTTGACGTAGTGTAAACGCGGTTGGCATGCTTTTATTTTCACTTGCTGAGGCAATGATATTTGGGAAATAGGCGCGGCGCAAAAGTGTTGAATCCAATACAAACGGATTAGCTTTCCCGCCCTGATATCCTGCAATTTTTTGCGTTCTCGCATATTCAGTTGAATCCACCGGGTCTTGATAATGCCACCTATACAATACATTTCGCATGCCATTAAAGAAATTGGGGTCTTCAGAATCAGCTTGAGATTTATACATCGTATAAAAGTAGAACACAGCTCTTGCCACATTTCCTTTGTGGTCTGCCCTTGGTTCAAAAATTCCAGAAGCGTAACGACTATATTCTAAAATATTTGAAGTTGGTTTAGAAGTTCTACGATACTCCGAATCTCGATACCAATATTGAACCGCGTTTTCATTGATATCGCCAAAGGGATAGCTCCCGCGATCGCTGTTTACATCAGGCCGTGTTGGATAAAGATGGTGCATATCACTTTTTGCTTGACCGTCTGCTCCTTTGCTTTGGGGGAAAGTGTGCTCACAATTGATATTTGAAGGCGAGCCGCTTGTAAAGTTGATGGTAAACCCGGTGTAAACACATGAGAGTTTCCCATTGACATTGTAAACATCGGTGTAAAGATAATTTCTTGCTGCGTCGTAGCTTGGTGTTGAACTCGGCTTGTACGAACTAACCACCGCACTGAGTAACCCTGTTCCACTTTGCCCTTCAAATAAAACGGTTTGGGTTACGCCACTTGTTGGTTGTTGAAATGAAATTGAAAAAACTGTATCTGAAGTGAGAGCACTTCCCAAGCTATTTGAAGCAACAATTGAAAGACCTGATTCAGCGACTGAATATTGAAGACCACTGAAATTAAAGACAGATTGCCCCACACCCGCATTAATGCTCATCGTACCGGTAAGTGAACCTGTACCGCCGACTTTCGAAATCTGTAATTGCTTGTTTTCGGTCAAGGGTTGTGAATTCCCATTGGAATCTTGACTTTGAACGGTTACCGTAAACGGCCTTCCTGCAACAAGGGTTGTAGGCGTAATTGATGTGATTTTCCACTTTACAGGAGCAACAACTGCTTGAACATTAAACGGCGTACTTAAGGCCGAATCGAGCGATGTTCCGGATGTTACTTTTGCAAGAAGCCTGATGTTGTTTTCAACTTGTGAATAAACCAAGCCGGTCACTGTGGTGGACGATTCATTTTCTTCTAAAATCGCCGTTGTAGCTCCACTTAAAACGCCACTTCCCTCTGCTACTGAAAGAGAAACTTCGGTCAATTCGCTAACTCGTTGTTGAACCCCCACAGAATCTTGGGCTTGAATTGTGTATGAAAATGACTGCCCCGCAAATGGGATTGCCGGTGTGATTTGAGTAATAGCCAATTTTACCGGAGGCTTCGAAGGTGCAGAGCCAACCAACTGAACATCGTCAATACACCATCGTTCATTGGCACTGTTATTTCTTGCAGTGATTCTTAAAGTGACTTGAGAAAGACTCGATAAATTGATTCGAACTGTGCTCACTCCGCCGGTTGTTGATGCCCCTGAACCGGTTGATTGAAATACTTGCGGCGAATTGGTACCTGAGTAATTAACAGTCGCGGAAGATGTACTTGAATAATCCCAAACAGCATTATTGGCGGAGGAGCCAATGACAATACATTCTCTTGAGAATGAAGTCCCCCCATTGCCACTTACTTCTACTATGACACTATCTGAGGCTTCCATTCCGTTTCCTGTGGTATTCATCGAAAACGCAGCCAACCGAAACTGAATATAGGCTGATGAGTAACCTGAAACGGAAACATTCGAAAAGGTAAGGGTGGTATTGGCATTGGTTACACCCCAAGCAGCGGAACCATCTGCGGCGACATTGGTTGCAGGAAGTAATCCATTACCCGTTACAATTGCCGGTGTTCCCGTATAGCTCCAAGGTGTTGCGTTTGGCGTGCTTTCAAAACTTTGGCGTTGAATAATGTTTTGAGCATTTGCAAAAGTCACCGCTATACAAATTAGGAGCAACGAAATTAATATTCTGTTTATCATGAAATTTGACCGGAAATAAAAAGGGCGATTGGTTAAATCGCCCTTTTTGAATTAGATATTACTCATCTTACTTAACGAGCATCATTTTTTTGGTTGAAACAAATGCTCCTGCTTGCAAGCGATATAGATAAACACCGCTTGAAAGGTTCACACCTTCAAACACAGGAGAATAACGACCTGCTTCCATTTTGCCATCTAAGAGAGTTGCCACTTTGCGACCCAAAAGATCAAACACTTCCAATTTGACTTCTGAAGCAACCGGTAATTGAATTGCAATGGTTGTTGAAGGGTTAAACGGATTCGGATAGTTTTGAGAAAGTTCGAAAGCCCGGGGCATACCAGCATCAACTTCAATGATGGATGAATACTCGAATTTGCCGTCAAAATCAACTTGCTTTAAGCGATAGGAAACTCTTCCTGTCGCAGAAGCATCATTGAATGAATATGACTTTGCTTCGGTGGTTGTACCGTTCCCTTTAACAAATGAAAGTTTTGACCATCCGCTACCATTTGAGCGTTCAACTTCAAAACCTGCGTTGTTTGTTTCGGATGCGGTTGACCAAGTGAGCTCAACACCACGGTTGGTGAGTCTTGAATTAAATGAAGAGAGTTCTACCGGGAGAGAAACATCGCCCCAAGATTGAGAAACACGAATTTCATCGATTTCAATATTTCCAGTTGCTGCATTTCCTTGGCGAACGCAAACAGAACCGACTTGAGTTAATGTATTTGTTCCAGAGTTATTTGATGCATTTGCAGTCGGCTCTGAACTTCCACCAAGGGTAGGGTTAACCCAAAGTGTTGCAGTTTGAGTCGGGCTTGCAGTTAAATCATATTTAACTACAACAACAGCTGTTTGATTTACATCTAAAGAATCACTTTGCCAAGTTTGAGTTGGTGAGCCTCCGGAATTATTTTGAATTCCAAATTGAATTTTTGAAGAGCCGGCGCTTGCTAAGCGTACAAACAATCTACCACCAAAAGAGGAAACTCCTGTACCTCCTGATTGTTGTGCAAAGTGTAGAAAATAATCCGGCGCGGTTGCACTGAGACCTGTTGTATTCAATACTTTTACGAGAGCAGTTAAATAAACTACACCTGAAGTAACAGGTGTAGATAATGCTTTATTTAAGTCTTCAGAGTTACCTGAAATGGTTTGAATTCTTCCACCTGATGGTGAGAAGAGTAAACCTGAATAGTTTAGGCTGTTACCTAAATCACTTGGGGTTGTCACATAATAAATTTGAGCAACACCGCGTGGGCTTGTTCCACCACCACCGCTATGCTTTACCCATCCATTTGTACCGTTGAGCGAATCTGCAGAAGTCCCTGAGCTAAATGATTCGTCAAGCAAAAAAACTTGGGCTTGTGAACCGACTGAAAGAAATAATGAGATTGCAAGAAGTGATATAAATTTTTTCATAAGGCTATAAAGTTGAATTATAATAAAAGCGGGTAAACGAAACAATCTGAATATACATTCTTGGTTGTTTAACTTTGGTGATTTCAAGATTAAAATCATATTAAGAAACAATGACGGAACGTGAGCGAAAATGGGCGATTGCCGCAATGCTTGGGCAAACCCTATTAGCGGGGTCAGGGTTTACTTTTGCTCACAATGCTTCAAAAGAAATTCCGCCAGTCATCTTCACATTTTTGAGAATGTTTGGCGCTTCACTCATTTTTGTCTGCTATCTATTTTTTTCCGGTTCAATACAGAAAATCTTTCTTCCCTTCAAAGATTATTTTAAACTTTCGGTACTTGCCCTTTTTGGAGTCACGATTAATCAATTTCTTTTTTTAGCAGGAATGAAATATGCACTTCCCGCCAACAGTGCCCTTCTCTATGCGATGACGCCTTTATTTGTGATGATAATTTCGATTGTATTTTTGAAATCTGAGGGTTTCAGTTTTCAAAAAGGTTTAGGAATTGCAATGGCTTTTACCGGCGCATTGATCGTACTTTTTTCAAGAGGTCTTGACTTCGGATTTGGTGAGGAATTATGGTTTGGAAATTTGATGATTTTGGGTGCAGTGATCAGTTGGGCGATTTACATTTCGCTCGGGAAAAAAATTATGAATACACTCTCTCAGCCAATCGATTCCATTGCTTCAACAGCACTTTTTATGATGATTGGTTTCGTGCAGTTTTTACCGATAGCAATCGGTTATTTCACATTAAATGATTTCATAACATCACTTCAGTTCATATCACCTACGGCTTGGATTGGTTTTGCTTATGTAACTGTTTTAGGGGCGGCAGTGGCTTATCTCTTACTTACTTATGCAATTTCAAGGCTAGAAGCCTCAAAGGTGTCTATTTTTATGAATGCTCAGCCGATTGTTGCAGCAACTGTAAGTTATTTAACGATTGGAGAACGCCTCTCTGCCCTTTTTTTAATTGGTGGGTCAATCGCGATTATCGGAATTTTTTTAACCCAACAGAAAGACTTTTTCTTTGTTAAAAAAGAAATTGAAATCGACCTTGACCGCAATAGTCGCTCATAATTTTATTGCAAATTAGTTTTGAAGTATGCAAAGCCCTAATCAACATTCAGAAGGTTTTATCGATTATTACGAATTACTTGGCCTCACCTATAAGGCATCACCCGATGAAATTCGGAAAGCCTACATGCAGTTCATTAAAACCGTTCATCCCGATAAACTTCAAAACATTGCTGAAGAAGACCGTGTAAAAGCAGAAAAACTCGCACAATTTCTGAACCAAGCAAAAGAAACGCTTCTTGACCCCGCAAAGCGCGCAGAATATGACATCCAGTATATGCGTAGCCTATCCGATGCTGCTGCTTTTGCTTCCAAGAAGGGTTTTGACGGAAGTCGTTTTAATGAATATGCTGCTAATTCTTCAAGTGTTGAGTCTATGCGTGATGCCACAAGAGGTAATTCCAAAGTTGCACGCAATGGGGTTCTCGTCCTTATTCTTTTAATGAGTGGGCTTTCGATCTTGTGGCGTTTTGTAAAACCCGAAGACATTACCGATAAACCTCGTGAAGTTTTAAGATTTATACCCGCAATAAATCAAGGAGAAATAAAACTATCATTTCAACCGAGAATCGGGGAGGTCTTTGGATTCAGTAATCTTATCGCCCTTGCTTTTTCTGATTCGAATCAACAAAATCATACTTTAAGGTTTTACGAAAGCACCCCCTCAAGAAACGGAATTGAAGTCACGGCTCCTTTTTTTGAGATACCATTCACTTCTGCAATTACCACCATTACTCACACTAAATCTTCGCTATTTATCGGCACGAGTAGCGGTGAGATCTTTGAAATAATGATTGATGAGATAGCTCAGCGAAAGGTTATTCAAAAACTCCTACATCAATTCCCTGAACCTGTTACAGCTTTGGCTGTCAGTAATGAATCCCCATTGCTTATGATCGCTACCCGAGATAAATCGTTGCATTTTTATGATTTGAAGAACACTCAATTGAAAAGAAGTTTTGGTGCAAGCATTTATGCCATTTCATCACTTGCCATTGCAAGTCATTTAGACAATGAGTTCATTTGCTACGCGAATGATGCACAAATTATGTCGCAAAGAATTCAAGATGGCTCTTCAGGAAAATCGATACTTCGATCTCGACGCCGATTGAATCCTGTTGCGTCAAGTAAGGATTGGGTGGCTGCCACAGGAGAAGATAAAATCATACGGCAAATTCATATTCCTACTTCTACGATTCGTGCCGGAGATCCGGAAACCTCACTTATTTTGGATTTAATCTATTCTACAAATGGAGCTTTGCTTTCCGCAGCGGGATCTGATGGGATTATTCGATTGTATCGAAGAGAAAGCCCCAAAAAATTAGAAACACTTAGTGCCCATCTTGGTGGCGTATTTCGTACAAGGTTTTCAAGTCAATCTGATTTTTTGGTTAGCTTTGGGGCTGATAGCACCATTAAATTTTGGGATCTTATCAAAGTAATTGAATAAAGCATCGTTGAATTATTCTAACTTACTCTTGAAATTTGAACACCGTGCAACTCTATGATGATAGAAACCAAAAACCCATCAACGGGTGAAAGCCTTTCCACATATCAAGAAAATTCAGCGGCTGAAATTGAAGACCGTATAAAAATCTCACATTCAGTTTATAAAAATTGGCGTGCAACGCCCATTGAAGAACGTGCTACATTGATTTCTACACTCAGCGAAATACTCTCCAAAAATAAGAATCGGTATGCCGAGCTCATCACGATAGAAATGGGAAAACCCATTGTTCAGAGCTTGGCTGAAATCGAGAAATGTATCAAAGCTTGCGACTTTTACGCAAAAGATGCACTTGTTTTTCTTAATCAAATTGAAGTCAATAGCGATGCCGCAAAAAGCCATATCCGATTCGATGCATTGGGAATTGTGCTTGGGGTAATGCCGTGGAATTTTCCTTTTTGGCAAGTCTTTCGATTTGCTTTACCTGTTTTGCTAGCTGGGAATACCGTATTACTTAAACATGCTCCAAACACAACCGGTTGTGCAATTGCCATTGAAAATATCTTTAAGGATGCGGGTTTTCCTGAAGGTACCTTCTTTTCAATCCTTGTTTCACCCGAGCGCGTTTCGGAGCGTATCAAAGAGATCATTGAGCATCCTTTTATCCGAGGCGTCTCATTCACGGGAAGTACTGAGACCGGAAGAAAAATAGCCTCTGAAGCAGGGAAAAATTTGAAGCGTTCCGTATTAGAACTCGGAGGAAATGACCCATACCTTATTCTTGAAGATGCGGATTTGGATTTGGCTGCGGAAATAACCGCCAATTCAAGACTTCAGAACAGCGGTCAAAGTTGTATTGCGGCAAAGCGATTTATTGTTGTGAAAAAAGTTCGCAAAGAATTTGAATCTAAATTGATTGAAGTTTTTGTTAAAAAGAAAATTGGGAACCCACTCAACCCGGAAACTGACATTGGTCCACTTGCTCGACTCGACCTTGCCGAAAATATTGAAAGGCAATTTGCAAAATCGGTAGAAAAAGGTGCAAAAACTGTTTACCGAACAGAACACATTCCTGAGCGTGGATTCTATGCGCCTCTCACACTGCTTAGCGAGGTTACAAAAGGTATGCCTGCCTTTGAAGAGGAAACATTTGGCCCACTTGGCGCAATTATACAAGCCAAAGATGATTCAGAGGCGATTGAGATTGCCAATGACTCGATTTACGGGTTAGGAACGACGATTTTCACAAAAGATCAAATCCGTTTTGAAAGTTTAGCTTCAAAAATTGAAGCAGGCAATTGCTTTTTTAATGCAATGGTCAAATCAGACCCTCGTTTACCCTTTGGGGGAATCAAAGATTCCGGAATTGGAAAAGAGTTAGGTGAATTCGGAATGAGAGAGTTTGTCAATGCCAAGACGGTATTTATCAAATAGTTTATTCTTTTTCTTTACATCATCATATTCGCTCAATGATTAGTCGTGATACAAGCTATTCCCCATTATTGGAAAAACATCTCAATGCACTTCCACTCATTTGGAAAACTCCAGAAGAATGGGCTTTTCGCGTTTCTCAAAAGCCACTTGAACTTCTTTCAGACCACGCTCATCTTGAAAAAAAAGCAGCTCTTAATGCCTTAGAATTGCTGAATCGATGGGGATCTATTCAACAAGAATCTTTTTGGTGCGATTCCTTGGCAGCTGTTGCAAAGGATGAATCCCTACACTTGGAAATGGTATTAAAGATGCTAAAAAATCGGGGAGGAGTTTTAAGCCGCATTCACCACAACCCTTACGCACAAGAATTAAGAAAACATGTTCGAAGTGGCAAAGGAGTACTTGATACTTTGGATAGACTCTTGGTTTCAGCATTAATTGAGGCTCGGTCTTGTGAGCGATTCATTCTTCTTACTTCACTTCCGATTGAAAAAGATCTTGCACTTTTTTATCAAAAGCTTGTCGCTTCGGAATCTGGTCATTATAAAATTTTTCTCGACTTAGCTGAAAGCATCGGGGTTTCTGAAGAAATGGCTTCACGATGGCAATACTTTCTTGATTTGGAATCAGATATTATCTCCAAACTTTCTTTTGGTTATTCAATGCATTCAGGGATTCATTCGTAATTGAGCGACGGCTCTTTCTCAGTAAACTTTTTACCGATTTCGGCAAACTTCAAAAATTAGTTCTGAAAGTTTGCGGGTTGATTCACGGCGGGTGTACTTTTGAATTTCTTGAGGGTTTCCGTTCCACAATTTCTTTCCGCTATAAAAATCTTGATAAAGCTTAAGAATTCCAGATTGAATTTTCTCAGGGTCATCTGGCGCACCAACCCATCCACTTTCCGTTTCTTTGATTAAGGTTGAAATTGCACCTTCCGGAGCAATCGTAATGATTGGTCTTGATGTTCCGATATACTCATAAACTTTTCCGGGCACGATTTCATTGCTTCCCTCAGTTTCATCAACAATTAAAAGTAGCGCATCTGAAGCCAGCAAAAGTTTGATGCTTTCGTGATGCGGAACATACTGCTTTACCTCAATTGCCGAGTGATAAATTGGGTTTTCGAAATACCGATGAATTTCTGAACCAAACCTGCCGACAAATCGAAGTTTGATCTTCTCAATTTCTATTTTTTTTTCTTGAATCAGCTTTTCAATAGCATTTAAAAATTTCTCCGGTGTTCTTTTTCCATACATCGACCCTGTGTAAGTTATTGTAAATACTTGGTTTCGTGGGGAATCAAGAGAAGGAATATCGGCTTCATCAAAGCCATTTTCGATATGAATTACTTTCTCCGAATTGATCTTAGGATATTTGGCTTGAAAATCTTTTGCGATTCCTTTCCAAGCGACTTCCATTCGATCACATTCTTGGTAAACCGAGCGTTCAAAATAAGTATCAATCATTTCTGCAATTCCGCTCCGATTCGGAGCAGAGAGGAATCCTCGCCAAGGGTCTCGAAATCCGGCAATCCAAGGCAATCCGGATTTCTTACTCAATTTTCTTGCGATGAGCGCAGCAGTATAGGGTGGCGACGACGAATAAATTGCATCCACTTGATGCGTTTTGATAACCTTTATCCCCTCACGAACAGCCGTCAATTGCCAAAACATTCTTGCATCGGGGATAAAAAAATTACTTCGGATAAAATCGGCAGCACTCTCATTGAACCCTTTCTTTTCACCCGTTTTCGGAATATTGTTCACATCAACTGGGGTTCCGGGGGCTTTACCCGTTAATTTTCGATACAATGTATAAGGCTCGAAAATTGGCGTACGCACAACCTTTACATCGTTTGGAATTTCCTTCATCAAGCTTTCGTCTCGAACGGGAAAATCACCATTTTCAACGGTTAGAACAATTGGCTTAATTCCAAACTGTGGGAGATACTTGACATACTTCAAAACCCGCTGAACTCCCGGACCACCCGAGGGTGGAAAGTAATATGCAATAATGAGTAAAGTTTTCACAAAGAAATTTCTTTTAGAAATTCAAAATTTAAGTGCTTCATCAAATATACTACGTTTTAAAAGCCTTTACTTTACCAAATCAACTTGCACACACTGTAAATTTTCCTTTTTGATTGCCCGTCATATTTGTAACTTTCGGTAAAATGAGGGTATAGGGATTTAATTTTAGAACGTGATTACCCAACATCCTTGCTCAGTGAGAATTCAAAAATGAACCAAATCAACCGAAGTTCCGGTGGATTTACCGAAAAACTAAAAGCCCATATTGAACTTTTAGATCCAATCACTTGGGTTGGTGTATTACAAGGTATTATTTGCGGTGCGATCGCTTCAGGTCAAATGGCACTTACAACGGAACACTTAGGATATTTAGCCCTTTTGGCTTTGCTTTTCGGCCCATTAGGCACAGGCTTTAGCCAATCTGTCAATGATTATTTTGACCGCGATCTTGATCAAATCAACGAACCCTCTCGTCCTATTCCTTCCGGCAGGTTAACTCCCAAAGAAGCATTTTGGAATTGGTGCATTGTAGCAGCGATTTCGGTAGCGCTAGGAATTTATTTATCGATATTAATTGGCGGTAGGCGCGGTATCACACTATTTTTTATCTTCTCATTGGGCTTATTAATGGGATTCATTTATTCTGCCCCCCCCTTCAAATTAAAGCGTAATGTTCTGACTTCCGCTCCGGCTGTAGGCTTGAGTTATAGCTTTATCACTTGGGTTTCGGGCAATCTGATTTACACGGAATTAAGAACTGAGGTTTTGGCAATGGCTTTAATCAATACCTTTGTCGCAATTGGATTGATATTCTTGAATGATTTCAAATCAATTGAAGGAGATAAATCGCAAGGATTGAAATCGCTTCCAATAATGATCGGTGTTAAAAACACTTACCTCGTTTCTTTTTTAATAATCGATATCCCTTTGATTTGGTTCGTCACCTTAATGCATCAATGGGGATTTACCTTTATGTTTTGGTTTTCTCTAGTTTCTTTCATCCTAATATTTATCATGCAAGTCCTTCTTTACCGAGACCCTCAAAACGGCGCTCAAGCCATTAATGCGGCCGTTCATCAAACCGGATTAAGAAATGTCATTGGTAAAAGTGACCGTAAAGAACACAATACTTTTCTTCGATATTTGGTTGTAAATAATGGGCTTTATGTGCTCAATGTGATAGGTGCTTCAATTTTTATTGCTCAACGTTAATTAACCAATTCTATTCTCATCAATGACAGGGATATCGCCATTATGGAATAACGTGCTGTTTTGCACCATAACATTCATTTATGTGTTTAGCCTTGTGGCATTGATGGATTTTTTGGTAAAGCGTTATGGTTTGCCTCAAGATATCAGTCGAAAAATCACACATATTGGCGCGGGAACATTGATCATCTTTATCCCTTTTTTTGATGATGGTCATTGGACTAAATATCTCAATGTCGGCATCTATGTGCTATGGATTGTACTTTTAACCTTAAAAGGATTGACGGCCGGCCCCGACGATGAAGCCGTTCGAACGATGACCCGCACCGGAAACCCACATGAACTCTTGAAAGGCCCTCTTTTCTTTGTTATTGTAGGAACAATTTGCGGAACTTTTTTTTATAAGTCTTTTGAAGGCGTTGTGGCAATGGCTGTTCTTGGCTGGGGAGACGGAGTAGCGCCGCTTATCGGGTCTCGCTATGGAAAAATGAAATACGCAATATTAAGCCCAAAAAGTATTGAAGGAAGTTTGTCAGTTTTTCTTTTTGGTTTTGGGGCAGCGTTATTTTTTGTGTGGTGGATTATCCCAACTGATTTCAATCTAATACGAATTTGTTTCATCACACTAATCGCCACAATTGCAGAAGCTGTTAGCCCCAAGGAAGTGGATAATTTTTTAATCCCGGGGGCAGTGATTCTCGCGTCTCAATTCATTTAGTTCTTGAGTTTTGGGCAAACGCGGTTGCTTTTGGAAATAGGGTCATCGCAGACCTTAACACATTGTCGTTTCGGATGAGGAGTTCGGCTCTTGCCTTTGAACCCCAAATTTGACCGGCTATTTCAGATTTTATTGCCCCCAACAAATAACGCTCATCTTTCACAAATTCAGTAGAATCAAAAGCAATTCCATTGTCGGTTGTCAGTGAAAGAAATGATTGAATATCTTGACTTTCAATAACAAATTCGTTAGAGAACTCTTCTATTTTTGATGGCAATTTGGCCATAAATTTTTTTCGCAATTCCGGATACTTCTCCAAATAAGAAAGCGCAAATTCACTGAACAAGCGTTTCGACCGAACTGCCTGATAAAACCTTGTAATGGAATCCGACCAAACGAAGTAATCCGGGGTAATGCCACCACCTTCAAGAACGAGCCGCCCTGCGTCGGTACGATAGGCTTTATGGGCAGAATCAGGGACAATTAGAGGTGCCGATTCAATCAATTCCAAATTTTGATTTCTTGCAATCGCAATCGCTTGTTCATCAATTTTAGCATAGCGATCTGCTTCTTCGTAATAATCACGGCGGCTCTCACCTTCATAAAACGGTCGCTGTATTAGCCTTCCTGATGGCGTATAATACTTTGCGATGGTTACGCGCAAAATCGCACCATCGGTCAATTCATAGGGTCTTTGAACGAGCCCCTTGCCAAAAGTCGTTTCACCGACAATCAACCCGCGGTCGTGATCTTGAATTGCTCCGGCCACAATTTCAGAAGCTGAAGCACTTCCACGATTAACAAGTACAATCAATGGAATCGATTCAAATGCTTGCCCTGCCTCGGAGTAATCCGTTTGCGCTGGAATACTTCGCCCTCTTTGTGATACAATTTTTTGTGAAGCACCTAAAAATTCATCTGATATTTTTATTGCTTGTTGCAAAATGCCACCGGGATTATTGCGAAGATCAAGAATCAATTGCGTCATACCTCGCTCTTTAAGCGCTGTTGAAGCTTGTAAAAATTCGCTATGCGTTGTTTCGATAAATTGTGAAATTTTTATGTACCCTGTTTGGGAATCGAGCATAAAGTAGGTATCGACACTGTAGGTCGCAATCTTATCTCTTTTGATGTTATATATCAATGCTTCATCATAACCTGAACGCTTGATTGTCACTTTCACAATAGATCCTTTTGGACCACGAAGCCGTCGAATGATTTCATCATTTTTTAGACCAACAGCATTCGTGTCATTGATTGAGATGATTCGATCTCCGGATTGAATTCCTACTTTTTCGCTTGGCCCTTCCGAAGAAGCGGCAATAACGACAAGCGTATCTTTTATCATTTCAAATTGAATTCCAATTCCCTCAAAACTGCCTTGAAATTCTTCTCTTGAGCGACGCGCTTCTTCAGGCGAAAGATACACTGAGTGTGGGTCAAGCCTTTGAAGCATTCCTTCTATTGCACCCTCAGAAATGGCATTGTTATCCACATTATCAACATAATGCTCCGAAACCAATCGAAAGGCTTCATTAAACTTTTGTGTGTTTTTAGCACTTAAGCCAGAACCAATAAAATCAGGCAGCCGTGTTCCAACAATTAATCCAAAAATCAATACAGCAATGATGAGTAATACAAATCCAAATCCCTTCATAAATTCGTCTTTTCGAAATTTATTCTGATGATAAAAGCTTGAGTAAGCCTGTTGCAAATGCTTAAAAAATAATCATGAATCAACTTGACATGAATATTGATTTGCCAAATTGTAATTTTAAGATAATAAAAAGGGCTTGAAACATTCTCGCCTAGAGAACAATTGACTATATGATAACCCGACGCGCGATAATTATTATTCCGGCAAGACTTCATTCAACCCGCTTGCCCCAAAAAATGCTCTTTGATCTCTTAGGTGTACCTTTGGTGGTTCGCACTTACCGACAAGCAATCCAATCTAAATTGGCGGAGGATGTCATTATTGCATGCGATGATAAAAGCATACTTAAAACTGTAGAGAAATTCAACTGCAAAGCCATTCTGACCCCAAAATCTTTAAAGAGCGGTTCGGACCGACTTGCATTTGCAACTCGTAAACTGAATCTCAAGCAGGAAGTTATTGTTAATGTTCAAGGTGATGAACCTTTGATCGATCCTCGTTCTATCGATTTTGCCATTCACCCAATGCTGACAATGGACATGATGCCTGATTGCACAACGCTCTACACGCCATTCTTTTCATACTCAAAAGAATATAAAGATTCGAACACTGTCAAGTGCGTGATTCGAAGGGACGGATATGCGCTCTATTTTTCACGCTCTCCACTACCGTTTTTCAGAACCGGAATTGGTGAATTAACTCAAAAAGAAACTGCATTTCGACACATAGGCCTGTATGCCTACAAGCGCGAGACTTTACTTGAATTTACAAGACTTAAACCTTCGCGACTTGAAATGGCTGAAAGTTTAGAGCAACTTCGTTTATTGGAAAATGGATTTAAGATTTTTTGTGTCAAAACACCTTACCCATCCCAAGCTGTGGATACACTAAACGATGCCCAAAAGGTTTTAAAGATTCTAAAAGCAAAAAAGGAAAAGCGATAATTAATGGTCATCGCTTTTAATAAGCCTTACGGCGTTTTATCTCAATTCACTTCAGATGGAAGTGGAAATCGGCCTTTGTCTGAATTTTCACTTCCCAAAGAAGTTTATCCTATTGGGCGTTTGGATTCGGACTCCGAAGGACTTCTACTTCTTTCAGATGAAATTGGATTAACTGATCAACTTTTAAATCCAAAGAATCAACATCCCCGAAGATACATCTCAGAAGTCGAACGAGTTCCAGAGCAATTTAAACTTCACCAATTGGAAACGGGGATAATAATTGAATCTAGAAAAACCTTGCCCTGCAAAGTAACTCTTATTGATAAACCTGAATGGCTTTGGGAAAGGATACCTCCCGTTCGCTTTCGAAAATCCGTTCCTACGGCTTGGTTACAGTTGGAATTGATTGAAGGTAAAAATCGTCAAGTTCGTAAAATGACCGCTCACATTGGTCATCCAACCCTTCGGCTTATTCGAGTAAAGATTGGCAATTTTACGATTGGGGATTTGGCTTTGGGAACTTGGCGAAAATTAACTTCAAAAGAAATTGATCAACTTTTTTCCAAAAGAATGCGCTGATTTGAACACAAAGATTTAGTTAATGGGCAATAACGACAAATTTTTCTGCAAACTTTTCCCCTAAGAAGTCAATCGGTTCTGTTCTAATGGTTTCCGGGAACGAGAGCGTGTCTGCACTTTCAATCAATGCTGTTCCAATTTCCTCTTCAAGATTACCCCCTTTCAAGCAAAGCAACTCGCCACCGGGCTTGATTAAAGGTCTGACCCATCTTGTAAGATTTTTCATCTCTGCCACTTGCCGACTAACAATTGTATCGAATTGAGTTCCTCGAAGTTCCTCCGCACGCGATTTTTTAGCAACCGCATTTTTTAGTTTCAATCGCGAAATCATATCAGCACAAGCTGTAATCTTTTTTCCTGTGGAGTCAATAAGGAGGAAATAAGTATCTGGAAATTGAATGGCAAGTGGTATTCCGGGTAAACCGCCCCCTGTTCCCAAATCCAACACTTTTTCTTTTGGTTTGAACGAATGAAAAAAGGCGATAACAAGTGAATGAAAAATATGCTTTGAAAGCACGGCCTCTTCATCTTTTCGGCTGATAAGATTTACTTTCTGATTCCACTCCAAAATCATTTCTCCATAGCTCCAATAGCTTTGCAACTGCTCCTTTGTAACCATTAAATTTTTTTTGGGGAGCCATTCTTCTATGAGAAGTAAATCTTCTTTTGTCACAGGTAAATTGATAGATTCGAAAAAGTGTTTCGTCGATAAAAAAGCAAGGTTAAAAGAGAGAAATCAAAAAATCATCATCAAATCAATATCTTTATTACTCTTTTTAATCGATGCATTCGTAAGTTAATTGAATTTAATTAAACCGTGCTTTGCGTAACAAATTTACCCAAGTGAAAAAACGCACTCTCAATCGGGTTTTTTTGAGTGGAATCGTTTTTATTCTTTCATTCACTTTTTTTTCTTGCGGAACGGGCTCGACGGCGTCAACAGAAGATGTTTCACGAGGAATCGTTCAAAAAAGATTACCAAAGAATGTCTCATTAGATTCTGCAAAAATAGAAACAGTGAAAATTGAAAATGAGCGAATCGATTCGCTCAACGCTGCTTTAGCGATCCGTGAATTTCAAGAAGGTATCATGAAACTCGATTCCCAAAAGTATTCATCAGCCATTTTTCATTTTCGAAATGCGCAGCCTGTAATTCAGAATTCAAAGAGATTCAATGCTATAGATAAGGGGCTCATTTTACTAAAGCTCGGGAACGCTTATTTTGGATTAGGAATCAAAGATTCGGCACTTTTCGCTTACCAAGAGTCCATCCGATATGATTTCAGCCAAGCTGAAGCCTTCAACAACGCTGGTTTTATATATCTTTTGCAAAACGATACGGAGAGAGCTTTGCAATACTTTTCGGAAGCAGTTCGTCTCAATCCTAATTTTGTGATTGCTTCGGATAACGCAAGAATAGCGAAGGATATCGCGGCAAGTAGATTTTCACTTGAATCTTATGCTTTAGGATTAAAAGGTGAAAACACAAGCAATCTTCAAGAAAGAATTGATTTCCTCACCCACGCTTTAACTCTTTCTCCAAATTTTTCTGAGGCTGAAAACGCTTTGGCAATTGCTTATTACCAAAGCAATGAACCTTTGAAGGCGAAGGAAACATTGCTTCATCTAGTTTCTAGAGATAGTTCCTATGCAGAAGCGTTTAACAACTTAGGATTTCTTGAATATAAACTTGGTAACACCTTATCTGCTCAGTCTTTATTTCAGAAAGCTAGACAGCTTAAAAAAGATTTTGTGGTTGCAAACTTAAACTTAGGGATTTGCTTCTTAGAGGCGAAGAACTTCGAAGAAGCACTAAAAATTGCAACTATTATCCTGAAACAAGAAGCGGATAATACCCTTGCTTTGTCAATTAAAACAGATGCTGAAGCGGCACTTTCTCAAAAAAAGAAACCTGTAAAGAAATAATTTTATCAACTTTTTCGAAACACTTATCAATGGAAGTATTTCAAATGCATGAACCAAACCCCGATTTAGCCACCACTCAAGAGCAACTCGATAAAAATATTTTTGCCGTCATAATGGCCGGAGGCGTTGGTTCACGACTTTGGCCACTTTCGAGAAAAAATCAGCCTAAGCAATTCCTTGATTTTTTTGGCGACGGGACAATGATAGAAAAAACGGTGTCTCGCTTGAGTGGCGTGGTTCCAATCGAGAATATCTTTGTCGTGACCAACGAAAAGGGAAAGAGTTTGGTAAAAAAGCAACTTCCGACATTATCGCCCAAAAATATTTTGGTTGAGCCTGTCGGAAAAAATACGGCCCCTTGTATTGCTTTAGCAGCTGCAATCATAAAAAAAAGAAACCCGCATGCTTCAATGATTGTGCTTCCTGCCGATCATGTTATTAATGATGTGGCCCTTTTTCAGCAGACCTTAAAAGCCTCAGTAGAAGTTGCTGAGAAAACCGATTCGCTGGTTACGATTGGCATCCGTCCGAATCGACCAGAAACCGGCTACGGGTATATTCAATCAGAGCAAATTTCAAATGAAATCACAACCTCAATTAAAGTTCGTTTTGGAATTACGGCCAATCCCGTTAAGACATTTGCAGAAAAACCAGATCTTGAAACCGCCAAGAAATTTTTAGAAAGTGGGGATTTCTTTTGGAATAGCGGTGTCTTTATCTGGAAACTTTCCACAATTTATCGTGAGTTTCAGCGATGTATGCCGAGTCTTTACAAAGATATGGAACTTATATTTCAAGCATGTGGCACAAGAAAGGAAAAGGAAGTGATTGCACAAGTTTACAGCTGCACCAATTCGATTTCGATTGATTATGGCGTAATGGAAAAAGCGGAATCTGTGTATGTGATGCAGGGTGAATTTGATTGGTCAGATGCTGGAAGTTGGGATGAAATCATGAATTTTAGGTTGCAAAACGACCGAAATGAAATTCATGATAACCTTCTTCTTCAAAAAACGGAGAAAGTAATGGTTTTGAAACCTAAGACAAAAACCATTGCGTTGATTGGTGTTGAGGATTTAATTGTTGTTGATACACCTGACGCACTCCTCATTTGCCGACGAGGCCATTCTCAAGATGTGAAACACTCCGTTGATACCTTGAAACGCAAACAACTTGAAGCTTATATGTAAATGTGATACTTGTGACCTTAAGCACTTCGTTTGATTTTTATCATTTTCATATTGGCTGATTAGCTGCATTTCACGATTATGTATTGAATGAATGGAAAGAAACATTGATTCTCTTCAATTCTCCCATCAGTCGCCTTCTTCCCATTCTATTACTCAAGTCGAAAAAATTGATATTATTTCAAATTTAATTTCGCTGCTAAGCCTCTCGGACCCTCGCGAAGCGGTTCTTTTATCGGAGCTCCATCTTGAAGAGTCCAACCGATTGAGATATGAATACGGTAAAGGTATTGCCCTTTTCTTCTCCGCAAAATCACATTTACAAACAGGATCTTTTCTTAAGGCATTAAAACTCTTTAATGAAGCACTTTTTATCTTCCAACAATGCAACGCCAAAGAAGATCAGCTATTGGCACTATGGGGAATTTCCGAAACAAAATTCATGCTTTTGGAATACGATTCATCCGAAAAAATTGCTTTAGAATTAAAAGACCTTGCATCAGAATCGAATTCTGAATCCGGCGTAGCGTTGGCTTATATCCAATTGGGATTCGTAAGGAAACGACTTCACCAATATCGAGAATCGTTGCAGTATTTTTCTGAAGCATTATCAATTGGAAAAAGTATTGGCAATCGAGAAATTGAATCTTTAGCACGCATAGGCATTGGCAGAATTCAGTTTCTTCAAGGGCATTTTTCTTCTGCCTTGGCTTCATTTATTCAAGCCCTGCAATATTTCGAGGGAGTTGATTATAAATCTAAAATTGCTCAGGTTCTTAGTTTTATTGGTGAAGTCTTTGAATCGCAAAAGGAATTTGAAAATGCCATTAACTATTATGATCGAAGCCGAAGTGTATTCGAACAATTGGATCATCAGTATGGAATATGTCAATCCATTCTTCATACAGGAAATGCCTATATAGGCTTAGGAGAACAACTTAATGCACAGCTTGCCTTTGAAAGAAGCTTAGGTTTAGCTCGCAAAATTGGTAATCTGCAACTTGAGGGAAAAAGTCTGCTTGGTTTGGGAAAAGTATTCTTTCTTGAAAAAAAATTCGATGCTTCTTATGAATGTTACCGTCAAAGCTTGCAGATCAATGAGTCAATCTTTGATACAAAGGCGGTTGTTTTAAGCTTGATCGGGCTTGCCAACATCTATCTCCACAAAAATGATTCTACCCTTTTATCCGAAAATAACTTATTCCTAAAACGAGCGCTCGATCTCTCCGCAGATTTAGCTCTTGCCCCCCTCCAAATTGAAGTCTATTACTTGGCTTATTCCATTCAAAAAATGCGTGGAGATTTTGAGCAGGCATTGTTACTCTATGAAATGTATCACCAACTCAAAGAAGAACTTTCGAACAATGGCACAAATGGGTCAACGCAACAACTAATCGTTGAACTTGAAACGGAAAAAGTCCGTAAAGAAGCTGAAATTTACCGTCAACGAAACGAAAACTTGCTTCGCTCTTATCAAGATGTCATTGCCGTGAATTCTCAGTTACTTGAAACCGACACAATGCGAAATGCCATTCTTGGGGTCGCAATTCATGATATAAAAAACCCATTGCAAGTGATTAAAGGTTATGCCGATTTGATTAGTTTTCGAATTAAAGACAAAGAAGTTCTTGATTACTTGAAGAAAATGAAATTGGCAACCGATCATGTTGTAATGCTAATTTCCTCGCTACTTGAAATCAATAAGTCTCAAAATGGTAAGGATAAAGTATTTAAGCTGACTCTTAATCGATTTGATTTTCTTTCACTGATGCACTCCGTCATTGAAACCAATCGAATCCTTTTGGATCGGAAGTCTCAGAAACTTGTTCTAATAATTGAACCCTCCTTATCCTACGAGATTGTAGCGGACGAATCAAAGTGCCGTGAATCAATTGAAAATCTCATCTCGAATGCCGTTAAGTATTCTTTCGAAAACCAAACCATTACCATTCGGCTTTCTCGTACATCTGAAAGCCTTTATTTTTCAGTTCAAGACGAGGGTCAAGGGTTTTCACATCAAGAAAAAGAGCTGCTTTTCAAAAAATTTCAAAAGCTTTCTGCAAAACCGACAGGTGGGGAGATTTCTACAGGGCTTGGGCTCTCGATTATCAAATCTTATGTTGAATTACACGGTGGAACGATTCAGGCGGAGTCTTTAGGAATTGGTAAAGGCTCTGTTTTTACCATCGAATTGCCAACTAATTTAAGTCTTAACGAATCCCTTTCATGACCATCCTCGATCGATATTTGCTTCGTACCCAATTGCCTCCTTTTCTTTTTGCATTTTTCACTGTGATGTTTGTTTTTCTGATCAATTATTTGACCAGATTTTTAGATCGATTGGTTGGAAAGGGGATTGAAATTCAATTAATCATCGAATTACTCTCTTTACAACTTGCTTGGATGGTTGTCGTTGCTGCGCCAATCGGGATGCTGTCTTCCTCTTTAATGGCATTTGGGAATCTTTCTGGAGCACTTGAAATCACGGCAATGCAAGCCGGTGGGATCTCACCCATTCGTTTAATGCTTCCGCCTTTGTTTGCCGGGTTACTCTTGGCTTTTGGGGTTGAGCGATTTGGAAATGAGGTGCTTCCCGAGGCCAATCATTTAGCAAAAGTATTGACGATGGATATCACCAAGAAAAAACCTTCCTTCGGATTGGAAGAAAATGTTTTTTCGGATATGATTCAAGGGTATTCAATTCTTGTTCAAAAAACATACGAAAACAGTTCAAAGGTCGATGGGATAATTATTTATGATTATACCACGCCTCAAAAAAACACAGTGATTCGAGCAAAAACAGCAGACTTCGCGTTTAGCCGAGATAATCGTTACCTCATCATGACTCTTGATACTGGTGAGATGCATGAATTAGACCGTGATACTCAAACAGGTTACAAACGAATCAAATTTGACAAGCATGTCATTCTCTTTAATGGCGATGGGTTTGGATTTTCACGCTCCGATGAAAGCACCGTGAGCCGAAGCGACCGCGAGCTCTCAGCAAATAATATGATGCAAATTTGTGATAGTCTTAAACGCCAATACCCTCAAACTTATCGAAGACTTACGACCATTGCGATGAATACTGCGGCATCTCATTTACTGCTTCACTCTAGTGACACTGCCAAAAGCATCGCAACTTACGCCCGATTGGATTCACTTTACTTTCGCAAAAACCTGCCAAGCCCCGAGAAACAAAGCAGTTCACTTGGTTTTATTTTATCAAAGGTTCCTTTTAAGAGTTACCCCACTTATATCGATGCGGTATCTTCACAAGTTGGAAGCTTGCTATCACAAATTGATGGGGAGTGTTATTCATATAAATCAACACAAAATCAAATCAATCGATATTTGGTTGAAATCCATAAGAAGTACTCCATTCCCTTCGCATGTTTATTTTTTGTTTTTGTGGGGATGCCGCTCGGCGTACTTGCAAGGCGAGGCGGAGTGGGTGTTGGAGCCGGATTCTCGTTACTATTCTTTATGATTTATTGGGGTTCGTTGATTTCAGGGGAAAAACTCGCCGATCGAGATATTATTCCTCCTTTTGTGTCAATGTGGATTGGAAACTCACTCTTATTAATCATTGGAATTTTTTTTATCTGGAAAATGTCAGGTTTTCATATTCCAAAATTTTTAGCAACTCCTTTTCGTAACTTGAGGTATAAGTTTAGTTATCAATTTGATTTTATTAAGAGGACATCAAGACTTACCCAAATTGGTGTTGAAAAATTCAAATCGATTTCGTATTTCATACAAAAGATATTTCGTAGGAAATAGCATACAAACTTTTTTATTTCGTATAAATTCTTTCGAGCGGAGAAACCGATGAGAAATAACCCTTTAACACGCGCTTATGGCCTTTTAGTCGCCATTTTATTATTCTTAACCCACACGGATTTGCAGTCTCAATCACAATTCCCCGAAAAGCCGGTGCTTCGAGGGAAAAAAACGGCGTCGGTTGTCAATGACCGGCTTATTCAAACGATTTCCGAAGAATCATTTTCAAATCAATCATCGTCTGAATCATCACAAACAAGTAAGAAAACAGTTGAACCGGAAAGTCGTTTTATTTTGCCAACCGCTGTTCAGAGCGGTGACCTCAAGCCTTTCGGATTTTCAACAATGGCTTCTTTCGGGATGGCCTTTAGCCGTGTTTTTAATGTTGGTGGGATGTTTCAAATGGGATACACTTTCCCATTCGGTTTATACCTTGGTACAAGCGGTTTGCTTTTTAATCAATTTAATAGCGGTGTGCCTGTTAACCCTGCCTTTGGGGTAGATATTAACCAGCAAAATAATTTGGGTAGTTCAGTCTTTGCAGGATCTGCCGGCGCGGACATCGGATATGAACTGAAATTCAAAGCCATTTCGGAAAATTTATTCAGTCGAATTTATATTGGCGGTGGCTTTGTTTATGGCTTTGGTCGAATCATTGAAGATTCTCAACCTTCCTCGCCGACAAGTCAATATTTAACCTTTGGAAATACCTTCTTCTATCAATTTGGTCGTATCCCATTGCTACAAAATATGACCATTGGTGTTGATATTCGTTACTTTCAATTTGTTGGCACAGGAACAACAGGGGCTTATTTCTCGATAGGGCGCCGTTTTTAATCTACTTTTTAGTAAGCAAAAAAGCCCGCCACAAGCGGGTTTTTTATTTTCATTTTGAATATGACACAAAAAAATAATGCTACCTCAGGGGTCTATTACGGCGAGTACCTTCAACTTGAAAAAATTCTTGATGCACAAACGCCACTAAGCAAAGTCAAAGGAAAACCGGCTCATGATGAAATGCTTTTTATCGTTATTCATCAAGTGTATGAGCTGTGGTTTAAGCAAATTTTGCATGAACTTGATTCAGTGCTCGATTTTTTTCAACGTGATTATGTTTTAGAACCAAACATTGGCGTAGCGGTTTCTCGCTTAATTCGAATCACTGAGATTCAGTCTGTAATGATTGATCAATTGCGTGTTTTAGAAACAATGGCGCCGGGCGATTTTCTCGATTTCCGAGAGGCTTTGTCACCCGCCTCAGGTTTTCAGAGCGCACAATTTCGATTAATTGAAAATAAAATGGGCTTAAGAAAAATTGAACGAATCGGGTTTGGTGGAAAAGAATACTCTGAAAGACTCTCAAAGTCTGACTTAGCCAAAGTATTGCCAAGTGAGCAAAGCCGAACTCTTTTTGAACTGATTGAATTATGGCTTGAACGCACGCCCTTTTTAGAATTTAAGGGGTTTGATTTTTGGGTGTTGTATCAATCTGTCATCGAAAAAAATCTGGCGCGAGATCAATCGGTTATTGAAGCCAATCCTTTTCTTTCGCCGGAAGCTCGAGAGAAAGAAATGAAAAATCTTAAAATGACTCGCGAAAATTTTGAAGCAATTTTCGATTCAGAAAAACATCTTGCTTTAATTCAGAATGGCCAGCGTAGGCTATCTCATCGAGCTTCAAAAGCGGCACTTCTCATTTTACTTTACAAGGAAAAACCCATTTTGCACCTTCCCTACCGATTGCTCACAGCACTCATCGAAATTGATGAACGATTTGCTACTTGGCGATATCGCCATTTTCAAATGGTTCATCGGATGATCGGAACTAAGATTGGAACAGGTGGCTCCTCGGGTCACCACTATTTAAAGACAACTGTCGATGCGCATCGTATTTTTAGCGATCTCTTTAATCTTTCCACTTACTTGCTTCCTTCTTCAGAATTACCCACTTTGCCATTAGAAGTTGAGCGCGAGCTTGGATTCTATTATACACCATAAGAACTATTTCAATAACATTCTCACTTCAATTTTTGAAACCAATTAACTTTGAACTCATGAAAATCGGAATAATCGGTTCGGGAATTGTCTCACAAACATTGGCAGAAGGCTTTTTGCTAAAGGGTCATGATGTGATGCTCGGAACAAGGCATCCTGAAAAATTGACCGACTGGGCTGCACGGCAACATAAAAACATCAACATCGATTCCTTTTCAGAAACGGCTAATTTCGGAGAGGTGATTATTCTTTCTGTTTCATCCGCAGCCGTTTACCAAGCGATTGATATCGCTGGAAAAGAATTTTTTTCGAAAAAGACCGTCATTGATTTGATTAATCCCATTGATTTTTCAAAGGGATTTCCACCAAAGTTGAATTCAATTCAAAATGCTTCATTAACTGAAGCCATACAAGCTTATCTCCCTGATTCGCATTTGGTTAAAGCCTTTAATACAGTTTCTGTTCACCAAATGACAAAGCCGGTTTATCAAGAAGGAAAGGCGAGTTTGCCCATTTGTGGTAATCATGCCGAAAGTAAATCTGTAGTTACCAAATTAGCCGAATCCTTCGGTTGGGATGTGGTTGATTTGGGACGATTGGATATGGCTTTTTGGATGGATTCACTTGCAATGATGTTTATCATTTATGGGGCTAAAAATAAAGTGCCCGTCGGGTTTAAATTTTACCGAGGTTGATAATGACTTCGCAATTTGAAATTTTTCTGAGATTAGGATTTGAACATATCTCTGATGTCAAAGGGTACGATCACATTCTTTTTATTGTAGCTCTAACTGCTGGTTTCCCAACAAAAGCTTGGAAAAAATTGTTATACCTTGTTACGGCATTTACGGTAGGCCATAGCATCACCTTAGCCCTTTCGACATTGCAAATCCTTACTGTTTCACGTGATTGGATTGAGTTTCTGATTCCACTTACCATTTTTGTGACAGCGGTTTACCAAGTCTTTATCACTTCTCAATTACCACTTCAAGCAATTCCAGACGCAATGCAGGTGGCAAGTGAAACAAAGCTTCTTTACCCGACAACAGTTTTTTTTGGGCTTATCCACGGCTTGGGTTTTTCTAATTTTTTAAGGCAACTTTTGGGGCAGGAAGAAAACTTATTTCTCCCACTGTTTTCTTTTAATCTTGGTCTCGAACTTGGTCAAATTGTTATTGTAGGTTTTGCTTTTTTGATGATATGGTTTCTTACCAAAGTCATCAAACTGCAATTTCGCGATACCATTTTGGTTTTAATGAGCGGGATTTCATTTCTTGCATTTGGAATGATGTTTGAAAGATTTCCGCATTAAATTTTTTTTGAATAAATAGTTATGTGTTGTAACATATATTTTTAATCTTCGTTCTAAATGAAAAATTTTCTAACGAAAAACAAAAATTCCTATGATGGTTTATAATGATTCGACCGTTGAACGTAAAAAAATCTTTTATCCTGCTTCAGAACGTGGATTTGCAAACCACGGTTGGCTAAAGAGTTTTCACAGTTTTAGTTTTGGCAGCTATCATAACCCTGAAAAAACAAATTTTGGTTTGCTTCGTGTCCTTAATGATGATACCGTTGAAGCCGGTTATGGATTTGGGACACATCCGCATCAAAATTTTGAAATCGTTTCCATTCCTTTGGAGGGTGCGCTTTCGCACAAAGACAGTACCGGTCGGGCAGAAGTCATTCGAGAAGGCGAGGTTCAAATTATGTCGGCTGGGACAGGAATCTCTCACTCAGAATACAATCATTCAACGTCTGACCTTGTCAAGTTTTTGCAGATTTGGGTTTTTCCAAAAGTGCAAAATATTGAACCGCGTTATGAGCAAAAGTTTTTCGATAAGGCCGGTCGTGTCAATAAGTTTCAAACCGTCGTTTCTCCTAAACAGGAAAGTGGAGGCGTTTGGATTAATCAAGATGCAACATTTTCGCTTGGCGATTTTGAAACAGGTCGTCAGATCGAATACGCGCTTCAACACTCAGGAAATGGGATATATCTTTTTGTGATTGAGGGAGAAATTGAGTTTGACTCTCAAGTTATCGGAAGGCGTGATGCTATTGGAGTTTCGGGACAAAACACTTTTTCGTTTAAGGCCTTAAAGGACTCTAAACTTCTTTTAATTGAAGTTCCGATGAATTAAAAAAAAACGGGCTTTTGCCCGTTTTTTTTAGTTACAAAATTTGGCAAACATCTGCTCTAATTGGAGTGCCACTTGTTCCGCATTTCGACCTTCAATTTGATGACGATGAAGTGCTGCAACAACCTCACCATTTTTTAGCAAATATGCTGAGGGTGATGACGGTTGAAATCCTTTAAAGTATGATCGTGCTCGTTCGGTCGCTTCACGATCTTGCCCTGCAAAAACGGTTACAATTTCATCGGGCTTTTGCTCTGAACGAAACGAGAGTTTAAGTCCCGGACGAGCGGCACCGGCGGCACATCCACACACCGAATTAACAAACACGAGAATTGTACCTTTTTGAGCACTGATGACGGCATCAACTTCTTCAGGTGAACGAAGTTCGCGAACACCATAATCTGTAAGCTCGCGGCGCATTGCGTCAATCATTGCGTCTCTTTGAATAATATCAAACATTGAATGAATTGGTTTGGTTAAAGAAAACTAAATAGATTTTGGGAAAGTAACGAGAAGTTTTATTTCCTCATCGGTCTGACCTTCTTCAATCATTCCCTTATGAAGGTAAATGATTCTTTTTGTCACTTCATCGGAACGGAACTCTTGGTTAACCTCAAGCGTCTTCAAATTCGTTTCACTTTTTTGATGAACCCCGCGAATAGAATTCACAAGCGTAAAACCAAGTTGAATGGACATTGAAGGCAGTTCTTTTGCTGATATTTTTAATACTTGCTTCAATTTTAACATCTGTGTGAATCTTTGCAAAATTCTTTCTAAGGCATCTTTGATTAAATCTTCGTCACCTTGCAACATCAGGTCGGGTTCTAGTTCAAAAATGACATTGGCTTCTTCCTTTTCAGCAATTGCTTGATATTTCAAGTAAGTTAGCTTCAGTAAATTTGAAATTCCTAACGGTCTTAGGGAGAGCTTAACAGTTCCGTCACGAATCGATTCATCATTCAAAAGTTTAGTGATGATATGAGACATCCTAAGAGAAAGATCATAAATCAGTTTTAACAATTGTTCTCTTTTCACCGCAATCTGGCTTGGCTCGAGCAAGCTTTTAGAAAAATTTAAAATTGAATGAATTGGCTCTTGAAGTTCTGTTGCGGCAATTCCTAAAAGCTCAGTCTTAAGCTTCGATGCTTTGAGAAGCGCTTTATTGGCTTCTTCAAGCGACTCTTTAAGCAAATGTAATTCGGAATTTGCTTGTGCCAGATCAAAATTTTTCAATCGATAGACTTCTGCTTTTTGTTGCGCTCGTTCCGTCTCAAGTCTTACTTGTAAGTTTTTTATTCTTCGTTCCGTTTCTTCACTATGAATTTCGTCACGAAAAGTATGATAAGACACATAATGCTCATAGGCCTTTTGGTAATCACTTTGAATCCGAAAGGCTTCGGATAAAGTTTTATGACATTTCGATTTCAAGTCTCTTGATTTAAGGGATTCAGCAATTGAAAGCGCCGACTTTAGAACCTTAATGGCTTGTGCTGTATTATTTTCGGCCAAATGCGTTTTCCCAATACTGATTTGAACCTGTGTTTGAATGAATCGCTCACCGGAGTTTTCAGCAATCACCGTTGCTCGTTCATAACTTTGAAAGGCTTCCTCAAATTTATACTGCATTCTTTTGACTTCACCAATTAAAAAGAATGCTTTTGCTGTGCCACGAACATCCCCGATTTCGAGTGTAAACTCCAAGCTTTTCATAAAATTCAACAACGCTTCTTCGGGTGCAGAAAGCCGCTCAAATAATATAACGCCAAGGTTTTGCAACGAATTGGCTTGACCCCATTTATCACCAAGCCGCTCCCAAATGTCTAAACTTCTCGAGTAATAGTCGATGGCCTTTTCATAATCATTCATGTTTTCATAAACATAACCGATGCCACTAAGTGACAAGGCTTCACCGGAAGCCAAATGGTGGGTTTGACATATTCCAAAGCTTTTAAGGTGGCAATTGAGTGCATTCGGGAAATCATCTAACTTGGCATAGATACAGCCCATTTCGTAGAGAATATTGGCCGTGTATTCAATTTCAGAGAGGGTTTCAAAAATGGCATAAGCCTTTCCAAATGCTTCTAAGGCATTTTCGTTTTCAGAAAGCCACATTCTGCAATGACCAATCATTTTGTGGCTTTGGGCTTCACTCATTTGATCTTTCGACCTTTCGCTCAGAGTAAGTGCATCAATTGCAATTTGGAGCGCTTTGTGCACATCATGATTTCTATTTTCCCACGCCTTTTTTAAGAGTGATTTTATTTGGGAATCCGTTGATTTATCGGTTTCACTTCTTGATTGGATTTTAGGCTCAAATTCGGGGGATAGGTCGTCAAATTCGTTTATCATTAATTATGTACTCCCGAATGTTAAAGAAAGATTTCAAACTCAAGTTAATTTGTTTGAAATTTTGGCAAGAGCAATGTAAAAGTGGCGCCAGCATTTTTTCCTTCACTATAAAGGTAAAGTGTGCCTCCTTGTTTTTCTGCAAGTTCCTTTGAGATCGCTAAACCTAACCCTACGGAGGGTTCGCCACCTGTTGGTTCGGATGAAAGGCGTTGGAATCTTTTGAATAGATTTTTTTTATCCTCTTCTGAAAAACCTTGACCTTCATCGGTAATTGAAAGTGCAATCAAATCTAAATCAGCAAGAATTTTTGTTATGGCATGAACACCGGGCCGGTAGGGATCAAAGTCAAAAATTTCAAAAAGGATCTTTTTTTCGGGATAAGAAAACTTGATGGCATTCGATAAGAGATTTTGAATAATCTCAGCAGTTCTTTCCTCATCGCAAATCGCAAGATTTTTAGTCAAATTTTTTATTTCAATTTCTATCCTTTTTTCTTGCGCAATATTTCGGTAAGATTCTAAAATCATGATGGTTAAATCAAAAAGCGAGATCGGGGTTCGAGTGAATGAAATGTTCCCACTATCGAGCATTCCGGTTCGCAAGAGCCGATTAATTAAATCAAGCATATTGATTGATAAATGCTTGATTCTGCCGGGGTATCTCGGATCGAATTGATCAATCGACTCTGATAACATGTCAGCATAACTGGTAATAGTAGCAAGAGGATCTTTGAGGTCAGTCGCAGCAATTTTCAAAAATTCACTTCTTAGGGCTTTTGCATTTTGCAACTCTAAATTCTTTTTGGCAAGTTCTACATTTTTAAGTCGATAAATTTCCGCTTCCTTTTTTTTGCGTTCCATTTCAAACTTCACGTTCAACACTTTTATCTTTTCCTCGTTTCGCTCACTAAATACCAATTCCCTTACTTCATGATATGCTTTATAAGTTCTCAAAGCCTCCATTGTATTGCCGAGCATTTTATAACATTTTGAGAGTGCGAGATAAGATTCATAGATCCATTGCTTGGATTGAATTTCTTCCGCAACCTTTAATGCCTTTTCGATATACTCAACGGCAAATTTCAAAAGATGATGGTCAAAAAGTCCTAAAGGGCCGACGGTCGAAAAGTCTATTAAATCATCCGTCACATAAGACTCTTTTGTGGGTTTCATTTCAGAGGATATAGCAGCTCGGGAAGAATAAACTGAGGCAATATTGATTAAAGTTTCTGCCTCAAAAAATCTATCCCCGATTTTCTCTGTGATAGCAAGGCTTTCCTGAAATTTTTCAAGTGCTTCATCGAATTGTTTTTTCTGAAGCAAAACAAGCCCAATGTTGTTGAGGGAATTTGCCTCACCTTGCCGATCGCCAATAACTCTTCTTAATTCCAAAGAACGGGATGCATATTCAAGAGACTCTTCAAGTTTACCCGATTTCTGCAAGCAAAGAGCGTAGTTGCTAAGTGAATTTGCAAAACCGCGTTTATCAATTGAATCTTCAAAAAAAGCGATACTTCTTTCAGCATAATTTAAGGCATTTTGGTATTGCCCCAAATGAAAGTAAACAACAGTAATATTATTAAGCGAAGCCCCAATGGTAATTTTATCATTACTGACTTCACGAATTCTTAAGGCTTGTTGATAATAGTCGAGGGCTGTTGCGAAGTCGGACATTCTCCAATGCAGATTTCCTAGATTATTGAGGGAAGCCGCTTGACCGATTTTATCATTAAGTAAAACTCGAAGGTTTAAACTTTTCAAGTGATAGTCAAAAGCCGCTGCATTGTTTCCCAAGCGCTCATGCGTATTTCCAAGCCAGTTAAGAATTGAAGATTCAAGCGATTTATCATCACTTGCTTGTGCATAGTTTAATCCGCTTAACAGTTTTACAAGGGCATTATTATAATCGGAGAGGAACCAACTGAGAACACCTTGATTTCGGAGAGATTCAGCAATACCGGATACATGATTCCATTGCAGCGCCAATTCATAAGCTTCTAAAGCACACTCAATGCCTTTCAATGGCGACTCAAGCCTCATTTCCCAAGAAAAGTGGTTCAAACGGGAAATCTCAACCTTAGCTTCTTCAAGGTTTTTTGGCACTTTGTTGCGCATCGGTACAAAAAACGAATTAGGTTGGTCATTCAAAAACTAACCGAAGATAAAGAAATTGACTTACTCCACCATTTTAAGCATTGAAATTACTCCTTAAGGAAGTTGTATCTTCGTCTAAACAATCATGATCGATGAAACTTTACTTTAAAACCATCCGGTATCTCGCACCGAGGGGTTATCAACTTACACTTACAATTGTTGTCAGTGTATTGGCTTCGCTTTTCAGCGTTGTTTCTATTTCCATTATCCTTCCTTTACTTGATACAGTTTTTAATACGCAATCAAAACCTATTTCTGATTCTTCCCCTTCAAATACATTCGCTCCTACATTCATTAATACTGATGAAATTAAAAACAACTTCCTTCAATTTTTCCAAAACACTATGCAAGGGCAAACACGCGAAGATACCCTTTTGCATATCTGCCTTTTTTTGATCGGGATTTTTGTACTCAAAAATTTTTTTATTTACCTCTCAAATCAATTGGTTTATCGAGTTGAGACGAAATCGACCAAAAAACTTCGAGACGATGTTTTCAATAAAATCATTGGAATGGAACTCGGGTTTTTTCATAATCATCGAGTAGGTACGTTGATGAATTATGTCAATAATGAAGTTCGTTTTATTAGTGAAACAATCGGAGCGAGCTTCATTATCATTCTAAGAAATGCAATGATGGCATTTTTTTATTTCCTTGTCTTACTCATTATCAGTTGGAAATTGACTCTTTTTGCTTTGTTTACTTCGCTTGGTAGCTTATTGCTCATTAGGATAATCGGTAAGCTGGTTCGTGAACAAGCAGATTTTATGCAGCAAAAAATGGGAGACATTAATTCCCATCTTCAAGAGGTCTTCAGTGGAATCAAGGTGGTTAAATCGAATGTTATGGAGAACTACGAGACGGGAAGATTTAGTCAGTTTACTGACCTTTTTCGGAGAGCAAGTGTGAAGATTTCTTCCTTGAGAGGAATGATTAGTCCACTTAACGAAACTCTTGGTGTAAGTGCGATTGCCTTGGTGCTTTGGTATGGGGGATTGCAGGTATTTCAAGGCTCTATGCAATCAATTGAATTGATTGTGTTTGCTTTTGCACTTTTTTCCGCGATGGGACCGATTAAAATCGTCGCCGAAACAGTTTCAAGGGCACAGGAAGGTTTTCCTGCGGCTGAAAAAGTATTTGAGATTTTAGAAACCAAACAAAGCATTGAAAACGGAACGATTCAAATCAAAGATTTGAAACACGAGATTTTGTTCAAAGAGGTGTGGTTTCGTTATCCCTCTTCACCTGAAGGCGAGTATATCTTAAAAGGGGTTAACCTTCGGATTCATAAAGGAGAAACCGTTGCATTGGTCGGGCAAAGCGGTTCCGGTAAATCAACGATTGTCGATTTACTCTTAAGGTTTTATGACATCGAAAAAGGAAAAATATTAATTGATGGAATTGATATTCAGGAATATGATTACCATTCTTTACGAGCTCTATTCGGCGTTGTAAATCAAGAAGTTGTGCTTTTCAATGAGTCAATTGCCGGAAATATCGCCTATGGACTTCTTGAACACACAACACAGGAACGAGTCGTTGAAGCGGCCAAATTGGCAAATGCTCATGACTTTATATTAGATGAAACCCCCAACGCTTATGAAACAAATATCGGAGATCGTGGAACAAGGCTTTCAGGTGGTCAGCGGCAGCGTTTATCAATAGCCCGCGCAATGCTTAAAAATCCGCCAATCTTAATTTTTGATGAAGCGACAAGTGCTCTTGATAATGCTTCTGAACAGAAAGTACAGGATGCAATCGATAATGCAATGAGAGATCGCACCTCTATCGTTATTGCTCATCGCCTTTCTACAATTAAAAATGCCAATCGTATCTATGTTCTTGAAAAAGGGGTCTTGTTGGAATCAGGAACACATCAAGAGCTACTTACCAAAGCCGGTGCCTATCATGCCCTTTATATGATGCAATTCGCTCAAAGAGAAAAACAAGAACTTCATTAATGCGGGCTTCACTGAAGATTTTTTTCAAGCGACTTGAAACTCTCAATAAGCGATTTCTTTTTCGATTTGTACTTCGCTACATCTTTCGAAATCAATTCATCCCTAATCCCATTCAACTCGCTGAAATCAATCACGTTTTAATTTTACGTAACGATGTGATTGGCGATATGGTGATAACCACTGCATTTATAAACTTTCTACTTGATTTTAACCCTAAGTTAAAAATCAGCGTTGTTACTTCCTCTCATGCCGAGCCAGTCCTCCGCTATGATAAGCGCTTAAGTCAGATTTTTATTTTGGAACGAACCCTTTCTTCGTTAATTAAACTCATCATGAATGCACGAGGTGAGTATAGTGTCACATTTGCTTTATCGCTCAATGGAGTAAGCCGAGATGCAATTTTAGCAAACCTGCTTGCACCCAATTCAATTAAGGTGACTTATGATATTGGTTGGCCGGAAGATCGAGAGTATTACCGCTTTCTCTTTAATCAGCAGATCACCGTTGGGCACGAGGAGTGGCCTTTGTGGAAAAAATTGATTTCACTTGGAGAATCTGTTTTTGGCGTGTCTTATCCAGAGAATCAAATTCGGCAAAGCCTTTATTATCCAATTGAAATTGAAAAAGAAATGAACCAATTTCTAAAGCAATACAATATTGAGCCAAAATCGTTTTTACTTTTTAACCTCTCAGCCCGCTTAGATTATAAAAAATGGGGTGAAACGAACAATTCTGAATTCATCAATATTTTTCTTTCTCAATACCCTAAGGTTCCGGTGATTATTTCTTCAGCACCCGAAGATCGTTCAGAGGCTTTGAGAATCAAGGAGAATAGTGGAAGTAAGAATATTATCAATACGCCGGAGTCGTTTGGGCTTTTTCATGTGATGGCACTGGCTCAATCGGCCCGAGTTGTTTTTTCGCCCGATACCGCTGTCATTCATTTTGCGGCAACCTTTAATACCCCAAGCTATATTATTTGCACTGCTCTTGCATCACATCCGGTTTGGCAACCTTGTTCAACTGAATTCAGAACGCACTATGCACATGAATTCGACCCTGTTTCAGAGTTGAAGCCACAAGAGGTTTTCAATGGCTTTCAATTATTTTTAACTGAAAAAAAAATATACACATCGTGAATCCTCTTAAATTATGAAACACGCTTGGCTTCTAAATTTAACTGCCAATTTGGTGTTACTTTTTTTGTTATTCCTAAAAATTTTCCCTCGAAAGCGAAAAGAACATCCTATCCCTTCACGAACGAAACGCATCCTTCTTCTCCGTTACGACCGATTAGGAGATTTGATTTGTACAACGCCACTTATTGATTATCTCCGCTCAATTAATCCTCAAATTGAAATCGACTGCCTTGCTTCTCCAAACAATGAATTTCTTTTTCGTGAAGATGAGCGTATTTCAAATGTTACATCTCTGAACGGGTTTTCAAGCCTTAAAGAAGTTTGGGAAATGCGATACCGCAATTACGACGTGATTTTCAGTTTTATTGGAGAGAAACCCGCCTTAGATATTTTATTTACTACCTTAACTAAAACTCGTGGTTCTTATTTGAGTAGCATTCACGAAAAACGAAAATATGCTCGATTCTACGATTTCACACCTGAATTGGTAGGAAAACATTATGCTGCCCGCTGGTTATCGCTTGCCGTTCAAACCTTTTCACAATTACCACTTTCAGAAGAAGATGCAGAAAAGCATTTTCCTCTTTCCATTCGATTCAAACCCTCAGACCTTGGAAGTGCGTTTTTCTTGAAACATAAACTTGAAAAAAACAACTTTATTGGAATTAATCTATCTTCCGGAAGTGCTTCTCGAAAATGGGGTTTAGAACGATGGGCTGAATTCATTTCGCTGTATCAAAAGGAGTTTCCTTATCCCATTGTCATTTTCTCAACGCCTACCGATTTTGCAACTGCAAAAAAATTAAACCGGCTTTTTCCAACCACTGTTTTATTCCCTTATTCTTACGGGTTTCAAAGAACAGCGGAAATCATAAAAGACGCACTTTTAGTTATCACTCCCGATACAGGATTTATGCATGCCGCTGCTGCTGTTCATACAGCGGTTATTGAACTTTATGCCTCTATCTCAGAAAGCGGAGACATTGAATCTTGGCGACCTTACGGCGTTCGATATCGAATTGTAAAATCACCACAATTCTTTCCCTTAAATCATCTCGAAATTAAACCTGTGATGGAGGCAACGCGTTTTCTGATTAGTGACATTAAGAATACAAACATATTCACTAAAACATGAAACTTTCTGGTTTTACCTTCATCCGAAACGGAATAAAGTTTTCCTACCCCTTTCAAGAAACTTTAAGGACGCTTTTAAACCTTTGCGATGAAGTTGTTATTGCTGTTGGGAAAAGCGAAGATGGAACTCTTGATGCTGTTAAAAAACTCTCGACGCCAAAACTTAAAATTATTGAAACCGTTTGGGATTCAACCCTAAAAGGAGGAAAGACCCTTGCTGCTCAAACAGATATTGCCCTTTCTCATTGCACAGGCGATTGGTGTTTGTATTTACAAGGCGATGAAAATATTCATGAAAATGACTATGTGCTTTTACTAAGGGATATTGCACGAAGTGATGAACAACAATCAGTTGAAGGCGTTCTTTTGAATTATCTCCATTTTTATGGGAATTATACCACTTTAGCAACGGGAAGAAAGTGGTATCGGCATGAAATCCGTGTTGTGCGAAATAATAGAAACATTGTTTCTTGGGGCGATGCACAGGGGTTTCGGAAAAAAATCAACTCTCAAAGATTTGAAAAAATTAAATGTTTGCAAAGTCAAGCAAAAATTTATCATTATGGATGGGTTCGTCCGCCACAAGAGCAGGATTTAAAGCTCTACGCATTTAACCGATTGTATGAAGAAACCCCTACGCATGAGTGGACTTTTGGGAACAGTCCGCTCTTTGATATCTCCACATTTACAGGAACACACCCAATGGTCATGCAAGAAAAAATTGCTCATGATGCACGGTGGGCACAATTATTTTCGGCCAAACTAACGCCAAAGCCATTGCTCCATAAAGTTTCAGATTGGATTGAATCATTGACCGGGCATCGAATTGGAGAATATAAAAACTACCAGCTAAAGGAGTAATTAGAATCGCTTCTCCGCGATTAAGATTCTCTGAAAGCCGCTATAATCCTTTTTTATCTTCACATTGGTAAAACCCTCAGCCTCAACAATTTTTCTTACCGTACTTGCGCCATCTGAATGAAGTTCAAAAAAAAGTTTCCCCCCCGTTTTTAACAGTTGGGTTGCGTCTTTTGAAATCTTTTCATAAAACTCAAAACCCGTTTCCGAAAAAAGCGCTTGGTGAGGTTCAAACTTAATGACATGATCTGCCAACATATTTTTTTCTTTAACCGGGATATAGGGTGGGTTTGAAACGACCGCAGAAAATTGGCTTTCCTCTTTTCCCATTAATGTTGAAAGAAAGGATTCATCTAGTACATCTAGCTGAATAAAACTGATTCGGCTTTCAACTTTATGCTTTTCAGCATTTCGAGTAGCAACGAAGAGTGCTGCTTTTGAAATATCAATCGCAACGGCAGAAACTGATTCTAACTTTTTAATCATTGAAATCGGGATAACACCGGATCCGGTGCCGATATCAAGAATTTTAATAGGACTATTTTGCGCGCCCTCAGTTTTCAAATTCTCAATGACTTCTTCAACCAAAAGTTCTGTTTCAGGGCGTGGGATTAATACCGAAGAATTGACCTCAAAATCAAATCCCAAGAAATTTTGTGTTCCTAAGATGTATTGAACCGGCTCTTCTTGAAGTCTGCGTTTACAATAACTTCGAAACAAATCCAGCTCACTTTGGCTAATTGGTCTATCAAACGAAAGAAATAAATCCATTCTTGTTAGGTTCAATACCGCCGCAAGCAGAAGTTCAGTAGTAAGCTTTGGTTCATCTATCCCTTTTTGTGAAAAAAATGATGTTGTTGTTTTTAAGAGCGATAGAACGTCCCATTGCTTGGTTTCTGTCATAATTGATAGGCAATTGAATCATTGAAAAATTTAGGGAACTGCTCTAAGCGTTTAACTTCGACATCAACTGAAAGCTTATGATGACCACTCGTGAAAATTACTCCCTTTAATGGCGAAACATCGGAATAATCTCTCCCAATCGAATTTGTGATGTGTTCACCAATCGGAATTTTATTATTGGTAGGATCAAAATCGACCCACCCAACATCAGGCGAATAAACTGAAACCCACGCATGTGACGCGTCGGCACCGATTAAAGGTTGCATTAGGTTTGGCGTATCTTTTCGATAAGTTTCAATATACCCGCTGACATAACTTGCTGGGATACCAAGTGAACGCAGTCCTGCAATCGCGACATGAGCAAAATCTTGGCAAACCCCTTTTTTTTCTCTGATAACATCGGCAAGCGGGGTCGCGATAGTAGTGTAACCGGCAATGAATTTAAAGTCACCGTGAATCCGTCTCATAAAGTCCATTACACCCTCAAGCAACAAAGGATTTGACTCAAATGATTGTAATGCGTAACTCATTATTTCGGGATGCGCGGGAATCAGAGGTGAATGCAGTTGAAATTGTTTAAAGAATTCAGAATCAAATGGGGCTTGATCCTTCAGTGACACAAGCGCGTCTTTGTATCTCAATTGATGATTTTCGGGAATACGACCGTATTGATTGACGGTTTCAACATAACTTTCTGAAGTAACAATAAGCTCATCATGCGGTTTTTCAATGGAAAAATATGCGATTTTATTCCCATAAAAATCTTTCCTTTCACGATAATCCGAAACATCTGGTGAAATTTTTAGTTCCGTTTGAACGCAATTTTGGAATGGTGTATTTCTTAAGAGTAAACGCGCTTCGTTGTAGCATAGGTTTACAGTATTGCTGTATCGATACTTTGTTAAATGCGTGACCTTGTATTTCACTGTGAACCTAATTCATTCATTTGTGTTGGAAAATCAATTATAGCTTCATTGATATCCGTCAATTGTTTTTGAAGCAAGGGGGTATGGGTGAAATAATTTCTGGAAAGCGCGTCCGATAATTCCCGAATATTTTTTTCGATTGATAATATAAATTCCCAAAAAGAACCTCTCCAATTCGAGAATTCAGTCTCGATCAATTTTTTAGAATTAATCGAGCGCAGCTCTGTAAACAGCCGAAGCAATAGTGAATCAATATCCTTAAACTTACTATCGGCATTTACAAATGGTAAACTCTTCAAATGTTGAACCAATTCGGAGATTTGGAATAGAATTGAACGTGGATTTTTTTCATCAATGATGAGTAAATCAAAAATGATTTCAAGTGAAAGAACTGATCGAAACTTTCTTTTATAAGCAACCAAAGACCCTTGTAAGGTAAGTGCGGCTTCCATTTTAGATTCCTCAACTTCAATTTGATGAACATCAGAAAATAAATACCTGAGGAGCATTGCATTTTGTAAGGCTCTTTCTATTCTCCGTCCACTATCAAGCATAACCCAATCATACTCTCTCTGCATGTTTTCACCGTTTAAACCTTTCAAGGCCAAAAGTGAAACCAACAGTTCTTGGAGTTCAATTTGAACCAAACGAAGATTCATTCTTGAAAAGTTATCGATTCCACTCCACCGTGTTTTTATTGAATTCAAAATTTTCCACGTTTCAAGAGACCAATAGGAGCGAACCGCATAAGATGCATTAATAAAATGCTCTAAAGTCGATGGCAGTGAGCCTTCAATCCCTTTACCAATCGTGATTCTTAGAAGTTCACTTTCGGGGTTTCGCAGCTTTATTTCTGCTTCTTCTCCAACAAAACCGGGATAAATACAAGTTAGATGCGTTAGGGTTTTTAATAATTCTTGAAAAGCGAGGCTATCAGTTTGGCGTGTGTTTCGATTCTCTTCATTTAAGATTGTAAGGATGTGTTGTAATAAAGTGGCTAAGGATTCAGCGCGTTCGGCATAACGACCTGCCCAGTAAAGATTTTCTCCTGCTCTTGAGGCAAGCACCGTGGTTTCTAAAGTCTCTCGTTTTGAAAGAGAAAAAATATCTTTATCAATGGTTGAAACTCCTTTATAAACAACACTCTGAGAATCATCTGCTTTAACATTTTCCTGAGCCCTTTTTCCGATGACCCAAGTATCCTTTCCAACGCCACCAACTTGATTAGAAACAGAAATCGTATCTCGTGTTGATGAAGCTCTCGTTAAACCTCCCGGCATTATCGAATATGAATCTCCCGATTTAACTCCGAAGGCTCTCAGCACAGTTCGCCTTGGTTCCAAATGTTCAACAGTGAACGAAGGTGCAGTTGAAAAACTAATTTGCTCTTGACCAACATAAAGATGGGGATGACTCAAAATTTTTGCTTTCAGCTCCTCAATAGATTTTTTATCTAACCCCTGACCAAAATATACTTCTCCATTTTTTGATTGATGAATTGACTTGATAATTAAACGAGGAATATTCGTTAAAACAAATTCCAATTCTCGTTGCCCACCACACCACCAAGTTGCCGCCGATGGAAGAATCAATTCTTCATTTAATAAGGCCTTTGAAAGTGTTGGAAGAAAGGCTAACAATCCCGGATTTTCTAAAATCCCAACACCAATTGGATTTGCTACGGATAGATTCCCGCGTCTTATGCATTCGAGCATTCCGGGAACACCCAGTTTAGAGTGCTCATAAAGTTCAAGCGGATCGCAGAATGAGTCATCCACTCGTCTCAAAACAATATCAACCTTTTCAAGTCCAGAAAGAGACTTAAGCCACAATTCACCAGCTCGTACAGTTAAGTCTTCTCCTTGTACCAAAGGGTAACCAAGCAAAGAAGCTAAAAAGGCATGTTCAAAGTAAGTTTCGTTTCTTGGGCCGGGGGTTAATAAGGCAATTCTTGGATTCTCTTTAATAGAAAGTGACGCGATGCTAGAACTTAAATGCTTGACAAATTCATTGAGCTTTGAAATTTGCAACGCTTTTGCTGCTTCAGGCAAAACTCTTGCAATCAATCTTCGATTTTCAAGTGCATACCCAATTCCGGATGGAGCTTGAGTTCGATCGGCAATAACCCACATTCTTCCGTCTGGGCCACGAGCCATATCTGCGGCATAGATATGCAAATCTGAAATTTTTGTAGGAAACTGAAAAATCGCATTCCGAAAGAAACCATCGTGAGAGTAAATTAACTCAGGTGGAATTAATCCTTTTTTAATGAGTTCTCGATCTGAATAAAGATCTTTCAAAATCATATTCAAGAGAGTGGCACGCTGCTTCATCCCTTTTTCTATGATTTCCCAATCAGAATCTGAGAGAATCAAAGGAAAAAGATCTAACTTCCAAATTCTTTCAAGGCCTTGCGGGTCACCATAAATGTTGTAGGTAATCCCTGTTTCATGAAGGAGATGCCTAAGCTCCACCGTTCGTCGCCGAAGTTCCTCGATTCCAATTTGATTTATTGAAGAAAGAAACGGCTGCCAAACATCATTAAATCGGCCCCCTAAGAACATTTCATCGTAAGGAGTTGATGCGTCTGGCTGCTCTATTTCAGGCTGCTTTACAAGCACTTCATTGTAACGAGTCAAGTCAAAGCCGCCTCTGAAATTATTTTCAAATCGATCGTTCAAATTCAATTACGATTCTACTCCATTCAAAAGCACATCAGTTACTTTTCTTTCCAGTACCCAACAAGTCATCATTTAAAAAGAATTGCACAGCTTGTTCAAGTTGACTAATAAACCCTTTTTGATATCCATCCAAACGAAGGATAACCTTTCCATTTTTTATTATAAAAGCGCTTGGAAGGTAGGGTGCTTTTAGGTTTTCAAAAAAGGAAATTGGTGCTTGAAAAAAATCATAAGAATACTGTGTTTGTTCTCCAAAATTATTTCCTTCAGAGCCAAGAGAAATTAAATAAGGACTTATCGCATAAAAAGATACCCCGCGTGTTCTAAACTTGGAATATTGAACCTGTAAATCGTAAAGAAAACTTTTGCTTAATCTTGATCGATTTGACCAAACAAAAATGACCGCCAATTTTCCTTTCAAATCATTTTCGCTAAACTCTCTCCCATCAACGCCTTTCAAACTGAAACTTGGCATTGTCATAGACTCCTTCTCCCGAATAGATTTTATGCGCTCTTCAAGTTTTTGATTTTTCAATCTTGAACGGCTTGTATCCCTTAGCCATTGTAAAATGGTTGGGTCTGGTTTTAACGCATAAGCTTTTGCCATTTGTAAAAAAGCTTCATCTGCTTTTTTACTGTCCTTTGCCAATTGATAAGCTGCATCTTTCAAGAGTTCAACCTTTTGCGAAAAAAGGAACTTCTCTGCCAATTCAAATCGTGATTTCGCATTCACAACATCTCCCAATCTAAAGTAGGCACGATACATATTATAATAGGCTTGCCCCCGTAAATCTTCTCGTAGTATTTCATTTAATACAGGAGATTCAATCGTTTCGACTTCCGAGCTTTCATTATATTTCAAAAATGATGGTTGCTCAAGCAAAGCAATAGCTCGATCGCTTTCTTCCACAGCAAAACCGGCAAGATCAGTAGAGCCGGATAAGAAGTATCCTAATTTGATTAAAGTAATGACATCAAAAATGTCTTTATCATAATTGGGTTGTATTACTTCTCTGACATAATTCGGCACCACGCGCGAATACCCACCCTCAGCATATCGGCGATAGAGATAACGAATCGCCATAGATGTAAATCGGGAGTTTTTCAAAGCAGGAGTTCTTCGGTTGGTCGCTGTAATTTCAGCAAAAATCTTTCCTAAATTTTGTCTTGTTACCGTGATACTATCAGGATTTTTATCCGTCATATAATCATACAACTGCTTGAAATGCAAGTCCGTTGTCAGGCTCAATCCGGAATATTTATCTGATAAAATTCTCAAAATTGATTCTTTTCGATCATTCTGATATTCAATTTGAAACCGAGTAACAAGATTCAACGGGTGAAGAAAGTTATCATAGAGTTGCTTCATACTTTCAAAGGCTTTTTGCTTTTCGTTAAGTGTGTATGCATAAGTAAGCCCTATGGATTGCAAGTAGCCGTAATCATTGTAAAAAACCTTGAAGCCATTGGTGATGTCTTGAGCTATAACCGCTTTGATTGAATCAGTTCCACCATATTTCTGATGGAAGTAATGCCAATAGGCTGTATAAGTGTAAAAATTTTTAGGGTATAGTGCTCTCTCTTTTAAAAGATAGAATAGAACCGAATCAATGGGTTCCCCTGCAAAGTTTTTAGCGAGGGCTAAACGATAGAAAGTTTCTGAAACCGGTGCGTCGTTCAGAAAAACATGATAATGCTGATACTTACCAGTATCTTCAGGAGAAACACCCGTCAACTTATAAGAGACAATTCTCGCATTATCGGGCAAAGGGACGCGTGCTACCCAATATGAATTTTTGTATGGCTTTAGGTCAACCGAAAAAATCACCGGATTCTCAAATTCATAAAACTGAGGAGACCAAAAAGAAAGGGTATAAATCGCTTTTGGGCTTAATGTACTATCAAACTTTTCTTTCCGATAGACGAAATTAAAGGTGTCACGAATAGCAGTCGGTTTCGATTCATAAACAATAAATTCTTCTAAGGGTTGAGTAGTAATGCAAGAAGAAAGGTTCGCGGCGAGAATCATCGCGAGTCCTAAACCTAGAAAAGAGAAAAAACTTGCATGCAATTTTCTAAAACAATTCATCCTTTTTACATTTAGATTATAGTGGAAATTCTTATGAATTGGGTGTTCGCTATTGATTGTTCCCCATTAAAAGCAGAAAAGCTTAGTCACAGATGTTACTTCGCGAATTGAATTCACTTAAACCTTGCAAATAACTTTTTTATGTTGGCACCGGTTTGAAGCGCGAAACATCGGTAAACAGCTCTCTCAATTTTCAAAGAATGAAATCAAAACTCCTTCAATTTGAAATCGTGAAACGATAAATAATACTCTAACCCTACCGATTACAAATAACAAAGAATTTATCGGAACAGGCTGAAGATTCATCACATTCTTTCGCTTTTAATCCCCAAATCTTTTAAAATACAAATAGTGTAGCGATTCAACATCATGTCTTGGCTCATAATGCTTAAACGCTTTCTAACTTAGTTATTTTGCTTTAGCTTGGGTTGATTTTGACTGACTTCTCCACCAATAGAAAACAGGGATTCCAAGAAGAACGATGCCAAGTCCGGGGAAAGTGTACTCAGGCTTTTTTATCAGAAGAATCACACAAATAATTGACGCTATAATGATATAGATGGCTGGAAGTATCGGATACCCAAATGCTTTGTATGGCCGCGGTACCTCGGGGCGTTTCGCTCGAAGAATAAACACACCACCGATGGTAAGGATATAAAAAAGCAAGACCGCAAAAATGACGTAATCCAAGAGTTGACCGTATGAGCCTGATAAACATAACAACGAAGCCCAAACCGTTTGTACAATTAGAGCCCAAGAAGGAACTGACTTTGAGCTTAATTCTCCTGCCTTTTTGAAGAAAAGTCCATCTTTGCTCATCGCATAATACACACGTGCTCCAGCCAAGATTAATCCGTTGTTACATCCAAAAGTTGAAACCATTATAAGTGCTGCCATTATCAGAACGGCAGCATCTCCAAATATGACACTTACGACCGCAGTTGCAACTCGCTCGGAGGTAGCAAACTGAATTCCTCTTTCAATAACTGTAGCACCATCAGGCATTCCTTTTAGTGGTAAAACTAAGAGATAAGCAATATTGGCAAGAATGTAAATTGCAGTTACAATTGCAGTCCCGAAAAACAATGAGAGCGGGATATTCTTTTCGGGGTCTTTTACCTCTCCGGCAGTGAATGTTATGTTATTCCAAGCATCCGAAGAAAAAAGTGAGCCGACCATTGCTACACCGATTGCTGAAATCAATGCGACAATGCTTAATCCTGAGGCTATGCCTTCTTTCGTGCTAGAGGAAGGACTCCAGAAATCATGAAAATTTGCATTCACTGCAATTTCATTTTTCCCTAAAAAAATACCGACAACAATTAATGCGAAAAGGGCAATTGATTTCGCGCCTGTAAATGTGTCCTGCACCCACTTTGCCTCTTTGACTCCTCGAAGATTTATTCCCGTTAAAAGTACCAAACTTCCAATCGCTAAAATCTGTGCAGCGGAAATGCGAATATTTCCGATTGAGAAAAGAATATTTTCTTCGCTAAAAACAGGAAAAAATACTGCAGTAAATTTTGCAAAAGCAACCGCAACGGCAGCGATTGTCCCTGTTTGAATCACCAAGAAAAGAGTCCAACCGTAAAGAAACCCAATAAGAGGATTATAACTTTCCTTTAAGTACACATACTGCCCACCCGCGTGCGGCATCATTGCTGCGAGTTCGCCATAAGATAGCGCTGCAATCAATGTAACAAGTCCGGTTATCAGCCAAACCATTAAAAGCCATCCCGGTGAACCGACTGAACGCGCTATATCTGCACTTACTATAAAAATTCCTGAGCCTACCATTGAACCTACGACAATCATTGTCGATGACCATAAGCCCAATTCTCTCTTAAATTCTGTTACAGGGTGTGAGATAGGTTTTGATTCTGAATTTGACATTGAAACCAATTTTTTTTCCAAAAAAAATTACAAAAGCATTAAGCTAAAACAACTGACAAGAGAAGAAATACTTTACTCCATTTTCAATATTCTTTATTGGAACAAGGAAAAGCGAGCAGCTAAGTTCATTTTCAAAAAAAAGCTATTGATTCATTTTGAAGCGACACGATTATGAAAAAAGGGTTCTTTCGAACCCTTTCCAATTTTTTACCCCTTCCAACTTTACATCGCCATTCCGCCGTCAACTCGAACAGTCTCTCCGGTTATATATTTAGATAAAGATGATGCAAAAAAAAGAACTGCATCTGCCACTTCCTCGGCGCTTCCTGCTCTCTTTAATGGGATGACATTCTCAAACATTTTTTTCTGCTCTTCGGTCAAGACCTCAGTCATTTCAGTATCAATCCAGCCCGGCGCAACGCCATTCACCAAAATGTTCCTTGAGGCCAATTCCTTCGCACAAGATTTCGTAAACCCAATCATACCCGCCTTTGATGCGGCATAGTTTGCCTGACCGGCATTTCCTGTAATACCGATGATTGAAGTGATGTTGATTATTCGCCCGTCACGCTGAGACATCATCGGCTTTACCGCAGCTTTTGTATAATTGAATGCACTTTTCAAGTTATTGGAGATCACATCATCAAATTGTGCCTCAGTCATTCTTAGGAGCAAAGTATCGCGCGTGATTCCGGCGTTATTGACCAAGATGTGAAGCGCACCAAATTCCTTAACAGCTAATTCAATCGCAACTTGCGCTTCACTAAACGAGGCTGCATCAGCTTTTATTGCGAGAGATTTTCGACCCATTGCTTCAATTTCGTTTTTAAGAGCAACAGCTTTTTCTTCAGACGCTTTATAGGTAAATGCCACATTGGCACCTGCTTCTGCCAAACGCTTCACGATAGCGCGGCCAATTCCGCGAGTTCCGCCTGTAACAAAAGCTGATTTTCCGGTAAGTGAAATTTCCATAGTTTTTGTAATTGATAAGAAAATCAAAGTTAAAAAAGGGATTTTAAAAAAGGTAAGGAAGGAGATTGAAAGAAAAAAAAGCGAAGAAGGAATTCAATCTGGGGCTTGGGCGATTGACGGGGATCGAACCCGCGGCCTTCAGGGCCACAACCTGACGCTCTAACCAACTGAGCTACAACCGCCATATGAGTTTTTATAAAACTCGTGTGCCCGACAGGAGTCGAACCTGTGACCCACAGCTTAGAAGGCTGTTGCTCTATCCAACTGAGCTACGGGCACAAAACCCTTAATTCACTTTGTCGGGGCACCGAGACTCGAACTCGGGACCTCCTGCACCCAAAACAGGCACGCTACCAGCTGCGCTATACCCCGCGACCAAAACTACCGTAGTGAAATAAGGGCGCAAATATAGGGCTTTTCGTGAATAACCACAAAGCAAAATTTACGGTAAATTGGAATATTGAGACATTGACCGTTGTATATTTGCCTATAAAAATTAGAATCCTTGTGAAACATCTCGTTTACGTTTGTACCAATGAACGACCACCGGTTGTTCCAAAACCAAGTTGTAACCCCCGTGGTGGAAATATCCTTTTTCAACTACTAAAAGAATCGGTAGAAAAAAATGGTCTTGACGCCGAAATTCAAGAAAGCGGTTGCTTAGGTGCCTGTAATGATGGATGCACGATTCTTGTTCATACAGACACCACTTGGTATGGAAATGTGCAACCTTCAGATATTGACGAAATTGCAAACTCACACTTAGCCAATGATCATCCTGTTTCAAGATTATTTATAAAAAAATTAATGCTTCGTCGTACTTATTAACTTTTATTTCAAAAACAAACCTAAAAAAGGAGAAATTATGTCTTTAACCATCGGATCACCGGCACCCGATTTTGAACTCGATAGCACAGACGGGTCAAAAGTGAAACTAAGTTCCTTCATTGGAAAGAAAAACGTCCTACTTTCTTTCTATCCTCTTGATTTCACGCCAGTCTGCACGGCTCAAAACTGCAGCTATTCGCAAGAGTACTCAAATTTCGATCAACTTGATACCGTTGTACTTCCAATCAGCGCAGATTCAAAATTTGCGCATCAAGCCTTTCGTGAAAAGTATAACATGCAGCATCACCTTCTTTCGGATATCCATCGTGATGCGACAAAAAAATTCGACATTCTCTTTGAACCTCTCAATGTGAGCAAAAGAGCTTATTTCTTAATTGGAAAAGATGGCTTATTAAAGTGGATGCACATTGAAAAGGAGCTAAAAGACAGCCGTACGAACGAGGAGTTACTCGAAGCTGTAAAAAGTGCATTGAATTAATTTGAACTAAGAAAAGGGAGGTACTATCCTCCCTTTTTTCACTTAACAATTTTTTATGAGTAAACTGATTCTTATTCGGCACGGTCAATCTCAATGGAATTTAGAAAATCGATTCACCGGTTGGGTTGATGTTCCAATTACTGAAAAAGGAAGAGCCGAAGCTCGAAGTGCCGGCGAAAAGATTAAGGATATTCCGCTTGACTTAGCCTATACTTCTGTTTTATACCGTGCAATCGAAACTTTAATTCGTGCGTTAGAAGGGGCCAATCAGTTAAATGTCCCAACTTATTTTCATCCAGCTCTGAACGAACGCCACTATGGTGCTTTACAAGGTTTGAATAAAGCTGAAACGGCTAAAATCTACGGCGATGAACAAGTTAAAATTTGGCGTAGAAGTTATGATGTTCCTCCTCCTTCGGATAAAACCGATTTAAACCCCGAGGGATTTACAGAAAGCCTAAAAGACACGGCTGCCAGAGCGATTCCTTACTTTAATGATGAAATTCTTCCAAAAGTCAAGGCGGGCAAAAATGTCGTTGTTTCCGCACACGGCAACAGCCTTCGCGCAATCGTAATGTCTTTAGATGGTCTTTCCAAAGAAGAGGTATTAGAACTGAATATCCCAAATGGTGTTCCGATTGTTTACGAATACGACGGGGATAAACTTACTTCAAAATCGATTCTAAATTAAATGAATTTAGGCATCGATATCATCGAAATTCCCCGTATTCGCGAGGCTTGCCAACGATACGGGGATCGATTTATTCGAAAGGTACTTACTGAAAAAGAAGCAAGTTATTGCCTTTCGAAAAAGAATCCCTTCGAAAGCATTGCGGTAAGGTTTGCAGCCAAAGAAGCCTTTTCAAAAGCAATCGGAACCGGAATCACAGAGCATTTTGGGTGGCACTCTGTTGAAATTCTTCGTGATGATTCAGGTAAACCTGTGATTAATTTTTTTTCACCGCTGACCCATCTTGATCCCGAAAAAGTTCGGGTGAGCCTTTCTCATACACATAAATATGCCATTGCGGCTGTGATTATTCTTCCTTAATTCAAAACTTTCTTAAAAGATGATTCTTGATAAACTTCGAAACGGCCATCATTACACTTCGTATCATCCAAGGCTCAAACAAGCCTTCGATTATCTTCTTACGACCGATTTAAAGTCGCTTTCGCCCGGTAGTCATGAAATTGATGGTAAAGAGATTTTTATCATCGTAGCAGAAGACAAAAGAACTCCTGAAACAAAGCAAAATGAAAAATTAGAAGTTCACAGAAAATATATTGACATTCAACTCTCAATCATCGGAAGCTTTCCGATTGGCTGGCGAGGGCTTGAGGACTGCAATTCTCTCGATAAACCATACAATGAAGAAAATGACTATTTACTTTACTCAGATCACTCTACCTTTGAAATGACCGTTGGTGAAGGTGAGTTCGCCATATTTTATCCCTTTGATGCCCATTCGCCACAGCCTCCAAAAGACTATGTCAAAAAAGCGATTGTTAAAGTTGCTGTATAAAATTTAAGATGCCCGAACCACTTCAAGAACTCAACGAGTCATTATTCTTTACGATCAACAATGGACTTCAAAATCCAGTCAATGACTATTTGATTGGCTATTCAACCTTTTTAGGTGATGGCAAATTTTTATTTCCGATTCTTGTGATTTCATTGTTCCTTTTTCGACGAACTGAGTTTTTAAAGTACCTGCTTCTTGCAGTCAGTACTTTTGCAATTGCAGGGATTGTTCTAAATCTTATGAAAGCAATGTTTGGTATGCCTCGTCCTTTAACTTTTTTTAAGGAATCGATAGAAATAGGGCAAGTTGCAATTAATGTGATGTTTGAACCATTGTATTATCATTCATTCCCTTCGGGTCACTCTCAAACGGCATTCACGGCGGCACATTTTATTTCAAAAGTATTTTTAAGGAGCGGAGAGGGTGAGCAGATGTTTCTCTGGAAAGGCTTGCCTTATCTGGTCGCAATTGTCGTGGGAATATCAAGAATTTATGTTGGAGCGCACTTTCCGATTGATGTATTTATTGGCGCACTTTTGGGATGGGGAATCTCAAGTGGCCTTTGGTGGTTTTATGTAAAAATGAAACTGGTCTCAAAAATTTAACTGACAAATCAATGCTTTTAAGACCACAGTCTTTATTGCTTGCAATCTCAATCACTTGCGCACTATTGAATGTCAATACTCTTCCGCTATGGGATTATCGCTTTGAGGATGCAGAGGGCCTTATGAGGGTTTTTGCATTTGGACGATTCGGGTTCGGGGGCGGGAGTGTAACCTTGCAATTTTGGGCAATGAATGGGTCAATAGGATTGCTAATTCTTTTCTCTATCTCTGCGCTACTTTTTTTTAAGAATCGAATATGGCAAGAGCGATTAACTGCTTTAGCAATGATTTCCTCAATTCTTTCTATCGGGTTTTCACTTTTTGCAGTTTTTGGGCTAACTGTAAAATTAGGAGCTGGGAGTGTTTCGCATATTCCGCAAGTTGGATTTTATTTGCTTCTTCTAATTCCCTTTTTACTTGGTTTTGCTCGTTCATTAATCAGAAAGGATGAAGAAACAGCAAGTGCTTACCGAAGGCTATAAATCGACCTTGACATCAACTTCTTTATTTAAAAATTTGCTCTTATTCCGAAACTCACCGTGCTTGGCGAGTTCGTCAAAATACGATCATTTCCACTTCCACTTTCTGTAATATCATCACGATAGGTATTGGCGAAGCGAAAGGCAATTTCAAATTCTCGAATAATTTGATAACGGGCATTCAAAAAGAATCGCCTTCCTCGACCGTTATGCGCGAAAATAGTGGCAAGAAGCGGCAAATCATTTTCGTATGCGTAAATCGCAGCATCAAATGAATCAGTTTGGTAAACGGCAACACGCATATCAACACTTAATTTCCTTCTTAACAAATCAAGACCCACATCTTGTGCAATCAACCAACCAAATAACTTATTCGTACTTTGCTCTGTGCCTTTTGTGACATTTTTCAGTTCAACCCTTGTTCGCAATCGAATTTCAGGTGTCAGTTGAAAAATAAAATCATTACGAATTCTCTCAAGTAAAATGGGAACCGCCGAGCGAAAGGAAAGCCCCCGCTCGTCTTCAATTGTCAAGGCTTCTTCAGTTGTTTTTCTTTGAACGAGGGTTTCAAGCACAATATTTTTTGTAGGTCGATAGGTAGATTGTAAAAGTAAGTCAATCCCGCTTGCTGGAAGAATTGAAGTAAAACTGATGAAAGGAAAATAGTAGTAATCGGCATATCCTCTCACTTTAACTTTCTCGCTGAGCGACGTCTCGAGACCGAGGTAAACCCCCCGTTCATTACGGCCGTCATTTCCTCGCTCAGCAAACGCATTTGCAAAAGGAGAATAATAATTTTGATCAAAAAATCTTCCAATTACAACACCTCGGGTACTATTCCCAAAATTCAATAAAATCCCTCCAAGGGTTGAAAACACATTTTGTTCTTTACTGTAAGCAAGTTCCCCAAAGAAGTTGATGTTATTCCAAAGGATATCCCAATCGATTGAGCCGGAAGTCGCAAGTGAACCTTGAAATGCGCCAACATTTCTTAACTCATCTGCCGGAATAAGCGGCTTTGAAAATTCTGTTTGAATAAGTGAAACCCCAAAATGAAAGTAACCGCTGAAGAAAGATTTATCAAAATCAAGATGGCCGCCGAAAGTAGTTTGCTCCAAATTCCCTCTTCTTAGGCGCTCCGATTCTGTTCGATAAAAACCATCAAGATCAAAACTGCTAAATGAAGTATCGCTCTGACTTGTTGAGAATTGATTTTTGGAGTAAAAACCGGTCACTTCAAAATCGCTGAGACGCACTTGTGTTGCAGCACCGCGAAAAAAACCATATTCGGCAACAGAAGTGTATGGGCGAACGGTTTGAGAGGTTTGCTTTGAAGAGAGAATAGCTTCTGGACTTTTGAAAAAGGGTCTGCCCGTTGTCATTACAAGTCCTTGTCCGAAGCGTAGGTTATAGTCTCCGATAATTAACGAACGCAGATTGTAGAGATTCTTGACTTGAAAAGTTGCAGAACGAAAGTCTGTAAGCGATTCCTCACCACTGTCCTTTTCTCCTAAACCCGAAAGAAAGAAGTTCTCCGAAATAGCGATTTGAATTCGATTATAAATTTTAGGAACACTTCCTGAATAAGCAGCACGGAAGGTTGTATCTCGAATCCCCGTCAAGCTATCCGTAGATATAACGATTTGACTCATTGGGTCAAACCCAAAACGTGAAGGCACTTCTGTAATTGCTCTCGAAATCACTTCAATTCGCGTTCTGTTCATAAGCTCTCCGCGACGAAGATCATTCAAAAATGCAGGCAAATCTGGGTCTGATTCAACTTTTGCTTCTTCAACCTTAAAAATGTCTTTTAGGTAGAAAAATTTTTCACCGCCTAAAATTTCACGAAGCGGGTCAAGAGAACTAAATCTTCCAAACCTCGAGCGATACTCAGCGATTTTCTTGGCTTCATCTGGAGAAAGAAATGGGATAGCTACAAATTCGAGCACACTTGCTGTGTTTAAGTCAATCTTCTGAAGTCGAAGCAAATTCAGTTGCTCAAGCAATTCATTGTTATCAGCTGATTCAGCCGAGAGATCAAGAACACGATCTATAAGTTGCCGTCCCAACAGGGAATCGGAAACAACAAGTTTTGAACTATCTGCTCTTAAATAACTTGGGATGGAATCGGTTAATACAGGAGAAGCCACTACTTGAGAAGGAAAGAAAAAAATAAAGAGCGCGTTAACCCATAGAACTGCCTTTGCAATACTCTCGTGCAAGTCTCGATCGTGCTCTTTATTGCTTCTTTTCATTTTTTTTGAGTCATTTGCTTGTAGAACAATTCTTTATGTTCAAACTGTTCGGAAACTTTTTGATCGACTTTTACTTCTTAAAAAGCGAAGGATTAAAGTTAGTTCAGCCTAAGGGAAGAAATGGAATAGAGTGTATTAAGTTCTCGTTAACCGATATTACGTGGCTCATTCACCAAAACCCGATGGTTTCGTGAAGCAAATATCTTTGCGATTTCCCCGCCTAAAATGAACAGAATACCCGAATAATAAACCCACAGCGCAAGCGCCACGATGACACTATATGAACCATAAATCTTCTCTGTTGAAGTAAATCTTGTCACGAGCCAATCAAACCCATATTTGGCAAGTTCCCACAAAGCACCGGAAATAAAAGCTCCTGCGAAAGCAGCTCTGATATCAACTTTTCCATTTGGTAAAAAACGATACGCTGAAAAAAACATTAAAATTGAAAACAGCATCGCCACTGTAACTGATATTCCTCTTCCAAATGCCGAAGAAAGAAAAGGGATAACGTCGCCGTTCATTTCAATCCAATACATCGAAATCGAAATTGCGCCGGTTATCAAAATGGATAGGATTAAGAATAAAAACTGAGCAAATACAACCAAGAAATCGATTGCCCTTGTTCTAAAAAAAGACCGTGTCTCCTTAAACTCAAATACAATTGAAAGTACCGTTCGCAAAGTTGAGGAAAGCGACATTGATGTCCACAAAAGCCCAAGAACCCCGAAAAGATTGATGTTTGGACGGTCATTAATTAATCTTGAAAGTAGTGAATCCAAGATTTCTTTTCCATTCGGCATAAACTTTGAAAGGTAAATGCTCAAGGCACTGACGGAAGTATGTGAGGATTCCAAAAAAACGGTAGTAAGAGAAAGTAGAATCAAAATGAATGGAAATCCACATAGAAAAATATCGAATGCAATCGCAGAGGCTAAGAGCAACGCATTATCTTGATCAAACTTTTGAAAAAGCGTTGTCAAGTAACTCCAAATTGTCTGAACATATTTTTGCAAAACAAGTCTCCTTAAATGCTTTTCCTCAAAGATCATTGACAATAAAATTTTTTTCTAAAGTATTGGAGGGAAATTCTATCATTGAAGATCTAACTTAAGATTTTCGAATGAGTGAGATTGCTTTTTTATAAAAAGGCAATTCAGTATGTAATTGATGCCAAGCCCTCATAAATATGAATAGGCTTAAGGCACGACCTATTGACGAAAGAATAAAAAGCCAATGATATCCTTCGATTGTAGCGAATGGTGTTGAAAGCGAGATTGCTTCAACAAATTCCGCAACGGCTCCACCAGCCGCGGAGGCAATAAAAAATCCAAGCCCGGCAGTGATGCCGCACCAAGCAAAATAATAGCTTCGCCCCTTAGCTGAACTTTCGGAAAATTGAACATCCATCATTGCAAGTTCAAATCCTGTAATTGAAATCGCATTGCTCAGCGCATCAATCCACACAAACCAACTTGCATCGGGTGTCGCAAAAATCCAATACAAGGGTTCAATGATTTTAATTGCAGCAGCAAGTTTCAATGCAGAAGCGGCACCAATTTTCGTAACAATTCTTCCCCACATCGGATTGAAGAGGATTCTCCCAACCGTCATAATCATAAAGTAAATCGATACCAGTGTAAAACTAAAGCCTAAAACATTGAGCATATAAACCGTAAAGAAAACCCCGCTGACACCAATAGAAAGATGCCAATAGAATAGATATTCAAGAATCGGCCGAAATCGCTTATCCCTGATTGGAATTAAGACATCGCTCTTGAAATTTTGATTTACAGATTTTTGAAAAGGAGGTTCATATTGATAGTAAAATAAAAATAGGGTGATTAGTCCACATAAGGCCGCAATACCAAGCATGAACAGGTATCCATAGGCTTCAAATTCTTTTCCTCCCCACCCCTTAAAACTATCAATCGTAAAGCCCATCAGAAAGGTCACGCTGAGGTTTACAACGGCCATCACCGATAGCCTGAATCCCAAATAAGTTGGACGAATTCTTGGCGGTACAAGATCCGAAAACCAAGACATCCAAGTCACCGCCAATAGATTATTTGAAAACTGTGAAATGAATACTGTAATCGCAAAGAGCGGGAGAATAATTTCAGGGTGACCGTAAAAAATGAGTGCCAATATTATAAAAGGAATCCAAATTTCTCGGTTGAATATGCCAAATAGAATACTCAAAAATTTTCTTCTTCCGACGCGTTCAACTATAAAAGCACCCAATAATTGAAATGCTCGCAATCCGTAAGGGAGTGCGCCAATGAAAGCAGTGAGCACATTCCCTGCAGAAAGAATTACGGCAAACTGAGTTAAAGCCGGGACATCAGTTAAAACAATAAAAGCGTTTGCAAATAGCCCTTCAAGGGTACAAATCCTGATTCCGCTTTTTCTTGTTTCATACTTCTCTCCCTTTTCCTTTTGAAATGATTCCATTGATTAGGCTTTCTTTCCTTTCACCCTATAAAAGACTTGCTTTGCTTCAACCCTAAAAAAATAAAGGATTAGTCCTGTGTAAATCGAAAAACTCACTGAATTGACAATCCACGAATTCATCAACAAACTCAAGTAACTTGAAAAAATAAATATGAACAACGCCGAAAAAAGTGAGAGCAAAATTTTCCCCCACTCAAAGTTATTCGGATAAATTTTTTGGGAAAAAAAGTACGCACCCACTGCCATTGCAAGCGAACCCGCTGTTGTTGCAAGAGCTGCTCCGGTCATTGCACCCCATTTGTTAGGTAAAGGAATCAATGCAAAACAAAGAATCGCTGTAACAGCTGCGCCAATAAGTGTGATTACAGGCAAGAACTCTGTTTTTTTTTCAATGAGCAAGCCAGCAAATAGAATGCTTGAAATCACATCAAAAACATAACTCAGGTAAAGTATGGGTAAAACCGAGAGCCCTATCCAAAATGCAGGGGGAAGTATATAAAACTTTCCAAAAAAATGAATTTGAATTACAAGAGGAACAAAAAAGGAGGCAAATAAAGTAAAGGTTGTAATAAATACAGTTGCGATGGTTAGAACTTTACTAAATAGCGCCTTTGCATCGGGCTCTGCGGCTTGTTGGAGATAAAAAGGTTGCCAAGCAAATCGAAACATTCTAACCAAAAGTTGCGCCAATACAGCAAGCGAATAGACCCTCCCGTAAATACCTACGAGCGCCTCTGGCGAAATCTGCTGTCCATAAATTTCTTGAATCGTTTCTTGCGGAATTCGAATCAAAATCAAGCGGTCAACAAAATCAATCAACATCATAGCGATACTATTCGGAACCAAGGGCAAACCGTACCGCATCATCTGACGGAACAAGTTTTTTGAAAATCGAAGTGGAACAAAAGCAGAAAATTTTATTGTATAGGAGCTCGCCAAACCAAGCGAAATTATTGATCCTGCAATATTTCCATAGAAAACTCCGCGTACACCCAAATCTTCAACAACGACAAGCCAAAGAGAAACTGCAATCGTAACAAGAACATTGACAAGTTTTATTGAACTAAAAATCCCCGCCTTACGCTCACTTCTTAGCCAAGCCAAAGGCAATGTTGACATCGTATCAATCAACAAAATCACCGCTGCAAATTGGACATAGCCTGATTCAGCACCGCTTAAACCAAGTACTTCTGCGATGCGTGAAGAAAAGATAAAAATGAAAACCGTAAAACAAAGGGATGATGAAAAAAGCCCAATAAAGGGTGTAGAAAAGATTGATTCGCCCCATTTTGGGTGGTTTTCATTTGATCCACTTAAAGATGGGGAAAAGACTTTATTAGTGACTACCGTGGTTTCTTTCGTCGATTCTTCTAACTGACGCTTTTCCAATACTTTTTTATCGGCCGCAAATTTTAAGTACGCCGATTCGAGACCGAAAGTATAGATAACCGAAGCGAAAGTAATTGAAGAATAAATTATCGATTGAATACCATTTTCTTCCAAGGTGAGCAAATTGGCGTAAAATGGAACAAGAAGATAATTCAACCCGCTTGCCAAAATGGTGCTTGCACCATAAATCGTTGTATCTTTTAAGAGAAGTTTCAGCTTAGCAAGCATTGAATCAGCGGGTGGATTTGAGAAACTTATTTTGAATTGAGAGCGTCGTTTTTCGCTTCTTCTTCGCTAAGCTCTTCTAAACGAACTTTGGCAACACCCTCTGCGACAGTTCCTAAAAGCTTTGCTGCACCAAGCGAGAGATCAATGATTCTACCCTTCTCGTTCGGCGGCATTCGGTCATTGACACGCACGACAATTGCTTTTCCGGTTTTTAGATAGGTAACCCGAAGCCAAGTTCCCATTGGTAAATTCGGATGCGCTGCAGAAATACCATTCATATCATAGATTTCACCATTCGTGGTTTTTCTGCCGTGAAATTCCTCCGCATAATAAGTCGCAAAACCCTCAGCGAGATAACCAGCAATTGCAGTTTCTCGAACCGCCGTATCGGCAGATATTTTGAGCGAAGGTTGGATAACCGCCGGCTTTGGTTCCAGTCTTTGATCTTGCTTCGATGAATCCCTAGCACTTTCAATTTGAGCAGTCGTTGTATTCGAAAGCGATTTTGGCTGTTGGATAGTTTCAGACTGATACCGCGTTACTGAGTTACAACTCGCCGCACTTTGAAGTATTATGAAACAGCCCCAAAAAAGGGAAATCGCGAGCTTTTTGTATAACATCCTAATGGTTTTGCCTCCCCGAAATGCGTTAGATTTTTTTTGATTCCTCCTGAATATGATAAATCGGCGCATCGCCCCATAACTTTTCCAAAGCATAAAAATGCCTTTTCTCCTTAACAAAAATGTGAATGATCACATTGAAATAATCCATTACAACCCAAGTTAATTCTTTGGCCTCGACATAGCTTGGGTAATCGCCTTCGTCTTTTAAGCCCTTTTCAATTTCTTCCGCAATGGCTTTAACTTGCCTATCGGAATCAGCCGTACAAAGAAGGAAGAAATCGGTTATTCCTGAAATTTTTCTGACATCAAGTAGAACAACATCCGTCGCCTTTTTCGAAAGAGCAAATTCGGCTGCTTTTCGAGCCAATTTCTCAGCTTCGGATAATGTAACTTTCTTGGATGATGAAAATTTTGTATCGCTTTTTTCTGTTTTCTTTTTTGTTATTGGTTTCTTTTTTGGCGTTTTGGTGAGCTTCGGCTTTTGAAGCGTTTTCAGTGATTCGCTTTTCTTTTTTTTAACCGATGTTTCCTTTAATGGTGTTTCTTTTTTTGTGCTCCTTTTTTTGGAGGTTGCTTTCAAGTTTTCTTCCGTACTTAAAGCACTTTTAGCGGAGATCGTTTTTTTGACTTTATTCGTCGTTTCTTTTTTTGGCAAGTGTTATTCGATTTAGAATTTTTCGATTTCTTTTTATTCTTTTTAATTTCATTTTCATTTTGAATCCTTTTTTTCAGTGATTCAGGAACATGCAAAGTTAGCAGAAAATTATCGTTTTCTTATTTTCTACTTTGATTCCTTTTGTTCTTTTATTTCGTTGTAGCAGGTCACTGCTTTCTAATTTTTTTTGTCGGATATCCGATTTTTCAATCGACTTTTTACTTTATACGATCATGACAAACCATTCGCTACTTTTCGTTGATGACGAACCGAACATCGTTCAATCGCTCTCTCTCCTCTTTGATGACTACAAAGTTTACACCGCTGGTAGTGGCTTAGAAGCATTAAATCTGTTCAAAAAAGGGGTTAAAATTGATGTTTTGATAAGTGACCAACGAATGCCCCAAATGACCGGTGTTGAATTGCTTCAGCAAGTCAAAGCAATTTCTCCCGGCACTGTCCGAATTTTGTTGACCGGGTATGCCGATCTTGATGCAGTCATCGAATCCGTAAATACCGGGGAGATTTTCAGATATGTCAATAAGCCTTGGATTAGTTCCAAACTTAAAGATACCGTCAAGCTTGCTTGCCAATTCGCAGATAAGGTTCAAAACTCGCCTCCCGCATCACCCAAACCGCCAAGATCTTTTGCATCTACAGCATCACTTGGCATTCTTTCGGCTATCGACGGAATTCCCTCGAGCGAGGCAAAACCACAAATCTTATTTGTAGATCCTAAACCATCATTTCTTGAAGCTTATCGCGAGCTATTGAAAGATAAGTACGAAGTTTATACAGCGCTCAACCCAAAAGAAGCTTTCGAAATTTTGCTAACCCACGGCATCCAAGTGTTGATTTCTGAAGTTGCCTTAGAAGGAATCAGCGGTGCCGAATTCTTAGCGGCCGTCAGTATCGAATATCCCGATATTGTATCCATTTTGTTAAGTGATAGCCGCGATGCCAATATTGCCATTCGGTTAATCAATGAAGCGCAAGTTTTTCGCTATCTCGTTAAACCCTTTAAGCGAGAGCTTCTTAAAACCACCATTGAACTCGCCATTTCGAGGCATCATGAAAGTGCCGAGAGACCTGAAGCAAATTCCAAAGTATTTCACAGAAGCTTTGTGAATCTGAACTCCGGTGAAGCCAAAAATATTGAAGATGCGCTAAACAAAGCTCGTCAAATTTCAAAACTTTCAACCACCTATTAACTCTTTTGTGAGCACAGCATCAACTTCTTTTTCAAGCGCTAAGGCGAATTTTAGGGTGATCTCTAGAGTTCGCCTTTTTCATAAATCTGCCGGGAAAACCGGATTTTGGTTAATCTTACTTTGTTTCGTGTTATTCAACAGCACCACAATTTCATTGGCACAGTCTGGTAAAAGTAGCCCTGTAAGTATTGGTGCTTCAACGCCTTCTGAAACGAAAGTACCTCAATCTTCGAACCCGATACTTACAATTCCTCAAGATAGTATCACATCACTTGGGATTTGGATTCCTTCACCGGTTCTTCCCGGAATCGCTTCGATGCCACTTTACGGAGACCGATCTAAATCTGGATTTTTTGTTTTAAGAGTGAAATATCCAAACGGATTAACCTTATTGCCACATTCACACCCCAATGTGATTAGTACGATGGTTTTATCCGGTATGCTTTGTATTGGTGAGGGAGAAAAATGGGATGACAAAAAGCTAAAAAAGATTTTACCCGGGCAAACTTATACTTTTGAACCCGGGGCGCCTCACTTTGAATTCTTTGTAGGTGAAACTGTCCTTCAAATCCACGGCATCGGGCCAATGCTAACAAGATTTCTTGATTCAACCTCAAAACCTCTCTTTTTACCCGTTAAACCTTGAAGAAAATATTCCCCATTTTACAATTGGACCCAAACAAATTATCCCTTTTTTCTTTTGGTTTATCAATCTGCACAGTAAACTATGAATCGAAAGAAAATATCAATCAAAAAATTCAATTATTTCTTGCATAAATGGCTGAATAGCCGTACTTTTGTGACCTTTTTTGGGTATCTAATCTTAGGAAGTTTTGCGGCTGAGGTGGGAGTCGGTCGTTGAGAATTCTAAGTTTAGGGCTGCTTGAGATCCCGAGTCTTGCGCAAATACTGAATGTGAAAATAAGCCGTCCATTCCGGAATCGCCTGTTAGATATAAGAATCCAATTTATTTATCTCAAATCGATCGATGAAAAAGAAAGACAACATCAGTTTTAAAACATACTCGGCAAAGCCGAACGAAGTGGAACGCAAGTGGTTGCTTGTTGATGCTGAAGGGCAAACCTTAGGTCGGCTTTCAACAAGAGTTGCTACACTTTTAAGAGGTAAACACAAGCCTGAATTTACGCCTCATATTGATACCGGCGATTTTGTGGTTGTGATCAACGCTTCAAAGGTAAAGCTTACGGGTGCTAAAGAAGAAAACAAAGTTTACTTCCACAATACGCTTTATCCGGGTGGCGGTCGCTACGAAAAGTTTGCGGATGTATTTAATAAGAAGCCAGAACGCGTCATAGAAGATGCCGTTTGGGGAATGCTACCTAAGAATAACTTGGGTCGAAAAATTTATGGGAAGCTTAAAGTATATGCGAATGCTGATCATCCGCATACAGCACAAAGCCCGGCTCCCGTTACACTCGGATAATTCAAAACACTAAACTTATTTCGATTCAATGTCTGAAACACTTGTCTCAACCGGAAGAAGAAAAACAGCCGTGGCGCGTGCTTTTCTTAAGCCGGGTACCGGAAAAATCGTGATCAATGACCGTACGCTTGAAGTTTATTTTCCAAGCGAATTGCACCGTCAGGATGTGATGCGTCCTTTTGTTGCAGTTGATGGTGTTGGGAAATACGATCTTTATGTGACAGTTAAAGGTGGCGGCGTCAATGGTCAAGTTGGTGCAGTTCGCCTTGCAATTGCACGGACCCTTGTTGAAATGGATGAAACATTTCGTCCAGCACTGCGCAAAGACGAGCTTTTGACGCGTGACCCGAGAATGGTTGAGCGTAAGAAGTACGGCCGACGCAAAGCTCGACGCCGTTTCCAATTCTCGAAGCGTTAATTTTTTTTCAATACACATACATCACCGGCTTGCGGTTTGTAAGCCAATCGGTTCGGAAGTGTTGCTAAGCAATCCCGAACCGAGGTGGTGTAGCGGTTAAACTAAACACATCAAACAATGCCAAAACTTGTAATTGAAGAGCTCCTTAAAGCAGGTGCTCACTTCGGGCACTTGACCCGCCGGTGGAATCCAAAGATGAAGCCATACATCTTTATGGAAAAAAATGGGATTCATATTCTTGATCTCAAAAAGACAGTCACAATGGCAGAAGACGCATTCAATGCGCTCGAAAACATCGCCTCTACCGGCAAAGAGATTCTCTTTGTAGGCACAAAAAAACAAGCCAAATCAATCATTCGTGAGCAAGCCGAGCGTGCCTCGATGCCTTACGTAACCGAGCGTTGGTTAGGCGGAATGCTGACCAATTTTTCCACCATTCGACAAAGCGTTCGCCGATTAAATTCAATTGAACGAATGGAAAACGACGGCACCTTTGATATTATTACCAAAAAGGAACGGTTAATGCTTTCCCGTGAAAAGGAAAAGCTCGTTAAGGTTCTTGGCGGGGTTTCGCACATGACACGCCTTCCTGCAGCTCTCTTTTTGGTTGATATTCGCAAGGAGCATATTGCCGTTGCAGAAGCAACCAATTTAGGTATTCCCACCTTTGCAGTAGTTGATACGAATTGCGACCCTGATACTGTTACGCATATTATTCCGGGAAATGATGACTCCATTCGTTCAATTGAACTCATCATCGGAGCAGCAGCGGATGTTATTATTGCTGCCAGAACGGCAAACGATAAGCAGCAAGAGATGGATGTTGCCGCTTCAGGAAAAAATTAGTTTTTATCCATACGATAAACATTACTTGAACCGTGAGCAACTCACGGTTCTTTTTTGAATCGCATTTTTAACCTACAACTCATTTTGAAAATGGCAGAAATAACTGCAAAACTCGTTAAAGAACTTCGTGATAAGACAGGAGCCGGAATGGGCGACTGTAAAAAGGCTTTGGAAGCGAATAATGGTGATATGGAAACTGCTGTTCAATGGCTTCGTGAACGAGGAGCTGTAGCAGCAGCCAAGCGCGCAGATCGTGAAGCGAAGGAAGGCGCCATTGCCGCCGCGTTCAACAACGAAAAAACAGAAGCTCTTTTATTGGAATTAAACTGCGAAACCGATTTTGTAGCCCGAGCCGATGACTTCTTAAAGCTATTGAACCATACCGCGACTTTAGCGTTAGCTCACAAATGCAATTCGCTCGAAGATGTTCTCAATCTTAACCTTGGTGCATCATACGACAATATTACCGCTTCAAAAGCAGTTGAGACCCTCGTAGGAAAAATCGGGGAGAAGATTGAATTTGGTCGATATGCTTACATTAAATCCACCGATGGGGTTGTTGTTACCTATATTCACCCCGGTGCAAAGCTTGCTTCTATGGCCTCTTTAAGCGGAGCTTCAAATGAAAAAACACTTCAACTTTGCAAAGATATTGCGATGCAAGTTGCCGCCAATGCACCGATTTCGATTGATCGTACAGGCGTGACAGAAGAGATGCTTGAGAAAGAAAAAGAAGTTTTCAAGCAACAAGCACTCCGCGAAGGAAAACCTGAAAAAATGATGGATAAAATCATTGCAGGCCGAATTGAAAAGTTTTATCAAGATGTTGTTCTTTTAGAACAACAATTCTTCAAGGATAATACCAAGGCAATTTCAGATTTACTTAAGGAAGCTTCTGATTCCGTTGGTAAAGTAGAAGTAAAGTCCTTCGTTCGATTCCAGCTCGGTGATCGTTAATTGTAAAAGGTCTTGCAAGTCAAGACCTTTTTTTTTGACCAATTTTGAAAGCAATTCATGAGCGCACTCAAGTATAAACGCATGCTTCTTAAGCTAAGCGGAGAATCTTTAATGGGCAGTCAAGGCTACGGCATTGATATCCAAACCTTAAATAAATTTGCTCTAGAAATCAAGGAAATCCACGAATTAGGCGTTGAGGTTGCGTTGGTTATTGGGGGGGGAAATATTTTTCGAGGGGTTTCAAAAGCGGCAGAAACAATGGATCGCGTTCAAGCCGACCATATGGGAATGTTAGCGACAGTCATTAATTCTCTTGCAATGCAAGATGCCCTTGAGCGAATTGAAGTATTCACAAGGCTATTAACCGCAATTAAGATGGAACAAATCGCCGAGCCCTACATTCGCCGCCGTGCAATCCGGCATCTAGAAAAAGGGAGAATTGTCATCTTTGGTGCAGGGACAGGAAACCCCTATTTCACCACCGATACCGCAGCTGCGCTTAGAGCAATTGAAATAGAAGCGAGTGTTATTGTAAAAGGCACTCGTGTGAATGGGATTTATGACTCAGACCCTGAGAAAAATCCGGCAGCAACTTTATTTCCAAATATTTCTTATCTCGATGTTCTAAAAAAGAATCTCAGAGTGATGGATTTAACCGCTATCACTTTATGTCAGGAAAATGTTCTTCCCATTGTTGTGATGAATATGAATACGCCCGGAAATCTTAAGCGGCTTGCGATTGGTGAGGAAATCGGCTCGGTGGTTCAATAATTACTGAAAATTATAAAAGTAAATCAATAATCCGGCACCTGAAACAAACATCAGTTCACCGATGATCATCGTAGCAATTGCCTTGAGTTTGGGAGCCCACATTTCCCATTCTCCCGCTTTGCGATAATTAATAAATCCATAGATTGAAATTACGCTGCCAAAGAGAATGAGAAGTATTGAAATCGAAAGAGTTGACATTGGAACGAAATTTACTTTATTACGCTATTTGTAAGATAATGAATTCTCATATTTTGAATTTGATAGCCTTGCAAAAATTCGTTGCAAATCGTTCTATCTCTTCGGATGATAATTTGTTTGAGAAGTTCAGAAATTTCTATTTTTTATTTGGGTTTATTCTCATCCTTTTCGCTCCGAACCTTTTTATTAAAGTTTTAAGCGCTCAAGCACTTCCCGGCTCACCTTCCCCGATTCAAGGAAATTCGGTTGCACAGCCAAGTCCCACGAATTATCAACTGAATATGCTTCAAAACAGTGCTTATTCATCACTCACTCAATCATTTGCGCCTGAAACCTATATCGTAGGCCCCGGCGATGTGCTTTTCATTAGTATATTTTCACAAACGTATTCTTCATTTCAAGTTGCAATAACACCTGAAGGGAAACTGATTTTACCAAGGCTTGCCGAAATTGTAGTGAAGCGGCTTACCATCCCTGAGGTTCGTGATTCAGTGCATCGCACACTCTTAAAGACTTATCGAAAAGCAGAGATTTCCGTTTCACTTGTTACTATGAGGACTTTTGAAATTGATGTTTTAGGAGAAGTTTCTTTGCCCTCAAAAATTCGGGTAAGCGCTGCAGACCGTGTTTCTGATGCCATTACTCGAAGCCCTGCTTTGCTGGATAAAGCGTCTCTCCGTCAAGTGAAACTTCGCCGTAGCAATCCCGATACGATTCACAAACTTGACATTTTCCGATTTTATAGACTTACAGATAATCGCGATAACATGTATTTGCGCGAAGGTGATGTGCTTCTTGTTGAGCGGCGTGTTGAAGATGTAATTTCAGTTTTAGGAGATGTGAAATATCCGGATCGATACGAATTTGTACCGGGTGATTCCCTTTTTACCTTGCTAAGATTAGCCGGTGGCGTTTTGGAATCTACCGCGAACTTAGATAGCGTTGAGATTATCCGTTTCAATTCTGATAGAAGAACCACGCGATCACTTTTTGTTTCAATTCGGGGTTGGAATATTGAACAAAATCTCCCGCTTGAAAGAAATGACATTGTTATCGTTCGGCGCTTGCCCTTGTTATTTCCAGAGCAAACCATCGAGATAAAAGGTTATGCATTTGTACCGGGGACATATCGGATTGAAAAAGGAAAAACCACTCTCAAAGAAGCGCTCCAACTCGCAGGTGGTATCCGACCTGACGGCTCATTGGAAGAGGCCTCACTTTATCGGCCTAAAGTGATGAGAGGTGATGTTGAAATTTCATCACTTGGCGAAAAAGCAGATTTGGAAAATGAAGAGGTGCAATACCTTGCCGCAAGAAAGCGCGAGCCTAAAGGTAAAATGACCGTAAATTTCAAGAAGCTCTTCCAAGATAATGACACCACACAAAACATTTTAATTGAACCCGGAGACATCATTGAAATTCCGTACTACAAACCATATGTCAATGTTATTGGAAGAGTATTATATCCCGGTAATATCCCTTTTCACTCAGGTAAAACTATCGATGACTACATTAAAGCTGCTGGTGGATATGGAAAGCGCGCGCTCAAAGACGAAGTTTTGGTTCTCAAACCCAATACGGGAGATTTGCTAGAGGGAGATGCTGTTGGGGAAATAGAACCTTCAGATATTATCCTTGTTCAGGAAAAAATGAAATCAACATTTTGGAAAGATTTTGTGACCATTTTTTTTCAAATAAGTGGAATTATTGGGGCAATTGCCACGACATACTTTGTTATTCAAAATGTTCGTTAAATTACCGCTCTTTTTTTACCCTCTTGGGGAGATTTCCAGTTTTAATGGGCTTTTTTGCATCGAATCAACTTAACAATGACACATAAAAGACTTAATGCCCTTGTGGGCCTCTTTGTATTTTTGGTTTCGGAGATTATCTATCTCCTTACAATGGCACCTACTTTTTCATTTTGGGATTGCGGCGAGTTTACGGCTGTTGCTTATACGATGGGAATTCCTCACCCTCCCGGAACCCCAATCTTTACAATGGTTGGTAGGATTTTCACCTTAATTCCGTTTGGTGATATTGGCGCGCGCGTCAATTTGGTTTCAACCCTTTGCAGTTCGATTGCGGCGATGTTCTGCTCCCTTATTACAATTCAATTTATTGAACTCTATCGCGTTCGGAAGGCTGATGAGTGGAGCCTTTCAGAAAAAATTTCTGCTTATAGCGCCGGTATTATTTCCGGTTTTGCTTTGGCTTTTAGTGATAGCTTTTGGTTTAATGCTGTTGAATCGGAAGTTTATGGCTTTTCTATGATACTTAATACTGCCGTTGTTTGGTTGATTTTGAAGTGGAATGAAGTCGCTGATGAAAGTGGTAACGAAAAGTGGTTGATTCTCATTGCCTATACATTTGGGTTAGCGATTGGCGTTCACCTTCAATCTATTCTTGCTTTCTTTTCTTTGGCCATTATTTATTATAACCGCCGATATACGTTTTCATTGCAGAGCTTTATTGTATTAATGGTGGTTTCTTCAGGAATTTTTTTATTGATGTATCCGGGTGTTGTGAAAGGAATCCCTGCTTTAATGCGTGATACAACCCCTTGGGTTGGTGTTCTCATTTTATTGGGACTTGTGTATGCAATTTATTACACACATGTTAATAAAATGCGGATGTGGAATACCGCTGCAATCGGGATGTTTTTCATAGTCATTGCTTACACAAGCTTTACAACAGTTTACATTCGGTCAAATCACAAAACCCCAATTAATGAAAACTCTCCAAACACAATGGAGAAGCTGTATTCTTATCTCAATCGTGAGCAGTACGGTGATTTGCCCTTGCTCAACCGTCGCTGGTCACAAGACCCGGATCATCAACAAAATTATGAGAAGTATACTAGCGATTGGGATTTCTTTGTCAAGTATCAAATAGGACACATGTGGGGTCGGTATTTCCTTTGGAATTTTGCAGGGAGAGCCGGTGATGTTCAAGATGATGGGGCAGACTTTAAGAAACTTTTCGGAATCCCGCTAATCATAGGTCTTTTTGGGATGATTTTTCATTTCAGAAAGCAGTGGAATATGGCACTTGCCATAACCGCTCTCTTTTTACTTACCGGCGTATTTATAAGTATTTATACAAACCCTGCGGAGCCTCAACCTCGTGAACGAGACTATGTATTTGTCGGTAGTTTTTTTGCTTTTGCAATTTGGATTGGAATAGGGATTGATGCGCTTTTCGAAACTATTCGCGAATCCATTGAAGACGAAACAAAGTTAAAGTTTGGAGCGATTGGTATCGCCGCTTTCGGATTACTTTTCATTAATGCCCGAATGCTGCAAGTCAATTATCACATGCATGATCGAAGTGGGAACTATGTGCCCTATGATTATGCCTATAACCTTCTCAACAGTTGCGAACCCAACGGCGTGCTCTTTACCAACGGCGATAATGATACATTTCCTTTATGGTATATGCAGGAAGTTGCGGGTGTTCGTCAGGATGTACGAGTCGTTAATCTCAGTTTAGCCAATACAGATTGGTACATACTTCAACTTAAAAATGAATCTCCTAGAGAAGCTCAGCCAGTGAAATTTTCTCTAAGCGATGCCGCCATTAAGCGATTAAATTATGAAGAATGGCCGGCTCGTGAAGTTGTCATGCCGGTTCCCGAGGGCATCAAAGAACAATATCAAATGCGAGACAGACTTCGCTTAACTGAAGGTGGTCTTCAACCGGAAACGATAGTCGATACGATTCGTTGGCGCTTTAACCCGACTCTTGATGCTGGCGGGGGAAGAGGGTTCATCCGCGCACAAGACCGTGTGGTTTATGAAACGATTTACAATAACCTTTGGGAGCGGCCGGTGTACTTTGCGATTACCGTTTCAGAATCCAATCGCATTGGCATTGATAAATATTTGCGGATGGATGGTTTTGCCTATAAAGTTGTGCCGATTGCGAGCGATGAAGGTGGGTACGGGAAAATTGACCGTCAAATTATGTATCATAAGTTGATGTATGAATTCAAATACCGCAACCTCAATAACCCTTCCGTGTATTTGGATGAAAACAGCCGTAGGTTGGTTTCAAACTATAAAAATGTCTTTTTAAGATTAGCTGCTGATTTAATTGAACATGAAAATGAATCAACCTCGGTGAAAGATTCGACAGGGCAATTGAATACCATTTCAAATAAAGCGCTCGCGCTAAATGTGCTTGATAAAGCAGAAGAAATTTTACCGACAGAGCTCTATGATATGGATTTCCGATTAATGCAAAGTATGATTTCAATGTACATTCGTTCCGGTGGAATGGATCGCGCAAAAGCAATGCTTCCGAAACTTGAAGATAAAGTTCAAAAGCAATCCGATGAAAATCCTGCCGATGTTTTGCCAAATTATTATTTGGCTCAAACCTATCGGCAAATAGGTGATTATAAGAACGCCTACCGATTGTTTGAAAGTGTGAGGAAACTGTATCCCCAAGACCCTCAGCTCAAAAAGGAATCCGATGAAGTTGCCGCACTTGCTGGAATCGCTGTTGATTCGGCAAAGTAATCTTGAATTGGCAAAGGAAAATTGAATGGACAACTTAAAGACTCAAATCCATCCGACTGCCATCGTAGGGCACAATGTTCAACTCGGTAAAGGGGTAAGAATTGGTCCATATGCTATTTTAGAAGATGATGTGACGATTGGTGAAGGCACGGAGATTTACCCGCATGCTTTGATTTATAATGGCGCCAGAATTGGAAAGAATTGCAAGATTTTTCCGGGTGCGGTGATCGCAATTCGTCCGCAGGATTTGAAATATGCCGAAGAAAGAACCTTTGTAGAAATTGGAGATTACACCACCATTCGGGAGTACGCTACAGTTCATCGTGCAACAGGAGAAAACGGCGTTACCAAAATTGGAGGTCATTGCCTTATAATGGCCTATGTTCATGTCGCGCATGATGTTCGAATCGGAAATCATGTGATTATATCAAACACAACTCAAATTGCCGGACATTGTGAAATTGAAGATCATGCGACCATTGGAGGGGTTTGCGGGATTCATCAATTTACACGGATAGGCAAACACACAATGCTTGCGAGTTCCTCTCGTGTGGTTTATGATGTCCCGCCCTATGTGATGGCAGGCCGGGAGCCATTTCGATATGAGGGATTAAATCTAGTTGGCTTAAAGCGCCGGGGCTTTTCAGCAGAGGCAATTCGTACGATTCGGGATATTTACCGTTTGGTTTTTCAATCCGGATTTTTGATCAAAAACGCGATCGAAAAAATCGAACATGAATTCCCTCAATCCGATGAACGAGAAGAAATTTTAGGATTTCTTCACAAACTTGGGAAACGGAAATTACTTCGCTCCCCTCACCGTGCCGGTGGAAGTGAATAAGTGATTAAAAAAAATTTGAATTTGAAATTCTGCATGAAGACTTTCTTTGGGATAAGCGCCAAGGGTTGAATCAAGGAGTATAATATGAAGTTTGGAATCGGAGTCGATTTTGGCGGTACTTATATTAAGTTCGCTGCTGTTTCAACTGTTGGCGAAATCTTGCTGACCCATCATCTCCCTACAGATGCAAATGCAGAGCGATGCCTTGAGCAAATTGCTATCGGGTGCTCTGAGTTAATCAAAAAAGTAATCCAAGCAAACCCATCCGCTGATTTTAGCGGCATTGGCATTGGCATTCCGGGACCGGTCAATCTAGACGGACTTTCCTCGATTCACAGCGATAAAATTAAAGGTTGGCAGCATTTAAATGTTGAAGTGGTTTTGAGAGATAAACTGACCACCTTGGGCTCCGCTACAATGATTGGCAATAGCTTCAAAATTCTATCTGAAAATGATGCCAATGCCGCGGCTTTGGGTGAAGCATTCTTTGGTGCCGGAAAAAATCTTCATCATTTTGTGATGATCACGCTGGGCACCGGTGTTGGTGGTGGAATCATTTGGAATCGAAAAGTATTTCGTGGTGCCAACGGTGCAGCCGGTGAATTAGGTCATATCACAATTGATTACACAAGCCCAACACTTTACGCTGGGATTCGGGGTTCAATAGAAGGAAAAATTGGTCAGAAACAAATTTCAGAATTCGCTAAAACGCTTCTCTCCCGATACCCTCATTCGAAAATTTTAGAACTCTCAGAAGGAAATCTTGACCGGCTTGAGCCAAAAATTCTCACAGAAGCCGCCCGCTTTGATGATCCATTAGCTCTTGAGGTTTGGACTTATGTTGGCACCATTTTAGGGACGGGTCTTGCGAACATTCTTTCAGTTTTAGACATCCGAAAATTTATTATCGGTGGTGGGGTTTCTGGTGCTGGTGAATTCATTTTTGAACCCGCTCGAAAAGCCATTCTTTCCTACACGCTCAAAGAAATGCACGACGATATCGAAATCCTCCCCGCCGCTCTTGGCAACCAAGCAGGCGTCCTCGGCTCGGCTGCATTAACATTTTAAGCTTTTCTCAATAAAAATTTGACGGTTCTTCAAATTTTAATAAATTGAACGGCGTTTAATTTTTATTTGATTATGGGAAGCCAAGAAAGAAGAAATCGAGAGCGAGAAGCGGTTCGTCAGCTGATTCTTGATGCAGCAATGAAACTGTGGATAGAAAAGGGATTCGAATCGGTTACGATACGGCACATTGCCGACCTTGTCGAATACACCCCGGGCGCTATTTATTCTTATTTCAAAGACAAAGAAGAAATCTTTTACACTTTACACCTGAAAGTATTTGAAGATTTTTATGAAGTCCTACAAAATGCCGCACTCTTTGGCAGTCCGATTGAGCGATTGCAAAAAATTGGCGAGGCTTATCTCTCTTTTGCCTTTGAAAATCCCGAACGATATGATTTAATGTTTATTTCAGCAGCTTCTGGAAAAAAAATTTCAGAAAGCAAAGGTTGGCACGTGGGTGAGAAATCGTTTGAATTGCTACACGCCACAGTAAAATTGGCAATGGATGAAGGTTACATCCCCACCGGCGATCCAAAAGCTGCAAGCATGATGCTGTGGACAAATGTTCACGGAATTGCTTCCCTTCTTTTGCGAGACCGTTACATCGGAACCTTTGAAGAAACCAAAACCGCGATGCACGATGGGATGACCTATATGATTCGGTCTCTTGCCGAAAAATCAACTTCCAATCACAACCGTTCGTAACGCGTTTTCTACCGTCTATCCGAAATTTGAACCGTTTATTCAAAACAAAACATCCAAATTAGATTACACTCGTACATTTGATGGACTTCACTTTACACTATAATTAAACATCGTTCAATTTTCTTACAAGACTTAAAAAAACTTCAAATTAAGATTAGAAATGACTTACAAACAGATTTTACTTGGGTTTCTTTTACTCACCATAGGATTGGGTCAATCTTTAATTGCCCAAGAAAGCGATGCCCTTTGCGGGGTTTGGTTGACCGCAAAAAAGAACGCCAAAATAGAAATCAAAAAAGTTGCCGATGGAACTTTCGAAGGAACGGTTATTTGGGGGGTTCCTGCACCGGGCGAAGACACATTGGACACGAAAAACCCTGACCCATCTCTTCGCTCTCGTCCACGCTTAGGGCTTACCATTTTAAGAGGTTTCAAATATGACGAAGACAATGAATGGCGAGGTGGAAAAATTTATGACCCACAAGACGGAAATGACTACAAATGCATCTTAACCCTTGAAAAAGAAAATGTGCTGAATGTCCGTGGTTATATCGGCATATCACTTTTTGGACGAAGCGAAAAATGGACGCGAGTGATTTCTACCGAAAAAAATTAAATCTTCAATACGATGAACTACAGCAATAAAGAAAAAAACCGTTTTATAAATCGTTATGGTAAATGGGCATTGGTCACCGGCGCATCTTCGGGAATCGGAGAATCAATTTCAAAACACTTAGCTGCGCTTGGTTTTAATCTTCTCTTGGTGGCAAGAAACAATGATAAACTAAAGTTACTTGCTTATCACTTCGCAGTTGATTTCAAAGTCCAAGCTATTCCATTTCAAGCTGACTTAACCAAAGAAGCGGACTTGGAAGCACTCAAGTATAAAATCGAAAAAATTGAACAGGATAATAGTGCCATAACTGGAACCTCCGATGAATTTGGACTTGCCGTTCTCAACGCAGGATTTGGTACTTCCGGTGAATTCCGAAATGCCTCATTAAATGATGAACGCGAAATGCTTGCTTTGAATTGCAATGCAACGCTAACACTTGCCCATTATTTTTCCCATCGTTTTAGCATGAAAAGAAGAGGGGGTATCATTTTGCTGGGCTCTCTTGTTGGGTTTCAAGGCGTTCCTTTTGCGGCTCATTATGCCGCAACCAAAGCTTATATCCAGTCTCTTGGTGAGGCATTAGCCTTAGAATTGAAGCCTTTTCATGTTGATGTACTCGTTGCCGCACCGGGACCGGTCAAGACCGGTTTCGGACCTCGTGCAAAAATGACGATGACAAACGCGCTCGAAGCCGAGAGTGTCGCCACTTCCATTTTGAAATCTCTTGGAAAAGCAAGCACGGTTCATCCCGGGTGGCTATCCAAGGTGTTAATGCTTGGTTTAAGTAGCGTACCAAGATGGGGGAAAATCCGAATCATGAAAGCCGTAATGGGCGAAATGACAAAAGAAACCAGAACATCTACACATAAATAAATGGAGTGATTATGAACCGAATTCGTCACCGGAATAAAAACTTGATTTCCTTCATCGCAATTGTGTCGGCCACACTATTTGCGAATCATTTATTTGCCCAAAAGCTTGAAGACTATCTTAAAGAGGGCCTGTCGCAAAATCTCTCATTCAGACAACAGCAGCTTTTAGCTGAGAAATCCTCATTTGCATCTAAAGAAGCAGGCGGAGCGTTCCTTCCTTCAATATCCTTAAACGCTCGTGCAACCGAGCTTTATGGGAATGTTATCAATTTAGGTGCATTTATTAATCCCGCTTATGCTGCGTTAAATCAAGTCACTTCCTCAAATGCATTTCCAACCGATTTGGATATTCGATTACCGTTACAACGTGAAACCACTGTTCAAATCAGACAGCCAATTTTTCAACCGAAAGTTCTTTTCAATTACCAAATCAAAGAGCGGCTTCGCGAAAGTGCCGAAGCTGATACTGAAGCAAAAGCGCGCGACTTAATTCTTTCCATCAAAATTGCCTATTACAGTTATGCAAAATCAAATCAATTGATCAACCTTTACCAAAAAACACTTCCACTTTTAGAAGAAAACCTTCGGGTCAGTCAGAGCTTAGTAAAAAATGAAAAAGTCACAGCAGATGCGGAATATCGCGCTCTTGCCGAGCTTGCAGACTTTAGGCAAAAAAAAGCGGAAGCAGAACGCTTGAATACCTCGGCAAAGGAGTATTTCAATTTTCTTTTGAATCGGGAGTTGCATGCCACCATCTTAATCAATTCCGACGAATCGCTCGAGCTCCAAGAAGTTGATACTGCGTTCGCTGCGCTTGATTACGCCATACAATTGTCATCTAAACGAGAGGAATTCACCGTGATTTCAAAAGGCATTCAAGCCTCTGAAAAAGTTGAATCAATTTACCGCTCAGATTTTCTACCAACTTTATCGCTTGGGATTGATTATGGATTTCAAGGGAATCGGTATGATTTCAATTTTAATCAAGATTTTGCCACCATTTCTTTGGTGATGCAATGGAACATCTTTAATGGTTTTCAAGATCAAGCAAAAACTGAACAAGCCGTAATCGAAACCAATCGACTTCGGCTCAAAGAAGCAGAATTAAAACGACAAATTGAACTGCAAGTTCGCACCCTCTTTGAGGAAGTACAATTAGCTCAAAGTTTAATATCTGTCTCAGATGCACGAAAGAAAGCGAGCGACGCCTCTTTTCAAATTCTTGCTAAAAAATACGCCCAAGGTCAAGCGTCACTTGTCGAATATCTTGATTCACAAACATCGATGACGAATGCTGCCATCAATGCCATTATTACCCGCTACGACGCGGTAATCAAAGATGCAGAACTGGAACGGGCGACCGCATCATTTCCTTTGACTCTGTTTCTCAAAAAATAAATTTTCGTGTCTGTTACCAATGATTAAAAATAAAATTCAACCTATGAATCGTATTAGAAAAGAACCGTTGCGGCTTCTCTTACAGCTTGAAAAGCCGCTCTTTGTAAACACTTCGGCTTACAAGACATTAACATTTTTTTGTATCGCTGTGCTTTCACTTATCATTTTTGCAAATGGATGTAAAAACACCGTAAGAAATGAAGAAGCACAAAAGCCGATTCAAGTTACAACAGCGCCCGTCGAGCGTTTACAGATTGCTGAACCGATTAAATGCACCGGTTTGGTAATGGCAAAGGAGGAATCGAGACTCTCATTTAAGATTGGGGGGATTGTCGAAAAGATTTTTGTTCGTGAAGGAATGACGGTGCAAAAAGGGCAACTTCTCGCGACACTGAATTTATCCGAAATCAATGCTGAGGTAATTAAAGCTAAAAATGGATTGGAAAAAGCCGAACGTGATTTGACTAGGGTAAAGAATTTATATGCCGATAAGGTGGCAACACTTGAGCAATTACAAGACGCAACAACCGGATTTGAGGTAGCAAAATCGAATTATACCATTGCCTCCTTTAACCAACAATTTGCCTCTATTAAGGCACCGACTTCCGGGAAAGTTCTCAAAAAGTATTCAGAAGAAAATGAATTGGTCAATGCCGGTATGCCTATCCTTCAATTATCAAATTACTCGCAAGGGTATGTGGTTAAGGTTGGGCTTTCAGGCGTAGAAGCCGTTCGTGTTCGCGTTGGAGACCGCGCTGAAGTCACTTTGGAAGGGTATCCCGATTTAATAAGTAAAGCCGTCATTAGTCAAATTTCAGGCACTGCATCGCAAGGCACAGGAACCTTCGAGACAGAATTACGGCTTTTGACCTCACCTGAACGCGTGCTTTCCGGCCTTGTCGCAAAGGTAACCATCTATCCAACGCCGCAAAAAACATATGCCCTCATTCCAATCGAAGCTTTTCTTGAAGGAGATGGTAAAAGTGGCTTTGTATTTTCCAAGGACTCAAACTCATTAAAGGCAAAAAAAATACAAGTTCAATTTGCGTTTATTCATCATGAAAAGCTGGCCATTATCAATTTTCCGGAGTCTGTTTCGGAAGTCATTACAGAGGGCGCACCATATCTAAAGGATGGCGCAGAAATCGCACAGACCCAATAAACCTACCAAATAAAATACAGCAATGAACATCATTGAATTTTCGGTGAAGCGATATCAATTTACCATCATTGTTTTTCTTGCATTGATGGCTATTGGAATCAATTCGTTCATCAACATCTCGAGGTCAGAAGATCCACAAATCACCTTTGCAGGATCAGTGATTACTGCAATATATCCGGGTGCAAGCCCTTCAGATATTGAGGAGATTGTTGTTGATCCAATTGAGGAAAAAATCAGTACCCTTGATAATATCAAATCAATCAAAACAGACATTGAGGATGGGCTTGCAATCATTCGTGTTGAATTCAATTCCGGTGAAGATCCGGAGGAGAAATATGATGAAATCCTGCGAGAGCTAAATGTTATTCGCCCAAGTTTACCACAAGATTTATATAGTCTTGAGGTAAGAAAAATTTCTCCTACCGATGTCAGCATTATCCAATTTGCTTTGGTTTCGGAAGATGCCTCTTACAAGTTACTTGAATCTTTCGGAAAGGATTTAAAGAAATCGCTCGGAAACATTGGCGGAGTAAAGGAATCGGAAATTCATGCTGTCCCGAAACAAGAGGTTAGAATTTCGATTGATATTTCAAAACTGGTTGCGATAAAGCTTTCACTTAATCAAGTGATCCAATCCATTCAATCCGAAAACGCCAATATTCCAGCAGGTAGTATTGACATTGGAAAAAAGAAATTCAATGTAAAAACAAGCGGCAATTACCGATCAAAAAGTGAAGTAGAGCAAACGGTTGTCGGAGCTTATGGCGGTAACATCGTTCGTTTGAAAGACATTGCAGCCATTGAATTAATTCCTGAAGAGCAGAACTACTTTGCAAGATTCAATGAAAAGCGTGCAATTTTTGTCACTGCTTCACTTAAGAGTGGGCAAAATATTTTTACAGTTCGGGAATCGATTGAAGAAGTAGTGACCTCGTTTCGAAAAGAGTTACCGTCACAAATTGAATTAGAGCAAGGGTTTGATCAAGCAAAAAATGTTGCACACCGGCTTGGAGGGTTAAATCGAGATTTCGTGATTGCCATTTTACTGGTGCTTATTACACTGTTGCCGCTTGGGATTCGCGCGTCACTTGTGGTGATGGTTTCTATTCCGCTTTCGCTTTTAATGGGCGTTTTTATGCTTGATCTTTTTGGATACAATATTAATCAACTTTCGATCGTTGGCTTTGTGATTGCGTTAGGGCTCTTAGTCGATGATTCAATTGTGGTTGTTGAAAATACTTCGCGATTTTTACGAATGGGTTACAAGCCTATTTCAGCAGCGATAGAAGCAACAAAGCAAATCAATGTGGCAGTTATAGGCGCAACCGCAACTCTAATTTTTGCATTTTTGCCTTTAGTGTTTTTACCCGGAAACCCCGGACAGTACATTCGAAGTATGCCGGTTGCCGTGGTCGTCACGGTTTTTGCATCGCTGATTGTATCCCTTACAATTGTTCCCTTTCTTTCAAGTCGAATCTTAATCGATGAAGGTGAACACGGGAACCGCTTTTTGCAATTACTAACCCGCTTCATTGAGTGGTCTTATGCAAGAATTCTTCAATGGGCGTTAAAGCATCCGAAACAAACGCTTCTTCTTGCTTTAGGCGTGTTTCTTTTGAGCCTGACAACCATTCCAATTATCGGATTTAGTTTGTTCCCCAAAGCAGGAATTCCACAGTTCCTAATAACCATCGAAGCCCCGGACGGAACAAACCTTGTAGAAACCAATCGGGCGGCTGAATATGTCGAAAAAGTATTGCGAGAATCGGGGGAAGTGGCTTGGATGAACACCAACATTGGTAAGGGAAACCCAAGGATTTATTACAATGTCTTTCCGCGAGAGGAAAAGAATAATGTTGCTGAAATCTTCGCTGAAGTTAAACATTATCATGAGGTTAAAACCGTACGCTTTTTTGATTCTTTAAGAGTTCAATTTAATGCTTACAGCGGAGTGAAAATTGAATTAAAGGAATTTGAAAACGGACCGCCCATCGATGCACCAATCGCGATTCGTGTCAAAGGGGAAAACCTTGATACCCTTAAAAAAATGGCAGAGCAAGTTGAACAAATCATTGCCTCTGTTGAAGGGACAATTTACATTAATAATCCGGTTCAAGTTTCAAAGACAGACCTTAAGATTGATATTGATCATCAAAAAGCAGGTTTGCTGGGCGTTCCGATTGCAGAACTTGAAAAAAATGTGCGAATGGCCATTGCCGGTCTCTCGCTAGGAAAAGTTCGTGAAAGCAATGGCGATGAAATGGACTTGCGATTAACATTGCCAAGAGAGCGTAAACCGACCCTTGAGGTGTTGGATCACTTGCATGTTGCATCAGTTAATGGTGCAATGATTCCACTTCGTCAAGTGGCAAGCATTTCGTTTGTTTCTTCACCCACGAAGATTAATCACTTTAATGAAGATCGAGTTGTTACCATAACATCCTATGTAAAAACAGGGTTCAATACTGACCGGATTACGAAGGAAATTCTTAAAGAGCTCAATGCCTACCGATTTCCAGAGGGTTATACATTCACGGCAGCCGGCGAAATCGAGAGCCGCGAAGAGAGTTTCGGCGGATTCGGTTCAATCATACTTATTGCAACCTTTGGCATCTTTGCGGTTTTGGTTTTGGAATTTGGAAGTTTCAGAAGCACATTAATCGTGTTTAGCGTTGTTCCGCTTGGTGTTGTAGGCGGAATGCTCGGCTTGCTCCTTACCGGCTATACACTTTCATTTACTGCGGTGATTGGATTTATTGCGCTAATGGGGATTGAAATCAAAACCTCGATTTTATTGGTCGATTTTACCAATCAACTTCGGGCAGAAGGGACAGAATTAATGGAGGCAATTCAAAAAGCGGGCGAGATACGTTTCGTACCTGTTTTACTCACAAGCGCGACAGCGATTGGCGGTTTAATTCCCATCGCAATTGAAGGTTCCGGGCTTTATTCACCGCTTGCCATTGTTATCATCGGCGGCTTGATTTCATCCACCCTTCTTGCTCGACTTGTTACGCCGGTGATGTATCAACTTCTTCCACCTGAAATCGAAAAACGATAGGATAAAAGAAGAGGGCTTGTTCAAGCCCTTTTATACTCTAAACACATACTAAAGTTTATGCCGAAAACTTTCCTTGATTAAGTTCACTCCATTTATAAATCTAAACTCTGGATAATAGACTGAACTATAAGTATTTGAACTTAAAGAAATCGAACAGGAGTTTAATTGAATCCATTGTAGAAAATCTGATTCGCTCATTTTTGCTTCATAACGAACCATATTATTCTTTAAGTCTAAATAAATAATCTTTAAATCAGAGAAAGTAAAACTTTTGCTTTTAGCGGAATCAATTGCATTACTTGTTGAAACCTTTGATGTTGCATTAAGAAACTTAAACTGTGATGAATTGACATTGTCTAACGAGAAATGAAAAGTAACATTTAGAGTATCGGTTTCTAAAACTGTAATATCTAAGATTAGTTTTTGAGTAGTTTCGAATTTATAGAGTGGTAGATCATGATAATGACTCACAAGTCCTTTATGGGAGAGGTATTTGTAGCTATTAGTCGTGCATGACTCAAAGAGGGTAATTACCACAAACATTCCCAAAAAATAAATGCTTTTCATTGTTATTCTCCTGTTACGATTAGGGTGTAAGTTTGAATGAAACCTAAGAAGGCAGTTGTTTCAGAAATCTCCACACTTGAAATTTTTGTAATCCCCGCTTCTTTGGCTGCGCTAAGGACACTGAAATTCGGATTTGAGAAAAAAAAGAAACAATATCTGGTATTGATTGTTTTTCCAACTTTTGTTCCAATCGGATTCCCCGTGTAAGCAACGGGCAAAGTCGTTGTGCAAGATGTTAAGCACAGTAAGAATGAGATGATAAGAACGAAGGTAAAACGCGGTAGGTGTTTCATAGGTAGATAATTTGGTTATATAAATTTAACCTTTAGCGTGCGAAATTGAAAAAATAAGGGGCTTTCGCCCCCCTCTATTTGAAATCATTCAACTTCTTCTATTAATCATTTCTAATACTTAACACGAAACACCGATTGCCCATCAGACGTGGTTCCATTTTTGACAATAATTTTTACTGTATTGGAGTCATTGGGATTTGTGCTTATAAATTCAATCAAATAGCTATTTAGTACAGCACCAGTAACAGGCAACGTGGTCAAGTTTAATCCGTTTGCATTTGAACTTACCCATTTAATTGTTCCGCCTGTTCCGTTGGATAAACGCCAAGGTTTTTCACGAGAGGCAGATTCTGTACCAAAAAGCGTGGTATCTCCATTACTCCATACAGTATGAATTGTTCCTCGGTTTAGTTGCCAACTTTGAAGAAACCCGTTTGTTGAAAACCACGGCCGACTTCCGGGTTGGGTGGGTTCGTCTGTAAAGTTGATATATATCCGTTGCGCCCCTGTTCTCCAAGAAAAGAGTGAATCAGCAAAACGAATTCCAACAATTCCATTTTCACCTCCTACACCGGAAGAAAATGTTGATGCAGTTGTTTGAAATCTTGCTGAATCCGTGCCTGTAAAACCAACAGTTCGAGAAGTCCCCGTTCGGGAAGGTCTCTTCAAATAGGATTCAAGACCGGTCGCATTCGTTAGATTAATTGCACCGGTAACATTTCCCGAATATCCGACACAACCTACCCGAAGGTTAATCCCTTGACTTGTTAGAAGATTTGTGAAATCAATAATTTTTAATGCAATACTATCGGCTTCTTGACCCATACTACCTGAATTATCAACCACAAAAACCAAATCTGAAGCAAGCGTATTATCATTCCCGACCTTAGTAACTTTTAACCCTTTTATGACATCGTTTTCTGCTACAAAAACCGTTGAATTCCCTACAAGCTCAATCGGTTGAGCAGTAACCGGATCAATCAGTCCAATTAAAGAAATACGAATTCGCCTCTCGTTATTCGCAGTTCTTTCGAAAATCCCTGAAGGTCTCAGGTTGTTAATTGTGGTCTGAGGAAGATTTCCCCCCGGGTCTTGAGGAATGTCCGAGTTGATGTCATCGCCATTTGAATCAAGCGAGTCACAGGAGGATATAAAAATAATTATGAAAAAGGTTGAAAGAAGAGTGAAAAATGCTTTTCTCATAGAGATTGAAGGTTAGAGCTTATGTTTCATAACAGCGTTCATTTTAAATCACGAATCAAAATTTTTATCCTTTACAAAATAAAATCAAACCTGTTTAATTATAGGTTAAATCTATCGGGATAGAATCATTCTATCACAAACTCATTCTATTTCAAAAGATCTCTTGCAATGACAATATGCTGAACCTCTGAAGTTCCTTCATAAATCTCTGTAATTTTTGCATCTCTTAAATAGCGTTCCACTTCATACTCTTGCACATACCCATATCCGCCGTGAATCTGTATCGCTTCAAGTGCAGCCTTTACTGAAATTTTGGATGCATAGAGTTTTGCCATTGCTGCAGCGCGAGAGTAGGGCAAATGCTGATCTTTCAGTGACGCCGCTTGAATCGTGAGCAATCTTGCCGCATCAAGCTCTGTTGCCATATTGGCAAGCTTAAATTGAATAGCTTGATGATCGATAATCATTTTTCCGAAAGAATGACGCTCTTTGGCATATTTGATGGAGCGTTCAAGCGATGCCGCCGCGATTCCCAATGCTTGCGAAGCGATTCCGATACGGCCGCCATCAAGTGTTCTCATCGCAATCTTGAATCCTTCTCCTTCTGCACCCAAAAGATTCTCTTTTGATATACGGCAATCGGTAAAGCCTAACGAACAGGTATCACTTGAGCGAATACCCATTTTCTTTTCTTTCTTGAGGATTTCAAATCCGGGTGTTCCACGTTCAACAATGAAGCAACTGATTCCGCGCGAACCCTTGCTTTTATCGGTCATCGCCATCACAAGGTAATACTCGGATGTAGTGCCGTTGGTAATCCAATTTTTGATTCCATTCAAAACATAGAAATCGCCGTCTTGAATCGCAGTTGTAGTTTGTGCGGTTGCATCGCTTCCTGCATTTGGTTCGGAAAGGCAAAAAGCACCGATGCAAAGTTTTCCGTCTTTTAATCCTTTTGCAAGCGGACGTAGAAATTTCTCTTTCTGCTCGGGAGTGCCATATTCATTAATTGCCCAGCAAACCAAAGAGTTATTGACTGAAAGAATCACGCCTACAGAGGCATCGGCCTTTGAAATCTCTTCCATTGCAAGGACATAGCTTACAGTATCCATACCACCACCATCATATTCAACAGGTGCGGTCATGCCAAGAAAACCAAGTTCAGCGAGCTTCATACATATTTCGTATGGGAATTCGCTTTTTTCATCTCGCTCTATGGCGTCTTTAATTTCGTTCTGTGCAAATGTGCGAGCTGTCTCTTGAATCATGAGCTGCTCTTCGGTGTAATTGAAATTCATTGTCATATTGGATAAGTGTTCAAAGTTCTTGCTATACAATTTAGAAAAGGGGCATGAAACCCAAAGGATAAAAAAACGGCTTAACTTGATAATTATTTTGCAGCTTAATTGCCTGTCTGATACAAATCAAGATGATGACGAATCCAACGCCGTTTGGCCAGTTGCGTGGGATGTTGAGATGTTGCATTTGTATAGGCATTACCGGCTTGGTCAATAATATCCATCTGCCCGCTTTTTAGAGCTTGTTCAAATTTTAATCGAAACCATTCCATTTTAATCATTGCCCTAAAAGGAGAGTTCAATAAATCTAAGCCGCTTTCAAAACGATTGTCTAGGAATGAGGGAAATGAATTCAACGTATCAGCTCGAAGCAGATTTCTTCGCTCAAGAGCGATTCGTAAAATGACTTCTGTTTCAAAATCAAAAGCCGTTGTATCGGAAATTTCTTTCACTCTGGATTGATAAGAATGCAATTTTTGAAAGTCTTTGATAAAAGGGTTCATCCACGGTTGAGAACCTAACCGTTGATTGATCTCTTTTCCTATGATTGAAGCAATGTCGAACGACGATGAGAGATGTTGATTGTAAACTAGCTCAAAAAGCGAATCAATTTTTTCTTTCGTTCCAACGCCGCTCCAAAGCATTGACGAAGCAAGCTGATATTGGATTGCTTCTTGCTTTTTTTGGTTGAAGGTTAGGGGCTCTACTTTCAGAAAACATTGTTCAAATTGATTCCGAATCCCACGCGATTGTAGGTTGCTTTCATAATCTAAAAGAGACTCAATTGCCGAATCTACGGAAATGGCGCTTGTTATTCTCCGAAGTTCATTGCTTAATAACCCTTGAACTGCCGCATTTCTGCTTCGCCCGGAGAGCGCAATAACTTCTTCAAATAATCGAGTTGCTTTGTCAAACTCTTTTTTAGCTGAAAGCGAACGGGCTTCTTTTAATTTGCGCGCGATTTGGTGTGGGCATCGCGCTTGGAATACACTTTGACGTTCAAATACATATCTTAGATATGACTCAAGCTCCGAAGGAAATTGAATGGAACTTAGATATTGGATCCATTCGGTAAGGAGCGCTTGATGTGTTTTTCCATACACTTCATCAAAATTTGCCCAAGCATAAACCGACTTAAACTTTTCGATACCATATTTCTCGATTAAAAACTTTACAAAAGAGCCCATCAAAGTATAGCTTGTAGAACTTAACCCTCCCCAGAATCCTTGAGCACTCAGTAAAGATTCCATTGATGCGGGAGCAAGGCTAAATTTTAATAACGCCGCTGAAAGCTCTTCATTCGTCCATTCTTCAGAGGGTGTTTCAAATGCAACCGCAATTCCCTCAATAAGCCCGATACTTGCTGAAATCCCAATTCCATTGATTCCGACCTCTCCCATCATCAGATGAACCAACTCGTGACGAATCGTTCGATCAAACCCTTGTAATGTGATATGAATTTCACCACGCCAAATCTTGGTAAATTCTGTTTCTTCTGCACCTGTAAACCGTTTCTTTTCTTCTGCGTCGGCATAGACATAAATCCTGTAGTTATGAACTGAATTTATGTTCAAAACCTTTTGAAGACTTCTAATTTCACGCTGTATTCGTACTCGTATTCTTTCTTTTTCAATTTGATTTACTGATTTCGGAACATACCAGTTCTCAGTTGGGGTGACTTTAGAAAGCTGATTTTCAATTGCGAGATGTGAACTTGAAAGGTTAATCGGCTCATGAAATAATCTGATTCCAAAGGCTAAGAGCGAAAAGAGCAACGAAAAGAAAATGTTCCTTTTTGCGAGATTTCGAAACGCAAAGGAAATTAATGCGATTGACCAAAGAAGCGTTTCAAATCGAAATAAGAAATATCGAGGCTCAAGGCTTATTGCTTCATCATAAATAGAGCCTGCAAAAAAACCGAAGAAATGATTAAAGAAAAAAATTTGTGGGGTTAACCAAAATCGCCAAAGTGGATCTATGAGTAATAGAAAAAAAACAATAGTTGTAAAACTTAACCGTGGATACTTTAACTTTAATTGGCTAATTACTGTAGCAAGTGAAACCGAAAAAACGCTTCCCAAACCCGCACCCAGTATGTACCAAATAAGGCCTTCGATGAAGTTGCACTGTTGACCAAGTGTGAGAATAAAATTCACTAAGGGAACAAGCAGAAACGAAAGGCTAATATTTAATAATTTGATTCTATAATGACTTAAGTCGATTGCTTCAGAATCTCTTTTTGATTTTTCTAACCAATAATAGCCGTGAATTAAAGGGAGTATTAGCCCGGAAATCAACGCACTTTCATATCCTAAATCTTTCAGAAGTGAAACCTGAGTAAGTGCAACCCCCAAACCAAAGGAGCAGAGTTGGAGAGGCAAATGAAGAGAAGCGAGGGGCTTCTTCATCGGTTAATTTCCAAATGAAAGATAGTTAAACCAATCACGGCTTTCATTTTTTCTTGCAGCAGGAAGTTGTTCATAAAATAGTTCTGAAACTCTTCCAACCGTTTCAAAACGATTGGGTGAATAGCCACGAACAAAAGAAGGCTCATTTTTCGATTCGTTTCGAATATACTTTACATCCATTTCAAGAATAACGCGTTGCTTTAAGATGAGAATCATTGGGAATGAAGATTCAACCTTATCTTCCGAAATTATCATTATTGGAGAGCCCGAAATTGGTCTAAATTCCTCAGAGACTTGAGCCGCAGAATTCACGAATGAAATCGGCATTTTATACTGTAGAAAATCATTACTGCCAAATAATCCAATTTGAATCATGACGTTGGTTGAGTAAATCAATCGTTTTTCTTTTTCAACGCGTTGAATAATTTTTTGAAAAAGGTTATTTAATCTAAGATGGGCTTCAGGGTGGCGGTTCGATTTCAATTGAAAAGTTCTCGATGAAATGTCTTCCCAAGTGACAGATTCAAGCAGGTCATTCAATCTTTTTTTCGTGATTTCAAGCGGGTAAATTTCAATCGAATTTTTTGAAATTAAGATGGCTCTTGAGCGTTTATCTCCAAAGTAAAAATCAATATAGATTTCATCTGCCTCTAGGTTAGATTTCAAACGAGCGACGGTCATCGGCGTTGGTAAAAGAACTTCCCCCAAAGAGAGCGTAATATTTTTAATTTTATTCAGCTGTTCGAAATAAGCATTTCTTTCTTGATCGATTGTCGGTTGTAGCGCTGTTAGCTTTACTTCTCGATCACGATCATCTTCAATCAAAAACGATTCTTGTTCCAACCTAACCAAATGAGAAAGCCGCTCTTCTTGTTTGATAAATGAAACTAACTCATCAACTCCCGGAATTGAATTTTTACTTTCAAGCCTGATTTTATAGGGGAGATTGTTCGTTATACTTTGCCGCAATTTGACCATCTTAATCCGCTCAGCAATTTCAAATGATTCTAATTGCTGGGCTTTTTCAATCAAGAGTTCGGGTAAAATTTGATGCGCTCTCTCCACTTGATTTCTGAAGAGGAGCGGCAATGGAAACCCGCGATATTCTTCCTCTATTTTTAGTGCTTCAATTAAAAATCGAATTCTTTCCTCGGTGTTATAAGAAGAATTAAGACCCGAGTTTATCAGCGACATTAAAACGCCAATCTCAAAATTATTTTTTTCAAAAACCATTTGCGCCCGCTTTGAATCTGCAGTTTGCGTTCGAGTAAGGGTTTCTTCATAAAGTTCAAACCAAGCTTGATAAGGCTTATACTCTCCCGCACCAGCTCCTTTCGCGTATCGCACAAGGGAAATCAGGCTTTCACGAATCTGAGCGATTTCCGACCCCTCTTCAACGATTTCATTGATTTGTTGATAAAAAGCATCCTGACGATTCAAAAAAACCGTCTGAAGTGATTGACCGGTACAGCCGGCTTTGAAGGCACTGACATATTTATTGAAAGCCGATTGATTTTGCTGACGCTGTGCAATGAGAATTTGATAGATCAATGCCCTGAGGTAAATCAATTGACGAACATCTCGAATGGCCGAAAATGATTTTTCCGACTCCACATATTTTTCTTTCAAGTAATAGGCTTTTCCTAAAATGAATTGAGCCGTATCATTCATCGTTGAATTATAAATGAGCTCATTGATGAGCGAATCAGGAACTTGTGTAGGACGAATTCGAAAAATGAGCGAAGCGCGAGCCCATAAAGACATCGGGCGTATTTCTGAGAAATAAATTGTTTTGCCAAAAGCTTCTTCGGCCTTTTCCCATCGACCAAAACGCTGGTGTATATCGCCGGAACGAAGAAGTGCCATCCCTGCAATTTGAGAAGTCGAATCTCTCTGTAATAACTGCTGATAACTTGTTAAAGCTGAATCATAGTCACTCTTAAATTCATGTCTCATTGCCACGGAGAATATGGAATCCGATTCTCTTCTTGGGGTAATTGCTTTTTTCTCTTCATTGCAACCTATTTGACTGAAGACAAAAATCACCAAGTACATGAATACGATTCCAAAACCTTTTCTTCGATTTATTTCGATGCTGTTTACCTGCATGATACCTTTGATCTATGAATCAATTAAAGCCGATTATGACTGCCCTTTGGATTTTGCAACTTGATTGGGCAATTTTTTTTCGCCGGAATTTTCCAATTGCATTTGGCGGTAACGCTCCTTCACAAATTCGATTGCCGCGTCGTGCTCGTGCGGAATCAACCCGTCAATAATAGCATTTTCAACTGCCTTTTTAAGCAATCCCACTTCTCTTCCTTCAGGTAAGTTAAACAAAGACATAATATCATTTCCACTGATTGGCGGCCGCCATTGTGAGAGTAAGTCCTTTTCCCTAACCTGAGAAATCTTTTCTTGAACCTTTGCAAAATTAGATATGATTCGTTGAACTTTTTTTGGGTTCTTACTTGTCACATCTGCTTTGCAAAGCGTCATTAATTGCTCCAAATGCTCCCCAGCATCAAAAATCAATCGACGAATCGCCGCATCAGAGATTTCCTCCCTTGATAATGGGATTGGGCGCAGATGAAGCCTGACCATCTTTTGAACAAAATCCACATGTTCCATCGGAAACTTCATTCTTCGAAAAACCTTTGGTATCATATTAGCACCCAAAGCATCATGCCCGTGAAATGACCATCCTCGACCCGGCGTAAATTTTTTTGTTTTTGGTTTAGCGATATCATGCAAGAGTGCGCTCATTCTTAGCCATAGATCGTCGCTCATTGCGGCTGCGTTATCCAAGACCTTTAAGGTATGATAAAAAGTATCTTTGTGGCCTAGCCCATCGACTTGCTCAACGCCAGCCATTACAGGAAGCTCAGGAAAGAAGACCCCAAGCAATTTCGTTTTATAGAGGATGTCAATTCCCACCGATGGAACTTGAGATTTCATAATCTTAATAAACTCATCAGTAACCCTCTCTTGCGAAACAATTTTCAATCGCTCATGCATTTCGCTCATTGCATCCAAGGCTGCAGGGTCAATTGAGAAATTTAATTGTGAAGCAAATCTTGCCGCACGCATCATTCGAAGTGGATCATCGGAAAAAGTTGACTTCGGGTCAAGCGGTGTTTTTAACCGTCGATTTTGTAAATCGCTAAAGCCATTAAAGAGATCGATCACTTCACCAAAATTCTCCTCTGAAAGTGATATTGCCAATGCGTTGATGGTGAAATCGCGGCGGGAGAGATCATCTTCTAAAGTACCGACTTCTGTAATTGGCTTACGGGAATCGTGGTTGTAACTTTCTTTTCTTGCTCCAACAAATTCCAGATTAATTTCACCCAATACGGAGTCACGCGTGATAAAACGAGCAGTTCTAAATCGTTCAAATACGGCAAAGCCCCAACCGTTCAGTAACTTTCTTGCCTCTTCTGCAAAAGCAATCGGTTCCCCAATGACCATTATGTCAATGTCCTTACATGACCGATTGAGGTAAATATCACGTACAAAACCGCCGACAGCATAAATGGGTAACCCTTTTTGATATGCAAGTTCAGAGAGCGATTTTAAGATGGCGATTTGAACTGCGGAGTGCAAAATTTTTTCACTGACCATTTTTCTCAAAAATTAATTTGCAAGCCCATTGTGCCATTCGGCGTAAACCCTAATGAAACTTTTGGAGGCAATGGATTTGAATCGAGGTCGTTAATCTTATATTCGTTAGGTTCATTAATATCGACGATAAAATTCGCCACGGCAATCCCAATAAAAGCACCAAGAATTGTATCTGAAAGCCAATGCCGATCGTCATACATTCGGTTTAGAGCAGTCATCGATGCAAGGGTATATAAGCCAATTGATGCCCAAACATTCTGGATTCTTCTGCTAAAAACAGTAGAAAGCGCAAAAGCAACCGTAGTATGACCGGAAGGAAATGCATCTTGATCAGAAACAAATGCAAATGATGGCCGATTGAAATGAAACGCGCCTTGATTCGTCACCGGACGAGACCGTGCAATAATGCTTTTAAGAAAAAACGATGTAATTCCGCTGATTGCAACTGCTTCTAACGCCATTCGACCGGTTGAGGTTGACCATTCATTTTGAAAAATCAATCCTCCCGAAAACATTAGCGTTGAAACAGACAAAGGAATTACAGGGCTACCGTAACGCTCACCAATTTGAAAAAAATTATCTACGGTGGGTGTATGATTACGCTGCAAAATTCCCCTAATATCATTATCAACTAAAAAAGCTAATCCGGTAATAGTTAATACCCCGCCAAGCTTCATCCATCCTTTTTCAGTGATATGGAATGGTTCTTTCACTGCCATACCAATATCACGAATCCCTAAACTCGATTCACTCCATAAAGTAAATTTTTGATTTTGTCCAACACCCTCTAAGTTTGTTGAATCAAAACCCATACTGGAAGCGTGATTGTCAATTGGCTTAACTGTACTTCCATTTTTTTTTATGGATTGCACAACTAATATTTCTTGACGAACCTGCGAAAAGCAATAACTATAAAAAGGAAGACTTGTAGCAAAAAACAAAAAAAATTTAATTGGCAGTAACGGCAATGTTGATGGTTTCACCGAGGCTTTTGTTAACGTTTGGTATTATGTTTCTTAAGCGAAAGATAACACCTTGACACATTTATTGATTCACCCCAATTTTTCAACGTTTGAAAATCATTATCATAGAGAAAACTATAATTTATTTATTATGACAACTGAAGTGAAATCTCTCTCCAATGCGAATCCTCATGCGCTTGCATCACTTACCGATAATACTTTATTGAACTGTATGCAATGCGGATTTTGCCTTCCTCATTGCCCCACTTATTCGTTGGATCCACTCGAAAAGTACTCTCCGCGAGGAAGAATTCAATTAACACGGCTTCTTTACGAGCAATCAAGCGATATTCATTCGGCTAACCTACTTGAGCCAAATTCCGAAGCAATTCAACTTTCGAACGAAATATCGGAGAGTATTCATAGCTGTTTAGGATGTTTAGCCTGCCAAACGGCTTGCCCCGCAGGGGTTGAATATGAATCAATTTTTGAGGCCGCAAAAAACTTGCTTCAAAGTGAAGAAATGAAACAACAAAAACTTAAATCTATTCTTATTGCTTTGGGGCTTAAAATAATTGCAACCCCTTGGCTACTTACCGTTTTTTCTAAAATTCTTTTTTTTCTACAAGAAACCTCCTTAAGTCGCCATCTTCCTCTTTCCCTTATGCGCTCGTGGAATCTTTCTCCAAAATTTTCAGAACAACCTTTTCATCAATCTGTCAAAACGGATGTTCCCAAAAGTTCCAACCCCAATAAAGTTCGTCTATTTACCGGCTGCATCATGAATCACGCGTTTTATCAAGAACATCTTGCCACGCTTCAGTTGCTTCAATCCCACGGTTTTGAGGTCATTATTTCCCGCGAAAGCTTGTGTTGCGGTGCACTTCATGCGCATAATGGCTTTGGAGAAGAGGGCAAACAGCTCGCTCAAAAAATTTTCAAATTATCGAGCGAAGGGATTCCGTTGATCGTTAATTCTGCGGGCTGTGGCTCGTGGTTAAAACATTCTTTGGATAAAATGAACTCCACGCGCGAAGGAGCCGAAATAACTCCAAGAAATCCTAAAGTATATGATCTCTCTGAATTTTTATTCCAAACAGGTTTTTCACCTCAATTGCCTAAACTGAAAGAGAGAATTGCTTACCAAGATGCTTGTCATTTGGAGCACGGGCAAAAAATCAAAAAGGAACCAAGGCAATTATTAAGCCTCGTATTTGAGAATCTTATTGAACTTTCTTCTCCGGAGTGTTGTGGAAGTGCAGGAATCTATAATCTCACAGAGTCACTCCGCTCGGAGCAACTTCTTGAACGCAAAATAAATGCACTGCGAGCTCTTAATCTTGATTATGTCACAACAGCTAATCCGGGTTGTCTATTGCAGTTAAGGTATGGAATTCAGAAATATCATCTAAAAACAAAAGCGATTCACATCTCTGAAGCTTTATTAATGGGCTTAAAGAAAAAATAAAAAGCCGGCTCTTCACCGGCTTTTTCGCAAAACCTCAATTGAATTAACCCTACATCGGGTAAACTTTGATTTTAATGATCAATAAGCTCTTCCTTTTCGACTGATTTGGTCACCAAAACAGGTACATTCGCTTTTCTTACAACGGCTTCACTTACACTTCCAAGAATTAAGCGAGAAAGTCCGGTACGACCATTCGATCCCATTACAATGATATTAGAATGATCCTTTTCAGCAACTTGAAGTATGGTTTGTGATATGTCGCCACTAATCACAGATAGCATTGTTTTAATCGAATCAGGAATAAGCTCCTTCTTTAACTTATTCAAATCTTCATACGCCGCCTCGATTTCGTGTGGTTCAGTAGGGATGTATGGCACGCTCATATCGGGACCAACAGGAATATGAGGAATCACGCTGAGTAAGTGGATTTCAGCTTTGAGAGGTTCTGCCAGTTCTACAGCGTAACGAACGGCACTTTTAGAGGCATCCGAGTAATCAACGGGGCACAGAATGTTTTTGAACGCAAACATAATTTACTCCTTTCACGAATGTTAGGAAGCCATTGAAACTTCCTTTGTTTTCATAGAAAATCGGCGATGTAGTTCCAATTCATATGCCGAGCCCTTAATGTGAACAATCAAAATTACTCTTTCAAGATGGTAATCCAAAGGTTTTTTTGATTGATTCCTTCTCTTGATGTCACAATATGTATATGAATAACTTGTTTCTTTTCTACAGATTAAGCCCGTGAAAAAGTATCAACTTTGAAATGGGAATTATCAACATCGAAACATAGATAAAATCTAACCATTTATAAGAAAGTTCGATTTTGACTATAACTTTTTTCGTTCAATTTTGAAGCATTAATCTCGAAAACATTCTAAATGTTATGAAGATGCAATCGATTCTTAAGATTTTCACTTTGCTTTATTTGGGCTTCGGCGGTCGTGAGATTTTGCGTGTAGGATTATCTGATAAGTTTATTTTCATGCTCCACACCGTAATTCTTTTAACCATTGGTATAGATTTTCAATCACAAGTAATCATAGCTCAGTCAATCCCGAAACCACCCTCTACCTCACCTTCGATTCATATTGATATTTTTTCAGCCGCTCGAGTAAATGATCGTCAAGGAGTTAAAGGGTTTTTGGAAAAGGGCATAAAGGTTAACGAAAAGAATGCTAAAGGCTTTACACCGCTTATCATTGCCGCTTATACTGCAAGTGATGATGTTCTAATCTTATTGCTTGAAAGTGGTGCTGAGGTTGATTTACCCGATGGGCTTGGTAACACGGCACTGATGGGAGCCGCTTTAAAAGGAAATCAAAAGATAGCTCGGCTACTCCTTGAAAAGGGGGCTGATATCAATGCCAGAAACAAAATCGGGGTAACGCCCTTAATGTTTGCAGCTTTAGCAGGAAAAACAGAAATGGTGAAGCTCCTAACTGAAAAGGGGGCTGATATCAATGCCGTCGATCAGCGGGGATTCACAGCCTTAATGCTTGCCGCTCATAAAGGAGCCGATGAAATTATTGAACTTTTTAAGAGCTTAGGGGCAGTCAAATAAACAAGAAATTGTTGAGCAATTTAGAGAACAATTTTTTGCTCTGCTTCTGTTACAGCTTTCAAACACTCCTTGAAATCGAGCCCTGTCGCAGTGATATGACCCATTTTTCGTCCAATTCTCGACTCCGGCTTTCCATAAATGTGAAGCGAGGTGTTTTTATTTGATAACGCTGCTTGAATGGTCTCCATAGAAACGGCGGCATTTCTTTTGCCTAAAATATTGATCATAACGGCAGCAGGGACTCGCATCGTGGCTTCGCCAATCGGGAGATCTAAAACAGCACGAATATGATTTTCAAATTGTGAGGTTGTGCAAGCTTCAATGCTGTAATGACCAGAATTATGTGGGCGAGGCGCCATTTCATTGATCAACAAGGATCCGGTTTCAGTATAAAACATTTCCACGCCAAACATTCCGATTCCTCTCACAGATTCAACAGCCGCTCTAGCTAAATCGCTGGCTCCCCACAAAAATTCTTCGTCAAAAATTGCCGGCGCTTTTACCAACTTACATATGTGGTTTTCATGAATCGTTTCAACCACGGGATATGCAACCGCTTTTTCACTTTTGCTTCTTGCCACCATTACCGCAAGTTCTGATTGAAATTTCACAAACGCTTCAGCCAAAATTCCCTTTTCAGGGAAGCCAAGCTCTGTGAGTGAAATTGCAATTTGATTTTCGCTGTGAATCGTTCGATTTCCATAACCATCATAACCGCCTTTTCGAGATTTCAATAAAAATGGATAACCGTTTTCTCGGCCAAAACGAATTGCGTCTTGAAGCGACTCAATGGACGCAAATTCAACTACCGGCAATCCGGCATTTTTCAGATGGTCTTTTTGTAAAAGTTTGTCCTGAATAATTCTAAGCGTTGCAGCTCCCGGATTGACCGGTTTTCCTAACGATTCAATGTATTCTAAAACCTCGTAACTGATAAATTCATTTTCGAGCGTAATCACTGAGGCTTTATCGACAAACCGCTTAATTGCCTCTTTATCAGAGACTTGTCCGATAACGGCATTGTGAGTGATTTTCACTGCTGGAGCATTGGCGTCTTGCTCAAAAATGATCACCGAAAAACCAAGTTTTTGCGCAGCTTGAGCACTCATTTTAGCGAGCTGCCCGCCACCTAAAATTCCGATCACTATTTCTTTAGAAAAATCCATCGAGTAAACTGTTTGTTTTGGTTTAGATATTAGGGAACAATTGTGAAACGATTTTTTTATGAAGGGATTCTATGTTCTCTTCTGCATTCAAGGTTACCACCCTATGATGAAATTTCTTTGCCACATAGTGATACCCTTCTTGAACTTTCCGAAAGAATTCTAATCCTGAGCGTTCCATTCGGTCGAGTTGATTGCCCCGGTCTTGGTTAGCGAATTGGTTTGACTCGACAAGTTGTGTTTTACGTTGGAACGCTGCTTCTGGCGAAATATCAAGATAAAAAGTATGATTTGGCTCTAAACCTTGTGTGACAATAGAAATCAACTGCTCAATAATTTTAAGGTCAATTCCTCTTCCAAAACCTTGATAAGCAATGGTAGAATCATAAAACCGATCAAGGATGACGATTTCCCCGCGCAATAAAGCAGGTCGAATTCGCCGTTCAATCAATTCTGCTCGACTTGCGAAAAATAGTAGCAATTCTGCCGTAGGATGGATTTCCTCTTGATGATGCAATAAAATATTTCTGATTTCCTCACCTAAAAGAATTCCGCCGGGCTCTCGTAAGCAAAGTGAATCCTTGCCTATCGATTTCAGATGGCTTTCTAATAACTTCAGTTGAGTCGATTTTCCTGAAGCGTCTAATCCTTCAAAACTGATAAGCATCGCGTTTTTTTTGAAACGATAAAGTTAGCTTTTAACCTCAATTAATGATGTAAATATCTTTTTGAGTCATTATATTTTTGTTAGATACCAAAATATTTCATGCAAGAATAAATGGTTTTGTACTTTCCACTCTTAATCGGATTCAACTTATGGGTAATTTTTTCCGATAAGTATTTTTGAATTTCCTTCGAGGATAAATGCCAACATTAAACACAGATAAAAGCGTACAAACCCCTTTGTTCAACAATTGGAAGCAGATAATTCCCTATGCTTTTATTTTGTTTTTATCCTTAACAGCTCTTCTCTTCACTTTTTTATACATCATTTTAGGCGACTTTCTTTTTGAAGTTTTTGCCTTGGGCTCATCCGTAATTTTGGCGCTCATTGGAATTTATACTGTTTTGTTAAGAGGCTCAAAGGTAGAGAGTGATCTGGGCTCTCAAAATCTTTTCTCGCTTCAGAATAGTGAAGATTGGTCGAGCATCGAAAAACTTGAAACAGGGGTCATTAGTAAAACGATTGACAGTGTCGAGCGAGCCAATCAAGTTCTCGCATCACTTCCCGCATCAATTTTGCTGTATGATATTCAAAGTGATCGAATAATTTACTCGAACGAAGTTCTTCAATTTTTTCTTGAACAAGACATCGACCCAAAAGAGAATTTTCTGCAATCATTTTATCGTCAGATTGTTTTAAGGGAAGACTTCAACAAGGTTTTAAGACACTTTGAGTTTCTTCGTTCCGTACCGGCTGCACTTGCAAAACCTTTTCACGAACTTGATTATCGAATCAGAACATCAAGTGGGGTCATCAGGTATTTACGGAATCGGGATCGAATTTTCATGCGCGATTCCCTAGGTAAGCCGTTGGTGATTTTGTGTGTTATTCGCGATGTCAGCGAATATGTTTTGGCTTATGAAACCGCGTTATACAATTCAACCATTTTAGAAAATGTTGATGAAGCTATCGTGGCTACCGATATCAGTTTTATCATCAGAGGTTGGAATAAAAGCGCCGAAAAGATTTTTGAACTAAGCGCGGAACAAGCCATCGGGAAAACACTCTCTGAAGCTCTGAGAATTCAATTGACTGCTGAAGTCAGTTCAAAAATCATCAATTCGCTTTCAACCAATGGAAATTGGAAAGGCATTTTGGAACAACGTAAAATCGATGGGACAGAACTTGTGATTATGCTGAATCTCTCTGCTCTTAAAAACGATGAAGGCGAAACCATCGGCACCATCGGAATTATCAATGACATCACTACTGAACGGATGCTTGAACTGCGAGAGCAAGAAGCAAATGAACGTTACGCTTTGGCGGTGGAAGGCTCTAACGATGGAATCTGGGACTGGGATCTCCAAAATGATAAAGTGTATTACTCTTCTCGTTGGAAACAAATGATTGGCTATGCCGATCATGAATTGGGAAATACTTTCTCGGTTTGGGAAAGTTTGATTCACCCAGAAGATAAAAAGCGTGTTGTTAAAGCGCTAAATAGTTACATCCGACGAGAGACAAATCAATATCAAGTTGAATTCCGATTTCGACATAAAGACGGGAGCTATCGGTGGGTATATAGCCGAGGTGTTGGTGTTTGGGATGCCAATGGGAATGTTTATCGAATTGCCGGCTCTCATACTGATATCACGGAGCGAAAGGAATTTGAACTTCAACTTGAATCGGCTAAGCAAGCGGCAGAACTTGCCAGTAAAGCAAAATCAGAATTCATTGCAACAATTAGCCACGAATTACGAACTCCCTTAAATGGAGTTATCGGCATGACAAGCCTTCTTACACAAACTCCCCTTTCAAACGAACAAAAACAGTATCTTGAAAATATTCAGTTCAGCGGGCAAAGTCTTCTTTCATTGATTAATGATATTCTTGACTTTTCACAACTTGAGGCAAGTATAGTAAAACTTGAACCCCAACCGTTTAATGTGGAAGAATCCATCATCAGTTCAATTGAACAACATTCTTTGAAAGCCTCTGTAAAAAGTTTAGACATTTCCTATTCAATTGATCCCACCATTCCTCCGATTCTCATTGGTGATGGAATTCGTATCCGTCAAGTGTTAAGCAATATCGTTTCAAATGCAGTGAAATTTACTGAAACAGGTGAAGTACACATTCGTGTTCGACCGTTAGAGGCCTCTCATGAGCAAATCACACTTGAATTTGAAGTTCATGATACAGGCATTGGTATTTCAAATCCACTCGCTGAAAAGTTGTTCAAACCGTTTTCTCAACTCGAAGGAGCCTTTAACCGCCGTTATTCAGGAATGGGTTTAGGGCTTGCTTTATCCTCCCAATTGATTGAGCTTATGAAAGGGAAAATCTCAGTTTCCAGTGAAGTAGGTAAAGGATCGATTTTTACCTTCTCGGTTCCACTGCAAATTCAATCGGCGCAAAGTCAAAACACACAAGAAAAAGCTAGATACTTTGATGCATTTGGTCTTCAACTTAAAATTTATTGGGTAGATGAACGACCAATGGCATTACAAGCGTCAAATCAATTTCTACTTAACGAAGGTCTATCGGTAATACCTAACATCTCACTTTCGGAGGTTATTTTGACAACCCAAAAGGGAAATCATCCCGATGTTATTATTCTTTCGCTTTCAGATAAACCGATTTCAGCAGAAGAAATAGCCTATCTTCATCAAGCACGAGAAACAGGGACTCGATTAGGGGTACTGTGCTTTCAACAATCGTTTGATGCAGTTTCAAAAATGAACATCTTTGATTTTGTTTTGGTCAAACCAGTACGACATTCAAAAACACTTTTAGCGCTTCAAAAGGTTCTCTCTTCTGCCAATGCCGCTCGCCCAATTGCCATTGAAGGAACCTATCCGTATAAGAAACATGACATTTCGATTCTGGTTGCTGAAGATTATGCCATCAATCAACGGGTGATACTTGGTATCCTAAAGAAATTAGGATATGATGCCGATGTGGCTACTAATGGGATCGAAGCACTGCATTTGTTTGACCAAAGGTATTATGACATTGTTTTTATGGATATTCAAATGCCCGAAATGGACGGACTTCAAGCAACAAGAGAAATACTTAAGCGATTTCCTTCGGAGAAAGTGCCGGTTATACTTGCAATGACAGCGAATTCAACTCAAACAGATCGCGATAATTGCTTTCAAGCCGGAATGAAAGATTTCCTTGCTAAACCTATCACGATCGACACAGTTTCTGCAATGATCGAATATTGGGCGGCAGTAATTCAAAGCGGACGTTCACCTTCCCCGGCTCATCATCATTCAATATTTGAAATTTCGGTTGAAGAAAATATTCTCAATCTATCAACGATAGAAATGCTTCAATCCCTACCATCAGTAGGTAACGGCACTTTACTCAATGAATTAATCGATTTGTTTATTCAACAAGTCCCACAACAAATTCAAAAGGTTAAACTGCTTTATTCTGAATCTAATGCACCGCTATTAAGAAAAGCAGCACATGCACTCAAAGGAACAAGCTTGAATATCGGAGCGGCAAAACTCGGCGATTTCGCCCATAAAATTGAAGTGAATGCACAACATGAGAATCTAAGCGAATGTGAACTTCTTATTCATGCACTTGAGCCTGCTTACGAATCTTCTTTGCAGAAACTTTTGCAAATAAAACAAAGCAATTAAAACTTTTTATATTACAGTCAATCACGTGAATACAATGTCAAAGCAAATATTAATCATCGACGACGATAGCGGCGCTCACCTCATTTATAAAGCAGCGCTCGGAAAAGTCTCTTCCGAACTTGTATTTACGAGTTGTTACGATGGCACAGAAGGATTAGAGAAACTACGAGTCGGTTCATATAATCTATTGCTCCTAGATATGCTCATGCCTGAGATGAATGGCATTGAATTTTTAGAGGCTGTAGAGCAATCGGGGCAATTGTTACCAACCACAATTGTTTGCAGTGGGCTTTCAGATAAAGAGTTGATTATGGCAGCTTTAGCCCTTGGCGCGAGTTCATACCTCTTGAAACCGCCTGATGTCAATCAATTACGAAATTTGGTAAAGGAATATTTGAATATTAAACAAACTTCGTCGACACCCACTTTGGAAGAATTACCACCACCCGTTGTTCAAGATTCAATTCCTACCGTAATTGCACCTCAACCGGCAATGAAATCTGCTGTGGAACGCAGTTCTTCTTTGGCATCACAACAGTTTGATTCACTCTCTCAAGCAATGGCTTATATGGTTTTCAGCAAGCAAACCGCTTCGATACATTTTACCTCAGAAAAAAATTATGAAGGCATGCTCAAATACGATAAAGGAAAACTCAAAAGCGTGGCGTATAATGGTCTTACCGGATTAGATGCCCTTGAATCGCTTAGAAATTCGAAGCCAAGTAAAATCTTGCTTGTTGCCTAATTCACTCATTCACAGCCTGAGAATTCTCAGGCTTTACTTTTTTCTTGATGCAGCGCGCCCGAAAACAACTCTTTAATGGCATAACCCTTACGGCAGTCCTTCTTTTAATTTCAATGACTTGGTTTTTCATACGTATCATGAAAAGCTCGGTTCATGATTATTCCTCCCGCTTCGAGATCAATAAAGGAGAGCTTGAATCCACCGTTCAAATTACTTACGACGACTTCGCAGTTGCACATATACTTGCCGATTCTGAACATGATTTGTTTTTTTCGCAAGGTTTCACTCACGCCCGTGAACGCCTATGGCAAATGGAATCTCAACGAATGGCCTCAGAAGGAAGACTCTCTGAAATCTATGGAGAAGAAACGGTTTCGCTTGATAAATTTTTTAGGACGGTGGGGTTAAGACGAATTGCTGATTCCTTGTGGTTTTCTCGTTCAAGCCCACTTAAAGAATCGACTCGACGCATCATTCAGGCTTATTGCGATGGAGTAAATGCTTACCTTCAAAAAATTCATTCCGGTGAAGAGCGCCTACCTTTAGAATTTGAACTATTAGGTTATACACCTGAATATTGGAGACCGCAAAATACCCTTGAAATTCTTCGATTAATGGGTTGGGAGTTGAATCTCAGTTGGCACATTGATATTGTTTTAGCTGAAATTGCCTCTAAACTTGGGGTAAAATCAGCAATGCTATTTTACCCCGAGTATGAAGATTATCGCAATTCAATTCTTGATTCTTTACAAACCGCCCAAGTTGTTTCATTATTTGATTCGACAAATAACAAATCAAAAAAACGACCTGCTTTTCAAAAGTCAAAAGTGATTTCTCAACTCATTGAGTTAAAAAAAATTGATACCGAATTCAGGCTTCTTTTTGGCAGTTTTGGTTCTCATTTGGGAAGTAATGCGTGGGTCGTGAGCCCTTCGAAGTCAAAATCTGGAAAAGCAATGCTTGCCAACGACCCGCATTTAGGATTTACCGCTCCGGCGCGGTGGTATGAGATGCATCTCTATTCGCCAAACTCAAAAATCAATGTTGCCGGTTTTTCTTTGCCCGGAATCCCTACAATCATATTTGGGAAAACACCTTCGATAGCTTGGGGAATGACCAATTTAATGGCAGATGATTGCGACTTTTTTCTTCATCTCGACCCAAGTGAATTCAAGAATCCACTTCTAACTCAAGAGATTGTTGAAGAAATTAAAATCAAAAATGCGGCGAGTATCTCGCATCGATATTTTATCACTTCAAACGGAGTAACCTTCAGACCTGAAAGAAATTCAATGAACCCTACCCTACAATCCCCAATTCTTGATAATTATATGATTTCGATGCTTTGGACAGGGTCTACATTAACCGATGAAATCGGATCACTTTATAGAATTATGAAGTCTTCAGATTGGAATGACTTCAAATCTGCTCTTACAACTTTTGGAATGCCTGCTCAAAATTTTGTTTATGCCGATTCTTCCGGCAATATTGGTTATCAAGCTGCAGGGATTATTCCGATAAGAACAGACCAAGTGGGTTTTCGATTGCGAAGTGCCACAAACCCAATCGACGCTTGGCAAGGATCTATTCCCTTTTCAAACTTGCCTCATATTTATAACCCAAATTCAGGGTTAATTGTTACTGCAAATCAGAAACCAACCAAGAGCAATTATCCATACTACATCTCTTCACTTTGGGAGCCCTCAAGCCGAGCCGAACGCATTGCAGAACTTTTGAATTCGCAACATGATTTTTCAACAGAAGAATTCCAAAATATTCAAAACGACCTCATTTCTCCTTCCGCAAAAGAGCTCATTCCTTATGTTTTGCGTGCGGTCGAATCCACTCTTGACCCATCTACTCAAACCGCTTTCGAGTATCTCAAAAATTGGCATTTTGGATTTGAACAAACATCTATCGCAGCAACAATCTATGCCCAATTTTATAGACAACTCCTTATCAATACTTTTCAAGACGAATTGGGCGATGAACTCCTTTCTGAATATCTCGCCTTAGTGAACGCACCGATTCGGGTGATTCAACGAATGATGAAAGATTCAACGGTAACTTCAATCGTTATTGATAGTGTTGCGGTTGATCAAGTGACATTTCACCCTTTGTTCGATAATCGTCAAACCGCTGCCTTAGAAACGAGAGATGATATTATTCGAAAAAGTTTCTCTGAAGCCGTTTTGATTTTGAAAAAAAACTTAGGCACTGATGAAACAGAATGGCGATGGGGAAAAATTCATAAACTCACCCTTCCACATCTTCTTGGATCGAGCCTTCGAAAGAAAAATTCAAGCAAAGCCCCCGAGAATATCTTTAACATCGGACCTTTTGAAACCGGTGGTCATTCAACTACCATCAATAACGGTGAATATCGATTTTCTGAACCCTTACCAATTCAAAACACCTTACTTTCTGCTTCACAATCATTAGGGGCAAGTGGAAGAAGGGTCATCGATTTCAGCATAACGGATTCTTATTTCTCGATTATTCCGGGCGGAAACTCAGGTCACCCGTTAAGCAAATATTACAGAGACCAGATGCCGCTTTGGCTTCAGGGAAAGTTAAAATCCGTTCCAACAAACCCCCTTCTGATATTTGATACCGATTACCCAAGCACATTCCTTATTCCAAAAGAGGAATAAGGAAAATAAAAAAGCCTTTGTGAGGCAAAGGCTTTTAGAAGAGACTTTTGAAAATGGTTAAATTCATCTACAACAATCCTTTTTCTTTATACCAATTAAAAGTCCTAAAGATACTTTCATCAAACGGTGTGCGTTGATAAGCGAGTGTAGAGTAGGCCTTTTTGGATGAGTAATAAAAATATTTTGAAGAGGATTCCAAAATTTCGCGATTTGCAAGCGCACTAATCTTTCTGTGGATTCTCATATCGGCCGTGAGATTTACAAACAAACGAACCAAGCTTTTGTATAGTGGTAGCCAAACACGAGGCGCTTTCACTATTCTGCAAATGGTATCAAATACTTCTTTATAGGTAAGATTCTCTCCTCCAAGAATATATCGCTCTCCTTTTAAGCCCCCTTCCATTGCAACTAAATGACCGTTTACGACATTTTGTACATCAGCCACATTGATGCCACCGGTAGGATAAACCGGAATCTTATGAAAGTATAAATCCTTAATTAACCGACCTGCATTAAAATTGACATCCCACTCACCAAAAACATAGCTTGGATTCACAATAACACAATCCAACCCTTGATCAACCGCGACTTTTACTTCGTTTTCTGCCAAGTGTTTGGTTTTGAAGTAAGTGACATTGAGTTCATCCAAGTTCCAATCTTGATTTTCATCGGCCGGCTCTTTAGTTCCGGTTATTCCAATTGCAGAAACAGAACTGGTATAAACCACTTTTTTGACTTCTTCATGCATAGCTGCTTCTAAGACATTTCGAGTCCCTTCAACATTGATTGCATATAGCTGTCTATCTTTTCCTCCGCCGATATGTGCTTTTCCTGCACAATGATAAACATTGGTTATCCCCTCCATCGCTTCAAAAATCGATTTACGGTCGGTCACATCGCCGTAGCGAAGGGTAACCTTGTCTAAAATATCATCAACTGCTTGGAGATTTGATTTTTCTCTAACAAGAAGTGTAACGGGAAACTTTTTTTCAACGAGTTTGCGAGCAACATTTGCTCCAATAAATCCGGAAGCACCGGTTACTAATACATTCATACTTGCTTCCTCCCAGAAAGCTGTTTTCAAGGGAGAAACCGCCTATACGGAAGAAATCCGCATATTTTGCGATTAAACCTGATTAATCTCTGCCAAAGACAATTTGCAAGAAAAAAGACAATTTTTCCGCTTTGTTTTACGGTTTTGTCTTCTTTGGTGCGGACGATTTGGCCGAAGCCGCATTCGACACCGGGGAATTGACTGAAGCCAAAGATGTTTCGATTTCTAATAATCGGGCTTTCATTTGCTCCTCAAGCCTTTCGTGCTCAGACATTGCGGGTTTTGCTTCTTCAGAAAGTTTCTCTTGCTCAGTTTTGAGAAGCGCGTAATCCTTTTCAATTTCACGTACATCAAATGTAAAACTAACCGGCGCATTTAGTTTCTCAACGAACGACTTGTATTCATCATTAATGCTTTTCAGTTTATCGGTTTTTTCTTTAAGACCTTCCGCTACTTTTCCGTGAGCCTTAAGCAAAACAGAGTAAAGTGAATCTGCTTTTCCTAGTTTCTTACGAAGCGTTTTACCGGTAGCCTCAAATTCAGCTTGCTCTTTGACTAAGTACTCTGAATTTGCTTCTAAAGCAGTCAAGTTATCTTCAAGCGATTTTTGAACAATGGTGATTTGTTCAATCAATTTCTTTTGTACGGCATTTGGCCCGCAAGCAGAGGCAATGGCAATTAGACTCACGAATGACAAAAAAGTAAGTACGCGCATTTGAATCAAAATGTTGATTTAGTATATAAAATTAGCTTAATCCCGATATCGCATAAAAATATTTTATGGCGTGATTTCTTCAGGAAAATTTTTCTTTGATAAGACGATTGCCCCAATCACGGCGAGAAGTAATAGAACAGAAATCACCTCAAATGGAAATAAAAAATCTGTTAGTAACGCTTTTCCGATTGTTTTTGCCTCCCCTAGTTGAGAACCTAACAAAGGATCAGGAGACTTCGGTAAAGTAATCTTTAATGAAAGAATATACCCAAGCTCAAGGAGCAATGAAATCGAAAGAAGTACGGCAAACCCCTTTTTCAGGTCAAACTTTTCTCTTAACGATCGATCATCATTTAAATTTAGAAGCATTATGGTAAATAAAAAGAGAACCATAATTGCACCGGCATAAACAATAACCTGAACAACAGCAATGAATTGTGCCTCGAGCAATAGGTAAAGCCCACCGAGCGAAAAGAAGTTAAGTACCAAAAAAAGTGCGCTTGTAACGGGGTTTTTTGCCCAAACTGTTCCAATCGTAGCGACAATAACTTGTGCTCCTAAATAGGCAAACAGTAAAAAGGAAACTGATAGCAAATCCATCGATGACTTCGAATTTGAGTAACTTATTTAACTTTAATCAAGAAGTCGCAAATTTAGAAAATTTGGAACGACTTTCTTCTTTTGTTTTGATAAAGAAAAAGAATTCTAAATTTTTCCTCAAATAGGCTATCTTTCCAATATGCCGCTGATATCGCGGCTTTTTTCATCCTCTTTCTCCTATGATTTAGAAATTGTTGTCATTCATGTCAGAGATAGATTTATTCGGTTTAGTTCCTGAGCCTTCTTCAAAAGGGTCAAACAGTGAGTTTTCAAAGTATCAAACGCTTCAAGAGCTTTATGAAGCCACAAAGTATTGCCAAAAATGTCGGTTAGGGGCAACACGAAAGAATTATGTATTTGGTGATGGAAATGAAAATGCAAAATTGCTTGTGATTGGTGAAGCTCCGGGCGCTGACGAAGACGAACAAGGGAAACCTTTTGTTGGGCGTTCAGGACAGCTTTTGAATAAAATACTTGAGTCCATAGGCTTCCAAAGAAGTGATGTTTACATTGCAAATATTGTTAAATCGCGCCCTCCGGAAAATCGAAACCCTGAGCGAGATGAAATCGCCGCATGTATTCCTCACCTCTTTCGTCAAATTGAAATAATCCGCCCAAAAATAATTTTGTGTTTGGGAAAAGTATCTGCGAATACGCTTTTGGAAAACACACATTCTATGTCTTCAATGCGTGGAAAAATCCATCGTTGGAAAGAGCTCGATGTCATTGTAACCTTTCATCCCGCGGCGTTGCTCCGCAACCCCAATTGGAAACCTCTTTGTTGGGAGGACATGAAGTATTTAAGAAAAATTTATGACGAAAAATATGCTGCCCTTTAATTCTAAAAGAAGGGGGTTCTTTTTAAGCGTAGTTCGAATTTTTAGTGGAAGTGATGTCTAAAATTGAATGGATAAGCAGGAATGTCAGAAGGATTTATCGATAAAAGTCAAGATATGAGTGCCAACTTTCCGTTGGATAAACTCTTGAAATCGCGGCGAGGAATGTTTCGCGAAGATATCGATTGGTCAAAGGAAGGGCGTGTGCCACCGGCGGCCATTGATATTGAACAAGAAGTTTTAGGTTGTATTCTCATTCAAGGCGATGCCATTGAGCGGGTTATCAATGTTTTTGGCGACAATGAAGATCGAATCTTTTATGAGATCAAGCATGACACCATTTACAAAGCAATGCTTCGATTATATACTCGCCGTGAAGCCATTGACCTCATCACACTAAGCGATGAGCTCAAGCGTAGCGAAGAATTAGAACGAATTGGAGGCTATTATTACTTAGCCGAACTTTCAAATAAAGTCGCAACGGCTGCTAATGTAGAGTACTATGCCATCATCGTAAAAGAAAAATATCTTTACAGAAGCTTAATTGTTACCTCCTCTCAAATCGCAAAAGTTGCATACGAACAATCGCTTGATGTTTTTGATCTTATAGAACAGGCCTCTCAACAAGTATTTAAGATTTCTCAGGCAGGGATTCGCAAGAAAGCTTCCGATTTGAAAACTTTGCTGAAAGTCGTTGTAAAGCAAATTGAAGACTTACAGAAACGGAAGGAAACTTACACCGGTGTGGCTTCGGGTTTCAGAGACCTTGACAACCTAACGGCGGGTTTTCAGCGCTCCGATATGATTATCATTGCCGCTCGCCCATCAACGGGTAAAACGGCACTCGCGCTTGCATTTGCTCGTAATGCTGCCGTAGAACGCAAAGAACCTGTGCTATTTTTTAGCCTCGAAATGTCGGAAGTGCAGCTTGTTCAAAGAATGCTGTGTGCTGAAACAATGACCGACCAAACCCTTGTTCGCACCGCACGGTTATCTTCAGCCGATATGACTCGAATCGCTGGACAAATCGATAAACTTTCACAATCTGAAATTTATATCGATGATACGCCCGGAATTTCAATAATCGAGATGGCTGCTAAAGCACGCCGAATGAAAATGGAGAAGAAGATTGGGATGATTATCATCGACTATCTTCAACTTGTTACACCTGTCAAGGATAACAAAGCAAATCGGGAGCAAGAAATTGCGCAGATTTCTCGTTCTCTTAAAGCACTTGCAAAGGAACTTGAAATTCCGGTCATTGCACTTGCACAGCTCAATCGATCAATCGAGCAGCGTGGAGGCGATAAGAAGCCGCTTCTCTCCGACCTTCGCGAATCGGGGAGTATCGAACAAGATGCCGATGTCGTGATTGCGCTTTCTCGCCCCGAAAGCTACGGTATGCAAGCCTTCGCCGACGGTAGTTCCACCAAAGACATCATTGTCATTGATATTCTCAAGCAACGCAATGGACCGGTCGGTGAAGTCAAATTGAAGTTTCTGCGGCAGTTCGGCCGATTTGAATCGCTTTCCTCCGTCTATTCAAAATCCGATTTCTCCCCTCGTGATGAACTCAAATCAGCTCGAGCCGCTGAAGATATCATTCAAAGCACACCTCCAATGCTACCTGACAATCGATTAAATCCGGATGACGCGCCATTTTAACACTAGAACCAAACGAAAGAACGCTTCGCAATCGAAGGCTGTTAATATTGATTAACTTTTAGAAAATGGAAACAGTGATTTTTTTCGTGACACCTATTGAGTTTCGAAACCGATTTTAGGTCTTTTGAACCAATGATTATTTCATCGACTTCAATAACTTTGAGAAATTTAATTTATACTCTTTATGGCTATTCTTCCGATTTATACCTACGGCGATCAAGTCTTAAAAAAGACAGCTAAACCCTTGAAAGGGGTTGATGCAAAAACCCGCAAACTTATCACGGATATGTTTGAGACAATGGAACAAGCAAGTGGAATCGGCTTAGCTGCCCCTCAAGTCGGGGTTTCTATTCGTTTGCTTGTTATCGATGTCTCGATCATTGAAAAGTATGAAGAAATTCCACCAATGGTATTTATTAATCCACAAATCTTAGAAGCAGACGGATTATTTACAATGGAAGAAGGCTGTCTCTCAATTCCGGGTGTTCGTGAAACCGTCACACGGCCCGATCGAATTAAGCTCAAATATCGTGATGAAAATTTTAATGAGCATATCGAAGAATTTGATGGGTTGGTTTCGCGCGTGATTCAACACGAACTGGATCACTTGAATGGTGAACTCTTTGTTGAAAAGCTCGATTCAAAATTGAAGAAAGCCCATAAAGATGAACTTGAAGCAATCCTGCGTGGTGATGCAGAAGCAGAATATGTATTAGCGGAAAAGTCACTGACTGTGTAAATTCTTTTTCAATTTTAACTTACAAATTGATGTTGCCTTCCGAGTCAGAAGTTCTCGAGATTTTCAGAAAAACCGGTGCTCTGCTTGAAGGGCATTTTATCTTATCCTCAGGATTGCATAGCCCGAATTATTTTCAATGTGCAAAAGTGCTTCAGTATCCAAATTATCTCACGCTTTTGTGCACACCAATTGCTTCTCATTTTCTTGAAAAAGGAATTGATGTTGTGGCTTCTCCGGCTTTGGGAGGCGTGGTTGTTGGAACTGAAGTGGGGAGACAACTTGGCAAAAGAACCATATTTGCCGAGCGAACGGAGGGAATGATGAAGTTCAGAAGAGGATTTGAAATTCAAGAAAGAGAACGCGTTTTGGTGGTTGAAGATGTGGTTACCACCGGCGGCTCGGTTCGCGAAGTGATGAAACTCGTGGAAGAATATGGCGGAATCGTTGCTGGAGTTGGTTTTATAGTTGATCGTAGCAACGGTGCAGTCGTGTTATCCAAAGATCAGTATTCGTTATTAAAAATGAATGTGGTTGCTTACCCTCACGATTCAATACCAGAAAGCTTGGCTAGAATCCCCGCAATGAAACCCGGAAGCCGAGTTAAACCTGTCTCGTAACCCCAAACGATGTTTCAAGTTAAAATATGTGGTGTTACAAATCTTTCGGATGCAGAACATGCAATCGAATGTGGGGCTGATGCAATCGGTTTTATCTGCTACGCTCAAAGCCCACGATATATTTCACCGAATAACATTGAACCTATTATTAACGCTCTTCCCGAAAGAATTGCAAAAGTTGGTGTTTTTGTCCAACATTCTATTCCTGAAATTCAAAAATTGCTGTATGAAACCGGCCTAACCCACGCGCAATTTCACCATCATAATTTTTTTTCTTCCGATAATCTCTTTTTGCTCCGTGCATTCAAGCTACCTATTCTTCCCGCACTAAGAGGCACTTCAGAGGAAATCAAGCCAATTGCAAAAAAAATTTTAGAACAGTTGAACTGCAATACATTCTTGATTGATTCGTTTTCACCAACTGCTTTTGGCGGAACAGGCGATTCGATTCCTTTGGTTGATGCAAAAAAGATAATCTATGGAATCAAGTCATTTGAAAAAACCTGTAAGGTGATTCTTGCTGGAGGTCTCACGCCTCAAAATGTGTATGATTTGATTTTGACTCTCAAACCAGACGGGGTTGATGTATCGAGCGGCGTTGAAGAGCTTCCCGGTCGAAAATCGCCTCAAAAATTAAAAGCGTTTATTTCGGAAGCAAAGCGCGCATTTTATGATCGCATTTAAAATCCTCATCTATTTTGACTTTAGATTTCTAAAGACTACCACGATTTCTTTCTATCCACTTCTTTCTTCCAACCACAACATACCAACCTAAAAGCCCGAACACGACTGGGAATATGATGGCAATGTACAAAAGTGAACTTTGTTCAGGTTCATCAATCTCTTGGATAAGCTTATTGCCATTTATATTGTTAATCACTTTTCGTTTTCCATTTCTATCGCTAAAGATGGTCTCGGTTGGTCTTTTGATTTTCCGCCGAGCGGCGTCTCTCATAGCGTTTTGAGCCGAGGCTAATTCTAATTCCGAAGCTATTCGACTTTTCCCGCCATCAAATTCATATTGCCTTGAAAGGAGCACCAATTCAAATGTGCTGTCTTGTTCACTCCATTGTAACTCAAATAGGTCATTGATGGCAATCGCGGGGTTTTCGTCATCCAACGAATCAATGATTGCTGCTTGTGTATTCGGCTCCGATAAAAATGGGAGTTGTGATTGAAACAGTTTCTTGATGTTCTCAACATTTTCAGTGCCTATTTCAAAATTTCTCCAAATTGCAAGTAATGAATCTTCAGATAAAGGAAGAGGATTAGGCGCATAAACTATATCGCCAAAAGAATACACTAAGCCATCTTCTATCAATTCAAAAGGCAATGGCTTTTTACGAATGACAGAACCCGTTGCATCAAAGGATATTTCATCTCCACTTTGCATCAGTTCAGATTGAGGGTAAAAAACAAAAAAACGAAAATCAGGGTAAGAATTAAGGTTTGAAATTCGTATTACATGATTCACCTTCTTTAGCTTAAAGGGCTGCGCGTAAACCAATGCTGAACATAAAAACAAACCTACCCAGAAGGTGAGGTTTGAAACCCAAAATGAAAAATGAATCGAACTTCGCATCAAACAATGCCTTCTCATTTCTTTAGTTCTTTTCATGATTAAAAAGCATCGAGGGAATTACTTTTTTTTCTATCTGACGGTAAACAGGAATAATGTTATTGAATTCATTTCCATATCCAACGGCTGTCCAGAAAAATTTCATCTTCTCTTCTTTCTTTCGCTCTTCGTTTAACGATGGATTTTTATCAATCAATTTTTCATAAATCTCTTTTGTTCGGGGGAGGTCAATGAGGTTGTATTCGTACTCGGTAACGAAATCCTTTTCAAAACGAAGTTTTCCGGTCAAGTAATTATCAAAATAATTCCAATGTGCGAGACTGTCGTCGGAATCTGGTTCCAAAAGACCTGCTACAACATGTGAGGATACTTGATTCATTGGAACATAAAAGTCATCTTTGTTTAATGTGAGCGTTATTGGTTTGCGTTCTACTTCAACAGTAACCTCGCGGTGTGCTTGAAAACATTGTTCAGATGCCTTTACGGATTTAACGTCATAAAATTCACATTTAATGCGAAACTCTCTCAGTAAAGTTTCTACAACAATCCCGTGCAGAAGCAACTTTTCAACAATTCTTCTTTCTGCTTTGGGGATAAAGTAACCCAGTGGCCGAGTGACGGTTTTCGTCATTTCATACTTCCCGAAATAAGGCGCTTCGTAAACTTTCTTTTTCTTAGTCGCTTCATATCGTACACTTCCATCAGGATTTTTACGCTCGGCAATTTCATAGCCGATAACGGAGACTTTTTTATCAAAAGCAACTTTCTTGATTTCAATCCCTATCCGATTCAAATTTTCATCATAATTCTCACCTCTCCTCACGGCGTCTCGCTCTGCTCTTGAAACAATGTCACGAATTTTCCTGTCATTGCGTGCTGAATATTCCAAACACTCTCGCATAAAATGATACGCAGCCACCACACGCTTTTTAAAAGAAACATAAGAGTAGGTTTCCATCAAAATTGAAATTCGATTTTGCAATCCGCCATAGGCTGCGCCGTAACGAGCATGATGGGAGTAGGTTGCCCAACCGGCACTTGGATTTTTGAAATCCACGAAATCGGCATAAAAAAACATATCAATCCCAGTATCCTTTTTAATTTTTTCTGATACCTCAGGAAGCATGATATCTCGAGTAAACTCAATAAGTCCTTTATTCGCGTTTGGATTCTGAGGAAAGCCGTAAGTCAAATCATAACCGTGCCTTGAGCCATCTGTGGTATGACCATCAACGATGACATCCGGTTGCCACGCCACATAAAGATCGCGAATAAGGTGCAATGTTTCTTTCGCTTCAATTTTCATGTAGTCACGATTCAAATCCAGCCCGATGGCATTTGTCCGAATCCCAACACCATTTTCAGGCCCTATTTGTGAAAGGCGATTGGCTTCGCTTATTCGCTCGTTGCCGTCTGCATTGTAAACCGGAACAACAAGAATGACAAGTTTTTCCAAAAGCTCATTTAAGTTTCCGAATGCGATGTCTCTCATGAGTATCATTGAAGCTTCTTTCGGGCAAACCTCGCCGGCGTGGATATTATTTTGAAGAAGTACAATTGGCTTACCTGATTTTATTGCATCAATTGGGGTTCTCACATTGGTATTCGAAAAAACAGCAAGGTAGAGAGGTCGCCCTTCAGTTGTTGACCCAAAAGTGGTCAAGCTCATTTGTGGGCAAAGGGATTTCAATTCAAAAAGAAAAGTTTCCACATCTGCAAATCTCGACGTTGCGGTGTAGTTCGTTTTTTCAGCAACGGTTAAAAGGGCGGGTGATTTTCTCTGATTTGTTTTTGCTTTCTTACTTGTCATTGTCTCTTGATTTTAATTCTTAGCTCTGTAAAGCCTTTCAGCTAATGGCGATTTTAATTTTTGCAAGATATAGTAATGTTTGAGCAACATTTGAGAGTTGCCTACTTTTCCATACAAGAGTCCAACATCAAAATGGGCTTTTTCATTGTTGGGCTCAAATTCTAAAAGTTTTTCGTAAGTACTTATTGCTTCTTTAATTCGATTTCGCCGTTCATAAAGCTTTGCCAGTAAGGCGTAAGCATCTGCATAATCCTTTTTTTGAGCAATGGCATTGAGAATTAACGCGATTGCGGCATCATCATTTCCCATTCTTGAAATACACGCGCCAAGTCCGGCATAGGCTTCGGCAAAATCCGGCTTGATTTTTATTGCTTCTCGATATGCGTTTGCTGCTGCAGCATTATCCCCTAAGTGAAGTTGAACGACACCCTTGAAGGCATAGGCCTCAGCAAAGTCATTCTTCAACCGCAAGGCATCGGAAAGTGAGGCAAGGATTGGTTCAAATCTTCTCAAATGGGGTGGGAATATGCTAAAAGTTCGATTTTCCAAACTTTCAATTCGAAATGAAAATGGATTCGCGACCCATTTCACTTCATTGATTTGTTCATTATTATAACGCCCAACAGCAATTCCAAAATAGATGTAAGCGAGCTCTGTAGTAAATTTACCAACATCTTTTGGATTCATGTTTTCAGCGAGTGTTAGCGCATACTGAAAAGCTTGGAGTGCTTCCTTGATTTTAGAAATATTGAGCCTCGTATGTCCTAAATGCGCAAGGAGACCGAGAATTTCGGGCGAGTCACTTGGTGTTAATCGAGTACTTTGCTCAAACATTTGCTCCGCATCCCGATATCGCTTGGTTCTTAAGTATAAATAAGCAAGTGAACGATAGGATGCCGCATTCAGAGAATCTAATTCAACCGCTTTCTTAAAGGCATCTTCAGCTTGCTCATATTGCTTTGTATAGAGCAAAACCCCGCCAAGCTTTCGATATAATTCCGCGTCCTTTGGCTTTTTTCGAATCATCAATTTGATTTCTTTGACCTCTGGGCCTGTTTGTTTCAATTGAGAGTCGATAAAAGACTTTAGTTCAGAAACAAGTGGGCTACCTAATCTTTCCAAAACAGAAAGCGCATGTTCAACTTCTTCCCACTCCCCAAAAAGCAAATAACCCATTCCAAGATTTAGAAAAACTTCTGCAGAATCGGGTTTCACTTTTGCAGTTTGTTTCAATCTCTGAATAAGTGTTTCCAACGCATGACGCGACTCTTGATGATTGCCAACTCTCATTTCTAGATTGGCTAAGCGAATCAAAGCACCGGTATTTGCAGAGTCAAGCTTCAGTCCTTCCTTTAGCGCTACAATTGATTCCCTTTCCTGAAAAGTAAGCTCGTAGCACAAAGAAAGGTTGAAGTAAAGAGACGCGTTTTCGGGAGACTCACGAAGGGCATTAGTCAAATAAGGTATTGCATCGAACGCTCTTTCAAGGGCAATGTAGGTTTCACCGAGTGCTTCGTTTAAGCCTTTGGTTTGAGAGGAAGTTTTATAAACACTTAAAAAATAGGTAAGTGCTTTTGAAAAGTTTTTTCGCTCAAATTCCTCCTTTCCCATCCTAAAGAGATCATCTTGGGTTTGAGCTAATGACTGAGATTGTAAAAAAACAAAGAAAAATAGAATGAGAATAACGCCAAAGCAGGATGAGTAATTCTCTTTTTGTGAATGAGCCATAACGGCACTAAGGTAAAGTTTGCTCGTTAGATCGATTAAAACACTCGGCTAAAGTGACTAATTCCTAAAGGTTTACCATAAAGCAGCCCTTGACCATACTTAACCCCGATAACTTCCCCTAAAGTTTTTGCTCTTGCCTCAAGACTCTCCAAAAAGGATTTTCTACTGATAAAGGTTTCTGGTTCATGCGAGAGGGGTGAATAAAATTGCGATTCAAAGGCAAGAATAGCATTCATACCAACTTCGAATTCCTCTGAAATATCAACAATAAGATGTGGAATCTCAAAATGATCTTGGAGATAATGGAAGAGATATTGCGGCCGATGCCTTGCTTGAGGTTGCCCCTGAAAAACCGTTTCAATTTTTTTCAGTCCTGCATAAAAACAAGCATCCTTGATCAATCCAGCTGCGCGTTCATGATCGGGATGCCTCTCCCGAACCTGCGGGGCGAAAACGATGTGGGGTCGAAAGTGCCGAATCATCTTGACCAACTTTTCTCGGTTTTCTGTATTGACTTCAAAGGTTGCATCGCCTAAGTTTAAATTCAAACGGGTTTTGTATCCAATAATTTTTGATGCCTCCGCTGACTCTATGTATCGCTTTTCAACTGTGCCACGCGTTCCCATTTCACCCTCGGTTAGATCGCAAACGGCAACGGTTTTCCCTTCCCGAATAATTTTGTGTAAGATTGCACCACAGGAAATTTCAACATCATCGGGGTGAGCTCCAAACGCCAAGGCATAAACACTTTCGTGCAGCGTCATAGACTCTGTTAATTGGAGACTTTTTTTCTTTGATTTCTTCCTATTGAGATTTTCCCCAATATCAATTTGTTTTGAGCTTTGTTGCCCAAGTTCTTTTGTCGGGTTTCCTTTCTTTAACGGGATTTCGATTCCAATCTTTCGTAACATTAGGGTAATAAAAAATTTTTTTGAATTCGAATTGCGCCACCTTTCTTTCCAACTACTCGAACTTGAATCAATTTCTTGTAGATCTCGCTAAAATTGGAATTCATATCACTTTTGATTTCTTCTTCTTGAAGAGAATTTGGAAGTAAATTCAAAAACAATCGATTCATTTCTACTTCCTTTGGAAGTGAGAATTGAGTTTCTGTAAGTTTCAAGATTGCGACTTCGCTCTCACTTTTTATTGCAAAGCCATAATAAATCTCAAGCCAGATTGTTCCTCCCTCAGAATAGGGATTGTATGTCTTAATCGTTGTGTATAAATTCCCAACCGTTTGATATTCTATTCTTCTACCGTTGCTATCTGTAAAGGCAATTGCAATATCTGTATTCTTGTTGTAGTCTTTCAAACTTAACTCTAAACTTACAGAAATACTTTTCGTTGAAGGCTTTAGTGTTATGGGTATTCTCCTTCGACTTTTCTCTTCTGTTGCAAATACGGTATCTATCCAAGTTCTCGAAGCACCAATTTCTTTTACTGAAAGTGTTATTGGCTCTCTATCTATGCCTCGATTGTAGAGAGAAATCTTCCCTCGCCTTTCGCCAAATGCAGTAAATTCAATTGAAATCGGTTCCGTTTGAATAGTTAACTCAATTTCAGAGGTTTCCCTTTTAGCAGTTTCGCTCCCTGTCAAAACAATTTCATAAACTCCTCCGGTATGATCATTTGCTGATATCAGTTCTTCAACACTATTTTCGCCGGATGAAAGATACATTGATTTCAATACCTTACCTTCCGGTGCGCATAAGACCGCCATACAACTCGCCTTTTTTTCCTTCTTTCCTTTCACACTTACTTGAAAAGACGGCGTATATGGGGGAATGGAAACAAAATATCGTTTAGTTTCACCTTCGTTTACTTGAAGTTGTTTCAACTCAATTTTTCCATTTTGCCCCATTGGATAAGGGATAACCACCGTAATTCGCAATTCAAATTCCGAATAAAGATTCTTTCGTCCCTTTTTAGAATCTACAGCAAACGCTTTGATTATTGCCGTGTATATCCCCGGTTTTGATAGCTTTTCTTTCCTAAACTTTAAGGCGATATCTGCACCTGTAACGCCTGTTACGAGCAATCGTTTTTGAACGGGATAAACCCAATCACTTGAACTTTGTAACTCAATAAATCTTGAAAATGTATTTCGTTTAAGACTTTCTTCGGTCAAAGGAAATTTTGGCATTACACTTACCAATTCCTCTTCGGGAAAAAACCCTTGGCGATAGTACCCCGCTCGTACTTTTTGTTCTGGCGTAGTGGACGCTTGGATAAATTGAATGTCATAGGAAATAATGTCTCGCTGCGTCTTGAATTTTGCCATCGTCTTCAATAATTCGTATGCCTTTGGCAAATTCATTAAACCCGCACCGGCATCAAGAAACGAATATCTCTTTAGAGGTGTAGCCGATTCTATTAATGCTTTTTTGATAACGCGTTGTGGAAAATCCCGTGTGTTGAAACCCTCGGCTCTTAATTGTGATAGTAAAAGCGCTATTGATCCTGCGACATACGGCGAAGCCATACTCGTTCCACTCATCAAGGGTGAAATGGTATGAGGTGGCACGGTTGAAAACGCTGTTCCCGGTGCAAGCACATCCGGTTTCGCATACTCACCTCCCCTGCTGCTGAAACCCCATATTTTTCCTTCAGGAATCTCATTTGCCAAGACATCTCTTGAAACTTCGCTTGGTAAAAAAGCTCCCACTGAAATTGCTTCGCATGAGCCTGAGGGTAACCCTGTCGTTGAAAGGCCGGGCCCTTCGTTGCTGTTAGAAAGACAAACATAGAGATTGGGGTGATTCAATATCATCGTATCTAAGATTTCTTCCATCACTGCGTTTCCTTCAAAAACCGACGGCACACCAAAACTCATATTGACAACCACCGGCTTTTCACTTGTGTCAGAGATAGATGCGGCAAATTGAAACGCGCTTAAAATGCTTCCGGTTGTAGAAAGCTCGCCAATGTTCCCTTCGCTGATTTTAAGACTTATCAGTTCAGATTCCGGCGCAATTCCATCAAATCCATTTGTAGAATCGGAGCCGAAAATGTTAAAACCTGCGGCGATACCGGCGCAGTGAGAGCCGTGCGCCCCGTCATCTGCATGAATTGAAGCAACCAGATTCTTAATATTTACCTCGATTGCAAGTTGCATCAGCGGGGTTTGATCTTTGGGAATAGGCTTAATCGAAACCGACTTAAGACCCTGAGAATAATTGGCGAGTATAACCTCGTCTTCAAAACTGTGATCCCCATTGGTATCGATTGAAAATCTCGGTCCCTCTTTGGTTTCAACCACTGCAATACCAAAGACACTTTCACTTTTTCCATCAAGATCTAAATCTGAAACATCAGCATTTTGTCTTCTCTTTTCGTCATAGAGCCCTAAATACACTTTCTCGTTTTGTGATAGCCTTAGAAGCTTTTGAAGACTTTTAAAGGGCTTTCCTTCATGAATGATGTCTCCTGAAACCGGAACCGTGTAACTCATTAGTGCGATGTCTCCAGAACTAGAAAAATCATACGCTGCAACAACTTTTGGTTTTCCATTTGGCAACTGACGCAGCCCTTGGATTCCCATATCAACACCCGTATCCAAAATAAAAATGAGTACCCCTCGGCCATTTGCATTTGGATACTTGCTCTTAAATGAATTTATACCGCAAGTTGAACTTGAAATAAATGACCATTCTTGCATCGCGTTTTTATCCGGCTTTTCTTCCAAAAGCTCCATCAATTCGATTTGGCATAGGGCAGGTGTGGAGAGGGAAAGAGAAAAAAAGCTAACAAACAGCCTTAGAAGCAGTCGTTTCATATTCAATTTGAAATTATCAGTCATCGGGAAATGAATAAAAATTCAATTTATGAAGAACGGAGGAAGGGAGTAAATGGAATCAATTTTCAAAATTGATTCTTTCTTTGATCAAATACGATTCCACGCGGTGATAAGATTTTGTAATCATTTCTCCCAACAAACCACCCATAAAGAGTTGAACTCCTAAAATAATGAGTAGCACTGAGAGAAAAAGCATCGGCCGATTGCTTAAATAGGCATCATAAAAAAGCTTTTCGATGGTCAGATACAATCCTAAGGCAGATCCACTAAATGTGCAGATAATGCCGAATACACCAAAAAAGTGCATCGGCCGCTTCATGTATTTGGTAATAAAAAGGACGGTAAGCAGGTCAAGAAAACCATAAAAAAATCGGCTGATTCCAAATTTAGTTGAACCATATTTTCTTGCACGATGCTCAACCACAAGCTCTGATACAGTAAAGCCATTCCATTTCGCAAGCACAGGGATATATCGATGCATTTCCCCATAAACATGAACAGACTTTACCACATCGTTTCGGTAAATTTTTAAACCACAATTAAAATCATGAATCGGAATTCCAGCAAGACGGGAAGTCACAAAGTTGAACAGTTTAGAGGGGATTGTTTTGCTCAGTGGATCAAATCTCTTTTGTTTCCAACCGCTGACAAGGTCAAAGCCTTCTTCTACCTTTCTAATAAGAGGTTCGGTTTCATAAGGGCTGTCTTGCAAATCGGCGTCCATCGTAATCACATATCTTCCTTTTGCTTCTTTGAATCCCGCATCTAAAGCTGCCGATTTGCCATAGTTTCTTCTAAAGGAAATAAGTTTAATCTCCGGATTTTTTTGGATTAATTGTTTGGCGACTTTATCGGAACCATCGGAAGAACCATCGTTAATCAAAAGGATTTCAATTTGAGGCTTTCGTCCAAATAAAGTTGCGAGATTACTTTTCGTCAGCGCATCTTTAATCTGATCAATTAATTCCGGCAACGATTCCGACTCATTATAAAGTGGAATAACATACGAGATATCAGGCTGGTGTTCACTTGCCATTGATGCAGGGGTTTAATCTTTTGAAATGTAAATCACTTTCAAACGAGGTTTTAAAGAAGTGGCTGCATCATTCCCATACAACTTCCATAAAAAAGGCGACCCGCCATCGATAAAAGGCGTTACAATGAATCCCAAATTTTGCTCCGGGCGCCGAACCCATTCAAATACAATCTGGCTTATAGGCGTTATTGAAACCCTATAACGAGCTGCTGAATCAGGGAAAAGCGAAAATGAGGCAAATCTTCTTCCGATTACCCTTGCAGAATCAGCATAATTTAAGTTTAACCCTAATGAAGAACTTGTAGGAAATGCGAAGTAAAGGGTATCTCTATGAAACGACAGCTCAGCGCTAACAACTTCCGCAGTTTTTGGAATTGCTGTAAGATTAAATTTTAAGCGGGAGTAATCTCCTGTTGAAGCCTGTATAAAAGGCGCATTGTTGCTAAAGGAAACAAAATTCCTCTCAAGTGCATTTCCACTAGCAGTAGAATTAAGCGTAATAACCCTCCGCTCAATTCCACTTGATGTTTGAATGTTCAAGTTAATCTTTAAGAATATATTGGATCGGGAAATATTGATTAAATTTTTTCCGGAAATGGTTCGAAGCGCAATCCCGATTTCGCTACTGTCTCTTAAAAAAACACGCCCTTTCTTTGCTGCATCGATTACCGCATTTACAAACCCAATCGGCAATGCAATGCTTGTAAGGCTCGTATCCGTAGGTGAAACCGCATGCGAGAAAATCTTACTACCGAGAGGGAGTTGTTTTGAAATGAAAAGCGAACTGTCCTTCCAAATTTGAGTAACTCGAAATGCATCAACGGAAAGCGACGCATTATTTACACTTCCGGAAGAAACCCGATATTGCAATTCTCCTGATTCAACACTTTGAATATTTAATGCACTAAAAGTAGTATCAGGATAATCAAAATTATAGTAGGCAGTAAATGTTATCTGTCTCCCTTCGGGAAGATCTAAACTTCCCAGCGTTGGTAGGGTTGTCGCTGAACTGTAGTTTGAGGTTTGATAATTTTCAATTTCAACAGAATCAATCTCAATTGATTTTAAGTTGCTTGGGGTAATAAAATTTTCACTTAATCCTGAAAAGTTCGCCGATTCCTCCCCACATGAGGCCGTCAATAAACAGATTGCCAAAAGGATGAAAGAACTTATGGTGTATTTGAAAAATGGGTTTCGCAAGAAGGAGGAAGTAAAGATAAATTCTGTGTACAAGGTTTTATATGTCTTAAGATTAATCATTCCCGTGAAAAGCATTGTTGGAAATCAAAACAAAATTACGAATCCCTTCCGCAAGGTTCTCAGCAACAAAATCCGGAAGGGTGTTATTCTTTACACAAGCCTCAAATTCTGAGTATCCTGTTTTGACTAAAATTGTTTTGACTTTGGCTTTTTTGCCACATTCAATATCAATTTGCTTATCGCCTATAAAATAGGAGGAACTTAAATCGATATCGACATCCTCTTTTTGAAAATCCAGAACCGCCTGTTCAATCATACCGGTTTCAGGTTTTCTCCAACTTTTATATGCTTCAAATTCAACCTTTGGATATTCAGGGTGGTATGGTGCGTAATAAATTCTATGTGCCTCTCCGCCACCTTTTTTCAATTCAGATTGCATGTAGGCATTAATTTCGTCCACTTTGGCTTTTGAAACAATACCCTTAGCAATCCCTGACTGATTTGAAACCACTACAATTAAGAAGCCGGCACTTTTAGCTTGAGCAATTGAAGCTGCTGCTTCAGGGATTAAGGTTACCTGTTCAATTGTACGAATATATCCCCCAATCTGATCTTCGATTATCGTCCCATCACGATCAAGAAACAAGGCACTTTTTTTCGTCAACTCTATCGTTTATTTTGATTCGTAGAGTTTTGAATAGATTTCAGTATATCGCGCGCCGGATGTCGTCCAAGAAACATCCGTTTCCATTCCATTTTGAATGATTTTCGACCAATTTTTTTGGTCCTTAAACGCATCGATAGCTTCTTTCAAACATTTTATCATCTCAGAGGCGGTGTATTTTTCAAAAACAAAGCCATTACCTTTTCCATTCTTAAATGGCTTTACGGTATCATAAAGCCCGCCGGTTGCTCTAACCACTGGTACCGTACCATACTTTAAGCTGAACATTTGATTCATCCCGCACGGCTCATATTTGCTGGGCATTAAGAAGATATCTGCCCCGGCTTCAATTTGGTGTGCCAATTCTTCGTTAAAGGAAATTGAAGCAAAAAATTTATCCGGATTTTTCTTAGCCGCGTTTCTAAAGAAATCTTCAAATTCCTTTTGACCTGTGCCTAATAGAACATACTGCGCATCAAGATTGAGGAGTTTATCAAACCCTTCCATTATTAAATCAACCCCTTTTTGCTCTACAAGTCGCGAAATAATACCAACCACCGGAGTTGACGGGTTGTAAGGCATCTTCAATTTTTTCAGCAATGATTGTTTATTTTCAAGCTTTCCTGAGAGATCCTCTTTCCCATACTTTTTCTCAATGAATTCATCCTTTTTCGGATTCCAAACATTTTCATCAATCCCATTCAAAATCCCGACAAAATCCTTTTTGCGTTTTTGAAGGATTCCATTCATACCGCTATGCAAGTTCTTGTCATCGGAAAGTCGTATTTCTTCCCCGTATTTCTCAGACACCGTGGTTATTGTATCGGCATAAACGAGGGCAATCTTCATGAAATTGAAGCTGTCGTAAAACTCAAGTCCCTCAGGATGAAATTCCTCTTCAGGCAACCCTGACTTTTGCAATGCTGATTTGCTAAAGGCTCCTTGATAGGCGATGTTATGAATCGTAAAGACGGTTTTAATCCCTTTGAAAAATGGGTCGTCTTTGTATATCAACTTCAGATAAGCAGGGATAAGACCACACATCCAATCGTTACAATGAATAATATCCGGACGCCAACCGAGGGTTTTCAGGGTTTCAAGAACTGCGCGATTAAAGAAAATAAATCGCTCATCGTTATCGGGGTAATCCTTCTTATTGGCTGGGTTCACATAGAGTCCATCTCGCTTGAAATATCCTTCATGATAAAGGAAATAGGTTTGGATTTTGCTGCTGGGAAGCGCTGTGACTTTAACATTAAGCAGTTCGGTTCTTTCTGATATCATGACAGGGATATCTTTCAGCCGGAGCACATCATGAAGGCGGAACTTGCGATCATTAATCATGCCATATTTAGGCATCATGATTCGAGATTCATTCCCGTGATGCTCTACCGCCTGAGGTAAAGACCCCATCACATCTGCAAGCCCACCCGTTTTTGCAAACGGTGCAACTTCGCCCGAAACAAATAAAATTTTTAACTTTTTTGCCATTTTCGATGATTAAATACTTACGGCTTTCCACCTCGTTGATGAGACCTAACTTCTCAGTTTTGAGCGTTTCAATATCAATGCTTTTCTAACAAAGAATATTTATTTTCAGGAGGGAAAAAGGCAGAGATTAAACGAAACACAGACACTGTTAAGGATTAAACCATCCATTATTTTACACTTAACATGCTGTTTCTTCGAAATGAAATTAAACATTACTTGTACTTTTCGCTTGCACTGAAAAGCCAAACATAGCCTTAAATTTAACTAAAAAACAGCCATAAAACAACCACTTTTCGATAAACAATCAGTTGAAACGCGTCTTTAAACCTGATCAGTTCGAGGTGAATTCTACTTCAATTTGACGAGTTCTAACGAGAGTTCCCATAGTTTCTCTTGCAATGCGATATCCTTAGCCATTGAAATTGGCTGAATTTCTTTCAAATCTTGGAAATACTTTCCACTAATTCCTTCAACTTCAGCAGATTTTGCAAGCCAAATGACTGTTTCGGCGCCTTTTTCCGGTGTACGAAAAAACGGTTTCGCCAACTTAAACAGCGAACCCACCAGTCCAAAATCTCCCTCTCCAAACCCTGTATTGACACCGCCCGGGTGCATGACGGTTGAAGTCACGCCATTCTCTTTCCATTTTCGAGCCAAGGCAAAGGCAAATAAAATGTTCATTAGTTTTGATTGGCCATACGCTCTTATCGAAGAAAAGCTTTTTTCTAAAGAGAGATCTTCAAATTCCAAAACTCCAACACGCGAAGCTTCAGAGGCAACAGAAACCACGCGAGACCTCTCTAACTGTTTAAGTTCCCTTTCCAAAAGCAAGGTCAGCAAAAAATACCCAAGATGATTGACCGCAAATGTTTTTTCCAACCCGTCTTCGGTTAGTTCCCGATTCGGAAATATTGCGCCTGCATTATTGACCAAAATTGAAACACTTTCCGCTTTGGATTTGATTTTCTCGGCCAATGCACGAATTTGCTTCTGACTTGAAAAATCGCACGCAAAGCCAAGGATATCAGCGTTCAATTCACCTTGAAGCGCAGCCTTAATTTTTTCAGCGGCAATATTCGCTTTTTCTTCTGTTCGGCAAATTAGGAAAAGCGTTCTTTCATCTTTCGCAAGTGCTTTTGCCGTCTCAAACCCAATTCCGGAATTCGCTCCGGTTACAATCGTAATATTTTTCATGAATCTTTACTTTTTATTTTGAACAATGAAAAATTATGTTATATTTGTGTGTTGTAACACATATTTTTTTCACTAAATATCACTACTTATGAAAAAGTTGATTTCATTTTTATCTCTCGCTTTCTTTGTGGCATTTGCAAGCAATGTTTCAGCACAAGATAAATGGATCATTGATGCCAGCCACTCCACGATTGGCTTTTCAGTCACGCATTTAATGATTTCCGAGGCAACCGGAAAATTCACGAAGTTTGAAGGTTCTCTCACCGGAAAAAAAGAAGATTTCTCAGACGCAACCGTTGAACTCACCATTGATGCGGCAAGCGTTAATACCGAAGATCCAAAGCGTGACGGTCATTTGAAAGGTGCCGATTTTTTTGATGTTGAAAAATTCCCAAAGATTACTTTCAAAAGTAAAGAAATGAAACTTGTCTCTGGCAAGAATTATAAACTCACCGGCGATTTAACAATGCACGGGGTTACTAAAACCGTTACCCTTGATGTTGAATTCAAAGGGAGCGTAAAAAATCCTTGGGGAATGATGGTCGCTGCGTTCAAACTCACCGGCAAAATTAACCGTCAAGAATTTGGCGTCAAGTGGAGCAAAGCTTTAGACAACGGCGGCACTGTTGTTGGCGATGAAGTAATCATTTCCGGCACCATTGAATTGACAAAGAAAGCGTAAGCAAATTGAATTAGACATAAATAAAAAAAGGGGCATAAACCCCTTTTTTTATTTTAAACAAAAACTGAATTCGTTTCATCAGAACTTTGAATAATGAAGCTGGCTCTAAACCAATTACTGATTCTTTTTGGGAAATGTTTTCGAGGCATTTTTTTTGGTTGCATCTTTGAAATTTTGGGTGTGAAATTCTAAAACAGTTCCCAATTCATTAACCCAAAAATCAAATGACGCTGTGCCCGGTTTCACGATAAATTTAGAAGATGCGCCTCGCTTTAAGAGTGCTTGTTGCAAGGCATCTGTTGATTTGGTGTATGAATCGGTTTTAGGTGAAACGAAAAGATATTTAGCCCCTTTAATCGCCATTGACTTTGAGTTGAGGGCAAGCCTTACAGAATTATATGTATCCCAATATCCCGCACTATCACCATCAATCTCTCGTTTTGTGAAACGGCGGTTCGGTTGTGGCATTACACCGGAGACTGATGAAAAATACTCCTGACCGCTTTTTAATTTAAGAGCTGAAAAAAACGCCGCGGTTGCTCCCCACGAAATCCCGCTGATGGCATGAAAATCTTTTTTGGGAGAGATGCGGTAGTCGTTCGAAATAAAATCGGTGAGTTCTTCAAATAGAAAGTATTCAAAAGAGCGAGATGAATCTTTTGGTGTTGTGAATAAACTACCATTATCTGAAGGCATCACAACCACCATTTCTGACATTTTTCCATTTGCAGTTAATGAATCGGCAATTATATCAAAGCGAGCATCTCGAAACACTTCGGGGGTGGCATTTTGTGGATGAAGAAGATAAAGTACTGGATAAAGCCACGATTGATTTTTTTGATACGAAGGCGGCAAATAAATCAAAGTTTTCACTAGCCCTCGCATATAAGCTGAGCGGATGGAAATTTCAAAAAAGCGGGATTGATTTCCAATTTCGCGAATAGTATTGCCTTCTTTTTTGAAGAACCGCTCATCATGCCCGGTCATATAAAAGCCATTGAGGGAAGTACTATCTAGATCGAGCTCGGTGTCGTAGTCAGCAATCCAAACGGAGTCAGAAACCTGATAAACTTCGAAATCGCGATACGAGAGCCGGTACTTTTGCAACGACACGGCAAGGCCCTGAGCGAAAAGTTTTTGTTCTTCTTTGTTTGTGCCACTGTTGAAATAATCATCGGAAAGGAAATCGAAATAAAGTTGGAGTTGTTTTTTTTGAAGGGCTTGATCCATCATTTTTATTATTCCAAAAATCAATTCTCGTTGATTTGTTTGTGCTTTTTGCGAGGGTTCACGTGTGGCCATTCGAAGTGCCGTTTTGGTGTAAATCCCTACAACATCACGATTCTTGCCAACACCTTGGTAAATCCCTCCACCTGATTCATTCGTAAAGACACGCACTGCAAGTCGATTCGACTCCCCATAGCGGATAAGCGAATCCGGAATGGGATAAATTCGCTCGGTAAAGTAATCGAGTTCTTTCACGCTGCCAGTAAACCCGATCTTTCTCCCATTCCAATACACTTCATCGGTCCCGCCAATTCTTCCCAAGGCTAAATAAAGAATCTTTCCTTTTGCTTCATTTGGTATTAAAACGGTCTTTCGATATAGAGCAAGGCCATTAAATCCAATAAATCCATTTTGAGTATCCCAAGTTTCAGGAACATTGATTGTCGCCCAAAGTGAATCATTAAAGTTTGGTTGCAGCGCCTCCGCATTGATTCCAACCTTGAATTTCCAATTTCCTTGAAGCGGAATTGAAATCTCTTGGGTCAATGCTTGGGTAGTGCAAAGTAAGAGAAGAAATAAACTAATTGGTAGCCGTTTCATATCGAAGTAGAAAATGGGTCAAGAAATATGACGAATTTGATTTTATGAGAAATGACTTATGAATTTGTTCTTGCTGTTCGTGATGTTCGAGGTACTTTTTTTCGCTTAAACATTTCAGGTTGAAGAATATTGGTGTAAAACATCCAATTGATATGAGCCCCAATCAAAAAAACCATCGCATTGGCGTACATCCAAAGTGGAAGTACTATGAGTTTAACAAATTGAGTGTATGTTCCAAACCTTTGATATTGCAGATAAAGACCAAAATTGGCGTTCAACACTGTCCAAAGCAACGCCATCACAAAAGCACCGGGAATTACGCATTCTAATTTTTGACCTACTCGCAATGAAAATTTATAGACCATAAGGGCGGAGTAAACCATTACCAAGAAAGCAATCGGGAATTTTATGATTTGAAAAGCTGTCTTTGCCCACAACCATTTCCATTCATTCACTAAAAATTCTTCGACTTCATACCCAAAAATGAGAAGATTAAACACGATGAGAAATGAAATGCCAATAATCAGACCTAACTCGATAGAGATTCGAATTCTTGAAAAAAATTTTAGGCGTTGCTTTACTTCATAGATTCTTTCCATTGCTTTAATCACTACATTAAACACGGTAAATATTGAAAAGAGTGAGAAAATCAAACTTAAAGTAAGTAAGCTTTTATCGGATTCTCGAAGTATGGATTGAATAGTTTTATCGATTGGTTGATGAATATCGGGTGGAAGAATTGCCCCCAATACGCGTGAGAGGGAGGCAATCGCACCGGGAGATTGCCACATACTTAATATTGAAACAAAAAGTAAAAGAAGTGGAAAAAGGGAAAGAATTAAACTGTAGGACATTTCTGCAGCAAGGCCGGCACTATCGCTGCTTGTAAATTTTTTGGCAAATATTTTTAAGACACGAATCGCGTTTTTCATTCACTACACTTCATCAAATTCTCCACTTTCACATTCAGGAAAGCGCATTCACTTCAAACCCTAAAAATCATCTATGTACTGATGTATTTAGATCAGGAATCGAATGATTTCGTTGGTAAATTCTTCAGTTGTTGCAGTACCTCTTAAATCCTGTGTTACCACTTTACCTTCACCAAGTACACGGTAAACCGAGTTCATAATTTTTTGAGCGGCGGTTGTTTCGCCTAAGTGCTCAAGCATCATCAAGGCAGAAAGAAGCATTGCAGTTGGATTGGCAATTCCCTTCCCTGCTATATCTGGCGCAGAACCGTGAACCGCTTCAAAAACACTGGCTTCGGTACCGATATTTGCTCCCGGTACAACACCAAGACCGCCCACAAGCCCGGCACAAAGATCGGAGACGATATCGCCATATAAATTTTCCATTACCATCACATCGAATTGGAGCGGGTTTGTGACAAGTTGCATGCAGCAATTATCGACAATCACCTCATTGTATTGGATCGAAGGATAATCCTTTGCTATTTCTTGGCAGCATTTCAAAAAGAGACCATCGGCGAGTTTCATAATGTTGGCTTTATGAACGGCGGTTACCTTTTTTCTACCATTTTTTGCAGCATAGTCAAACGCAAATTTTGCGATTCTTGTTGAAGCATCTTTGGTAATAATTTTTGATGCTTGGACGACGCCGGGCGCGATTTCATTTTCGATTCCGGCATAGAGGCTTTCTGTATTTTCTCGAACAACCACGATATCAACATTGGTGTAGCGTGCTCTTGTTCCGGGAATAGACTTAACTGGACGAAGGTTAGAATACAGATTTAAAGATTTTCTAAGTTGTACATTAACCGATTTAAAGCCCTTTCCAACCTCGGTTGTCAGCGGCCCTTTTAAGGCAACTTTATTTCGTTTAATCGATTCCAAAACCGCATCAGGAAGGGCATCGCCATACTTTTCAACAGCCAGTTTTCCGGCAAGATGTTGCTCCCAATTTATTTTTACGCCTGAAGCTTCTATGATTCTCAAAACGGATTTGGTGATTTCGGGGCCGATGCCGTCGCCGGCAAGCAAGGTCACGGTATGACTCATTTCTGTACTAATTTAATTCTAATGACGATTCGATTGATGACTCTTGGTTTCGAAAAACTTCGAAAATGAATTGAAAGGAAGTGAAGGGATTTTGGTGCAGAAGGCGGGAATCGAACCCGCACGTCCATTACTGGACACAGGATTTTAAGTCCTGTGCGTCTACCAGTTCCGCCACTTCTGCAAATTTTTTCAATTTAACGGCTCTAAATTAAAAGGTCACAAAGATAAATGGAAATTGAGGGATGCGCAAGAAATTGTGCAAAATTTCTTCACCTTATTTTTCACTTCGCAGATATTTTTTCAATTAAACAGACAGCATGTGCTGTTGCCCCTTCTTTTCTTCCAACATAACCCAAGGTCTCGTTGGTTGTTGCTTTTACTGAAACAGCATCAAGTTCTAATTCAAGTGCTTTCGAGATATTTTTTCTCATTTGAAGAATAAAGGGAGCAATTTTTGGCGCTTCCAATAAGAGCATAGCGTCAATATTTACAGGTTTATACCCCTGATTTTCAAGTAGTCTTTTCACTTTTTTGGTAAGGAGCATACTATCAATGTCTTTATAGGCCGGGTTATTATTTGGGAAGTGCTTTCCTATATCTCCCAACGCTGCGGCACCCAAGAGCGCATCGCAAATGGCATGAAGAAGCACATCAGCATCGCTATGACCAAGCAGCCCCCTTTCATGCGGGATTTCAACGCCCCCAATAATCAACTTTCTTCCCTCCACCAATTGATGTGTATCAATTCCAATTCCGACTCTAAACATAGATGATTCCTTTATTGTGACTGCGGTTAACCCGAGATCTTTGATTTACTTCAATACTTTGATTTCTACTTTTCGTTGAACCGATTTGCCGGTATTGGTTTCTAGAGTTGCAGCAGATTCTCTATCAGTTTGAATTCTGAGTGTTACTTGATCTTGCAAGATGCCTCTCGCCAATAAATAATTCTGAATGGTTTGTGCTCTTTCGAGGCTAAGCTTTTCGGCTATTCTTCGATTTGCCAATGCGTCAACTTGGACAGAGATTTCAATTTTAATTGTTGAATCTTCTTTTAATTGATTTGCAATTTCATCCAACTTAAAGAACTCAAGCGAATCAAGCGTTGATTCGCCAAGATTAAATGTAAATGGCAGGATCACTTTTTCAGAATTCGTCAATTCCTTTAATGAACGGACATACACCGATTGGCTTTTTTTCACCGTTCCACCTTTTCCTGAAGCGGTGAGCGTGAAAGTTAGGCTTCGAATAGGATTATTTATTTGATTACCGCTTTTTGCCACAGTTAATCCATTTAAGGTGATTTCCTCAGCTTCATTTGTATTCCAAGCTAATGAAACAGTCTCTCCTAGAAGAATGGTGTCAGGTTTAACAATAAACGCAATTGCCGGTAGAGGTGCTTCAGATATTTTTACCTCTTCTCGTTTTGAAACAATGCCACCCTTCCCATAAGCTACGATTTCATAGGAAGTGGATTGATTTAACACATCAACTCTTTGACCTTCAATCGAAACAAAAACACCATTTAAGGATACGCTATCTGCATTCGTGCAAATCCAAGAAATTGCTACTTCCGAGCCTCTTTCTGCAATTGCAGGGCTTACTTGAATATTTATTGATGGAGGCGGAATTTGTATGATGGTGATTGGAATCTCAGCAGATTTTTGTTTTCCTGATGCACCTAAATGAAAAGAGAATCCGAGATTTATCGTCAAAAATCCGGTCTCTCTTTGGTCAAATTCAAGCGGTACTCCTCCACTTGATATTTGTGAAAAGCCAATAAAGGCCAGCCGATTTCCAAAAAGATGTTGATATCCGATTCCGATGTCAAGAGCAACTTTTTTAGAAAGGAAAATTTCGGTGCCAATTCCGGTATGCAACCCGAGTATGGGTGCTGAATCCAGATACGAAACTTTAAGCGAACCTGTAATGCTCCCCCCGCGAAGCGCAATATTTGCAGGTGGATTAATCAAATTGGGAAAATGAATCGTACCGCCAAGGAGAACATATGGGTTTATGATGGAAGTAGGTTCAAACTGAAATCTCGAAAAAATATTAATCGCAACATTGCTTGAACCAACAGCTTCTAATTTTCCAATTTCAGTGCCGTAATCCTTTTCTGATTGTCCGGTACGATAAAGCATTCCGGCAACGCCAAGTGAAACCATTGGGTTAATGTTATAACGCAATCTCAACCCGGCGTGGGGGCCAATTCCATTTGAATAGGTGTTAAAGGTATTGTTCATTCCACCCCAAAATCCAAGGCTCCAACGGGTAAAAACTGAATCTTCATTTTGCACTTGAGCCAAGATCGGGTTCGAAACTAACCCGAAGACAAAAATGATGATCAACAAAAAAGATTTTCTAAAGAACTGAATCATTGCGCTGCAATTGATAAAACCGATATTTATAAGCCTTTTGGAGATTAAGTATTTGTCTCTTTTCGGTCAACCACAGTTGCCATTAATTCTGCTTCACATACCAATTCACCTCTCACAAAAACTTGAGAAGTAAATTGACAAACACTTCGTCTTCGGCTTTTCATAACCGATTCAATGACGAGCGTATCACCGGGAAGCACTGGTTTTCTGAAACGCGCTTTATCTATTCCCATAAAGTAAACCAATTTCTGATCCATATTTTCATTGCCATTAAGCAACATGATTCCGCCGGATTGTGCCATAGCCTCTAAAATTAATACACCCGGCATAACTGGATTATTTGGGAAGTGCCCTTGAAAGAACGGCTCATTGAAAGTGACATTTTTGATTGCCACAATTTTTTCATCGAGTTTGAATTCGGTAATCTTATCAATCAGTAAAAACGGGTAACGATGGGGTAAGATTTTTTGAACCGCGATGGGATCAAAAACAACGCCTGCTTTCTTTTCGTGCTGAAATTTTCGAGCCAGTTTATTTCGATCAACGAGCTTTCGCAACTTTCGGACAAACTCAACATTCGCAGCATGACCCGGGCGAGCAGCAAGAATTTGCGCTTTGACCGGCATTCCAATTAGGGCCAAGTCGCCAAGTAAATCAACTAACTTATGTCTTGCAGGTTCGTTAGGAAACCGAAGTTCACGATTGTTCAATATTCCATTTGCCCCAATTTCCAAGCGAGCGCCATTGCGTGAAATCTTTTTTGCCAAGTCATCAAGTTCATCAGGGTTCATTTTGCGATCCACGATAACGACGGCATTATCGACATCGCCGCCTTTAATTAGGCCTTGATTGGCCAAATCTTGAACTTCAGAAAGGAAACAGAAAGTACGAGCAGGAGCAAATTGTGTCGCAAATTCCTTTTCCATATTAAAAAGACCGGTGTGCTGTGAGCCCAAAGCCGGATTATTATAATCGACCATTACAGTCATTCTAAAGTCATCAAGTGGCAGAGCAACAATATCAATTTGCTTTTCAGGATTGCTGTACTGAATGGTTTCATCGATGACCAAATAATTTCTTGGGCTTGATTGATTTTCAAAACCCACGGAGAGAAGAGCATCAACAAAGGCTTTTGAACTGCCGTCACAAACGGGCGGCTCAGGTCCTGTAAGCTCAATCCGACAGTTATCAATTTGAAGACCATAAAGTGCAGAGAGAACATGCTCAGTAGTATGTACTTTTGCGTCACCCAAAGCAATGGTTGTTCCTCTTCGAATATCGACCACATGATCAATATCAGCAGGGATTTCAGGAGAATTTGGTAAATCCGCTCTTACGAAACGATAACCGTAATCTTCAGGCGCCGGCTTAAATGTAATCCTGCAATCTTGGCCGGTATGAAGACCTGTGCCATAAATTGAAATATCTCCTTTAATGGTTCTCTGATAATTGAGCATTTCTTTGGTTTATCCTCTAATTCGTTTCAATCAAGTAATAGGCTTTGTCCTTTTTAAACAAGGGGGCAAAAATACGCCAGCCTCTTCCAATATTCAAATCGTTGATAATTATCCATCGATCAAAAAGAATTGATAAAAATACAACGCTAAATAAAGTTTGGTCAGCTGAAGGCAACAGTTATTGCCCATTAAATAAGAAGCCTTATATTGGTTGTAGATGAGATAATTAATAAAATATTGAAACGTTAGCCATATTCATTTTTATGCCGACGACATCCCAAAACGAAACGATCAAGATTTTACTTGTTGAAGACAATAAAGATCACGGATTTTTAGTCAGGAACCATTTGAATTCTAAACTTAAATACGCAGTTGATATTGCAGAAACCGGCGAGCAAGCAATTGCATTCGTTAAAGAAAATCCGTCGCGGTTCAATTTAATTTTGCTGGATTACAATCTTCCGGGTACCAACGGACTAAATATTTTACGGCAAATTCAACTTCTCAATCGACACCTCCCGATTGTAGTCATCACAGGTTTGGGTTCAGAGGCCGTGGCGGTTGAGATTATGAAAGCCGGAGCGAAGGATTATGTTATCAAAACCGGTGAATATTATAAAGCGCTTCACATTACCATTGATCAAGTAATGGAAAAGCACAAATTTGAAATGCTCAATATTGAGCTTCAGCAGCAATTAGAAGAGCGCGCCAATAAAGATTTTCTGACGGGTGTTTTCAATCGCCATCGATTTAATGATCTTTATGATCATGAAATTACGAGTGCCCGCCGTTACAAGCGCCCGATTTCTGTTGCGTTGATAGATGTTGATAAATTCAAGCAGATTAATGACAAGTATGGTCATAAGATGGGCGATTTCGCACTTGTGAGTATCAGTGAAGTATTGCTTCAGCAGTTACGAAACTCGGATATCATTGGTAGAGTCGGCGGCGATGAATTTGTGGTTGTCATGCCTGAAACCGATAAGGAACAAGCGAATCTCACCTTCTCAAGAATCCATAAAAAATTAGAGCAGTTTAATCAGAAAGGTCAATTTCCTTGTGAGTTATCAATAAGTGTTGGAATTTGCGGGAGTGAAGAATCTTACGAAAACATGATTGAGCGTGCCGATAAAGATATGTATGAAATGAAACAAGCCAAAAAAAGCGGAAAATTCCAACAAAGTGCTTGATTTGTGTTTATCACTCTTCGCTAATTCGTCAAATTTATTCCTTTGAAACAATTGACCGTTTTTATTTCATTCTTACCCATTAAGAAGTTTCCCATCTTTTTCATCATTGCTTTTTTTGCAATTCAACTAACCGCAAGTGATCGCCTTTTTTTTGTAAAAGACAGGATTAAAGAGCGTTTGATTTCTTCATCCTTACACCCAAAATCCTTACAAACGGTTAGCTCACACTCCATTGAGGATAGTTCAAAAGCAATCTCTATTACTGAGTTGATTAATTCTGGGGATGATAAATTTGAAGCGATGGAATATCCATCAGCCATTTCTATTTATGAAAAAGCTTTATCTATTGAACCAACGAATCCTGAAATCCTTTGGCGGTTGGCTCGCGTTTTTGTTTGTACCGGCGATGTTACGGAAGAGAAAGATCGTGAAGTTTATTACATCAAAGCAACAGAATATGCGCGTCAAAGTGTGACACAGCAAAACATTTCATCAAAGTGTTACACTTGGCTTTCTGCCGCCTTAGGAAATTTAGCTATGTATCGTGGAAGCAGAGATAAGGTGAAATTCTCGGTCGAAATTAAGCAGTATGTTGAAAAAGCCATTCAGTTAAATCCAAACGATGATGTAGCCTATTCAATTTTAGGGTCATTTCATCGTGCTTTGGGAAATGTGAGTTGGTTAGAGCGGCAACTTGCAAATGTATTTTTGGGCGGCTTGCCTGAAGGCGGATACATCGAGGCTGAAAACGCTTATAACAAAGCTATTAAGATTTCTCCGAGTGGGCTTCGTCATCACTTTGAATTAGGGCTTCTTTACTTAGATTGGGGAAAAGATCAGGAGGCCTATTCAGTCTTTTTGAAGGCCTCGCAACTCAAGCCGCAAATGTTAAGCGATATCGACCGCTTGAATCGAATTAAAGAATATCTTAAATCGTTGAAACCATAAATCTCCTTTACTGCTACTAATTTTTCTGCATGAAGCAACTCTAACAGGTTCACATTTAACATTCACGCACTGATTTATCAGTTGTTTGTTTCATTCTGCGTTTTAGGTTTAATCATTGAAGCCAATAAAATTTTTTTATAAAAGCGTTCACTCTGCTCGAAGTGTTTGGGGGATTTTATTCTCTTCTCCCCTAATTTATTTGATGGGATTTTTTACCATCTCTTCGGCGGTCTTTTTGTCGAAATTTTTCGATAGCAGAAGTGTTACCAATCTTTTTGAAATGAACGAATCAAAACAGATTTCATTTCAACCGGAAAGGTCATTTCCAAAAACAAACCCAACAGCCAGCATTCACCGAAGTAACACAGGGAATATTTCAAAAAATGGCATTGAAATCAAAAGCTCTCTGCCAAGTTCCGATTCAAAAGAAAAAGCTCCGTTTCACTCTCCTTTCAAAAGTAATGAGGATAGCTTGCGAAGTCAATTCATTCAAACTGATGATAGCTTGAAACACCCTCGATGGCGTCACGAGCGTTTTCAAAATTTTTATCAAGTATCCCCTATCATATTCGCTTCAAATCTTGAACAGGCACTTGAACAAACGAAAAAAGAATCGTCAAAGCCATCTCAAGAAAAATCCCCAACCGGGAAATTGCCTCTTTCCGCCACTTTTATAAAAAGCTTTAAGCGATTCTTTCAATCCTCAGGAAAAACAATTCGGAGCGCACAGGAGAGCTCTCTTTTCAAACGAAATTGGGAAATGTATGACTCACAACTATTTGCAAGTGTCGAAAATTCAGTGTCGAATGTTTCTCAAATACTTTATGCTAATCGAAACATCAAGGCACGTTCTAATATTTCAGAAGCGTTTTTTGAAGAAGGAACTGAATTAACAAACGAAGAAGAAATTTCCGATTCTGCAAAAGCGAATCAAATAGCCCAACCCACTCAGAAACCTGATACAACGAAACGCACATTTTCAACGAAACTTGACTCTCTTACCGCTTTCCCGACTGATAGCACCGCTCGTTTAGAACAATTTCGTTATAGAAAAAAAGATTCACCCCTTTTTCCTATTTCAGATCCGAAAAACTATCCACTCTATGTTCCTCGAGTTGGAATTACTCGAAATGCGATACTTGATTCTACCGGAAGATTTGTCATTATTACTGAAACAGCGGGGAATTTCAACCTTAGGCCACCTTTGATTCTGCCATTCGAAGAGTATGATTCACTTCGATTAAAAATTGCGATTCAAAATAATTTTAGAGAAATTATCAAATCGAGGAGCGGCGGTCAGGCTCGTGATGCACTTTCAGAGGTATTTAATAAAATCACACGAATTAGCATTTATGTACCCGGAGGTGAGAGTTCCATCTTTTCAACGCTTTTCGGTCCACCCACTGTAAGTGTTCAAGTTGCGGGGAATGTTGATATCCGCGCCGGACTTCAAATGGAAGATAGTGAAGATCCTATTCGAATCGCCGCAGGCACAGCAAATCGAAGTGACCCTTCATTCGACCAACAAGTGCAATTAAACCTTGCCGGAGCCATAGGTGATAAACTTTTGATCTCTGCCGATTGGAATACACAGCGCCCGTTTCAATTTGAAAATCAAATCAAAATTCGATATAAAGGATATGAAGATGATATTGTTCAATCCATCGAAGCCGGAAACGTTTCACTTTCAATTCCTACCTCACTAATTGGAAGTAACCAAGCATTATTTGGAATAAAAACACAACTTCAATTTGCGGGACTTTCGCTACAAACTGTGCTCTCTCAGCAACGCGGTCGCTCAGACCGCATCCCGATTGTGGGGGGCGGACAAACCCTCAATCTCAATATTTTAGCCGCAGATTATGATTATCTCAAACACTTTTTTCTAACACGATTTCACTCCACAAGTTGGGATACAGCCTTTGCGATAGTCATAAATGCAAATAGAAGCGACGGACCTGCATTAATTACCGGTGAGGGTGGAAGACAGTTAACCCGTGTAGAGGTTTGGCGTTCAAGTGCGCAAGGAATGGAAGCAGAAGCCAACCGACGCTCAGCCGTTGCTCTTTTTAATTATGGCGATGAAAATTACAGTTTTGAAAAAACCTTTGGAGGCGGGCGATATAACTTCCCAACTGCGGAATACCGAGGGAAACTACCTGATGGATTTTCAAATGCAGAACAATATTTAGAAGCATTAAGGCTACAAACCGAGAGCACGCCGCCGGTGATCGCAGGAGAGGGTTTTGCTGGGGAATTCAAGCTTCTCGTAGAAGGTCAAGATTATGATATTGACCGAACCTTAGGATATATCTCTGTGCGTCAGAGCCTTGCGGATGGTGATGTTATCGCTGTGGCATTAGAATTTGCAAGTTCTACGCCCGGCGTTGATCCTATTCGAATCGGTAACTTCTCCAACGATGCGTCAATTCCTGCTAGAGGGAGATTGCTTCTTAAAATGATTAAACCCGCTCAGCTATTCAATCGCGATACGGCTTCGTGGGCAATGATGTTAAAAAATATTTACTCTTTAGGCTCAAGAGATATTCAGCGAGAGGGGTTTGAACTTAAAATCAACTATATCGATCAAGGGTCTAATCCTCCGGAACGCGAAACACTCCCCTTGGAAGGAAATAATACCAATCTTCTAACACTCACGCGTCTTGATAACTTTAACCAAGGCCTTATTCAGCCGCCTGATCAAATATTTGATTTTGTTCCACTTACTTTAGATACAAGGCGAGGGCTACTCATTTTTCCCTATGTGAGACCCTTTGATGTTCCGATTAAACAGGAACTTAATCGATTGGGCATTACTGACTCTACGGTTAGGAATCGTTTGATATTCTCAGAAATTTATACGGCAGATCAAGCAGCCGCGCGCCAGCAAAACGGGTCAAAGCAGTACTACATTCGTGGAAGAGTTAAAGGGAGTGCTCAATCCGTATTTTCACTAGGTTTCAATGTCGTAGAGGGTAGTGTTCGTGTTGTCAGCAATGGAAATGTGTTAACGGAGGGGACAGACTACCGAGTTGATTATCAATTGGGTCAAGTTGAAATCACAAGACCGGATTTGCTTTCATCGGGCGCAAATCTGGAAGTCAGTTTTGAAAAAAATGATCTCGCTTTGCTTGCTGCAAGAAATATTCTCGGCGCACGAGCGGAGTATGTTTTTAGTGATCGGTTCAAACTTGGCGGAACTTTTCTTCAATACAGTGAAAGACCGCTAGCGGATAAAGTTCGAATTGGCGATGAACCAATTGTCAACAGCATCTATGGATTCGATACCCAGTTCTCTTTCCGTTCTATGTTTTTAACGAGGCTTATAGACGCACTTCCTTTTATCAGTACAAAAGAGGAATCTGAATTTTCATTTAGCGCAGAGTTTGCCCAAATTTTACCCAGTTCCCCGGCAGAGCTCTTTACATCCCTTGACCCTGAAGGGGTTAGTTACATAGACGACTTTGATGCCACGAAGCAAATTATCACCCTTGGGTTAGAGGGAAATCAATGGTCACTTTCCTCCCCACCCACTGAGTCTTCAACACCAACCGTTTTCGAAGACTCATTGCTAAGCAACCGCCGCTCTCAACTCTCTTGGTACCGTTTACCTCCGGGATCAGGCGACCGAAGAAATGTTAGAACCAATGTGATTTTTCCAAATCGTTTTGCCGCAAGAGAAGATCAAATTGTTCGCCCTTTGAATCTTGACTTTTATCCAACTCGGCGCGGGCCTTATAATTTTTCTCCAGAGTTTTTTATTGATCGAAATAGCGTACCAGATAGTATGTGGGGAGGTATTATGCGCTTCTTCCCTCCCTTTATGCAAAACCTTCAGAACCCACCAAAGAATAACATTGAGTTTATGGAATTTTGGATAAAGCTTGATTCGCTTGGCGGGCCAATACCTGACAACGGAAAAATGTATATCGAATTGGGAAGCATCAATGAAGACATTATTCCGAATGCACAATTCAATATCGAAGACGGGATGCCAATTTCGGATGTTCCCGGTCAGGACGATGATCCGGCTTCGATTGGTAATGATGGATATGGGCGATTCCTTCGTGCATCGGGAGCTGCGCTAACTGCAAGAATAAATGGTGTCATCAATTTTGTTGGCGATCGAACGGAAGATGTCGGTCTTGATGGAATATCGAGTGAGGAAGAGCGCGTGCTTCACGCCGACTATTTATCGCGCGTGGCGTCAATACTTGGTGTTCAAAACAATGAGTATCTCTCACTCACCAATGACCCCGCAGGTGACGATTTTTCAGGAACAGGTTCAGCACTTGATCGTGTAAGCGGTACTGAAGGCAACGCTTCAATTGATGCCGGTGCCTTTGGAAATCGCTTTCCTGATCGAGAAAGTTTAGATAATAATCCCAACCTTGACCGGTCCAATTCCTATTTTCAGTATGTCGTGCCGCTCCGTCAAAGTGATCTATCTCAAGATATTCCCATTGGGCCATTTGTGGTAGGTGGAGGTCGCACGAACGGGGGTTGGGTTCAAATGCGAATTCCGCTAAGAAGTTTTAGCAACCGAGTGGGAACAATCAATGGTTTTCAAAATATTCGTTATGGTAGAATTTGGCTTAAAGGATTTAAAAACCCTGTTCGGGTTCAACTTGCAACGCTTGATTTTGTAGGATCTCAATGGCAAAGTATCTTAGGAACAAACATCACCCAACCCGATTCCCTTGTTTCTATTTCTGCCATCAATCTTGAAGAGAACGCTGCATTTTATGCAAGTCCATCCGGAATTTCACGGGCAAGAAATCGTCAACGGGTTGATCAAGACATTCGCGCCAATGAGCAGTCATTGGTATTAACTGCATTCAAAGTTCCAGCAGATTCATTTCGAGCGTCATTTCGAGATTTTCAACCGGCAAGCATCGGTGGGAATCAAGCTTCAGGGGGTTTAAATTTGAATCCATATAAGTCTATTCGTGCTTTTGTTCACGGCGGAAAAGGAATTCGTTACAATAGCTCTAACCCGACAGATACAACGAATACACAAGTTTTTCTCCGTTTCGGAAATGATCTTCAAAATAACTTTTATGAAATTCGTTATCCTGTTATTCCAACGCCCAATGTCAATGTTCCCATTTTAAGAACCGGCCAAACCACCTCGCCGGAGTATGAACGAGCGCAGGATTCGCTTTGGCTCAGAGAAAATGATATCGATATCAATATTCAAGAAGTTGCAAGTTATGTGCTGTTTCAAGATCCAAGTGGAAGAGAGCAAAGGCACCAACTTGCAAACAATCGCACCTTGGTTATCCGAGGGAAACCCTCAATGGGGAATGTCAGATTTTTTATGTTTGGTATTCGAAATTCAAGCCCATTTGCCTTAGATACCGCAGAGGTATGGTTAAATGAACTGCGGGTATCAGGATTTAATCAAGAAAATGGTTGGGCAGTAAAAGCAACTGCTAACTTAAAACTGGCTGATTTGATGACTGTTTCAGCGAGTGTTTCGAGACAAACAGCCGATTTCCACGGACTTGATGTTCGACTCAATCAGTTGAATGCTCAAAATAATACCCTCTCGTATAATGTCTCGACTTCGTTTAGGCTTGATAAATTCCTACCCGCAGAAGATGGATGGAATATTCCACTTACTTATGAATTTTCACGATCAACCATTGATCCAAAATTTTCTCCTGCTCAAACAGACATTCAACTTGAAGTCTATATCGAAAGATTAGTGGCCGATAGTATTCGTAAAGGCGCCACAACTGATCAGGCCGCTTCTTATGAACAGTATCTTCGTTTTATCAGTCAAACCAATTCAGAATCAAGGCGATTAAGTTTAAATGGAATTGCCAAAACAAGACCCTCAGAATTTTGGCTGATGCGCTATACCGTTGATCGGTTGAGGTTTTCGTTTAATTCAAGCAGCCGCAATTCTCGCTCCCCGATTGAAGTGTTTCGCGATGATTCTGATTGGAATAGTCAAATTGATTATAACCTACAATTCCCACAAGATTGGTTTATTGAGCCATTTAAATTTTTTGGCTCAATCCCCATACTGAGCACTTACAAGGATTTGAAGTTTTATTTCTTCCCGCAAATCTTTGCTATAAGCGCAGGCTTCAACAAAAGAACATCACGTTTTCAACTTTTTGGAAATTTACCTTCTTCTCCTGCGCCTTCAATGACGGGTACTCGGAGCATAAGACTCGATTACAAAATCACAGAAACGCTCAGTCTTTCGTTTTCATCACAATTGTCAGGAAGTTTTAATAAGTATTTATTAGAAGATACCGTTGGGGTTTCGCCTTCAAACATTCGGGAAAGAAGTGGAAGTGATATTTTTAATCTTATTCTTCAAGACCTTGGCCGATTTAATTTAGGGAGAGATCAAACTTTTAATCAAGATGTTTCGATGAATTGGAGACCGAAAATGATCGATCCCTTGAATTGGATTGCACTTGATTTTAATTACGGGGGAAGGTATCTCTGGACAAATCCTGTCCCTGATGCCTTAAATCAAAACGGGAATAATATTAGCTCAACACTTACATTTCGAGCTCAATCCACACTCCGATTTAAAGAACTTTTCGGTAAGCTTGGGTTGAATGCGCCCGGGGCTCCGGCATCTTCGGTAGATTCCTCTAGTCAAATTCAAAAATTACTCTCCGGAATCAGCAGTGTATTTCTTGCTGTAGCGAAAATTGATCAAGTGACTTTGAGTTATAACTATACCAACGCAAATGCAACCGGCGGAATTCGCGGCGGAACGGGCGCATTCAATTTTTTCCCTTTCTCACTCTTAAGAGATCCAAATTCTCCTGCACCTCCAAGCTTAGGGTATCAATTAGGCTTATCACCGTTTGATGGTGAGAGAATAACTTTGGTCACAGGAAATATCATTTTCCCACAAAATTTGAATCAATCGAATGCAATTCAAATTGGAACTTCGTGGACACCATTAGAAAACTTGCGTGTCGATTTAAATTGGGAGTCAAACTGGACTTACTCTCGAAGTTCAAACATTGATTTACAGACCGGACAGATTTTAAATCCCTCAATCAATGGAACTCAGCGAAGGTCCTTTCTTAGCATTGGTCGCAACATCGAAAACTTTACATCACTTTTGTTGCAACCCAACGGTCGTTACCTCGATGACAACGCAAGCCTTGCTGCCGCCTTTACGAAAGGATTCGAACAAAGCGCTGGTGGTTTTATCGGAACCCTATTCGGATTAGACGAATCCGAACAACAATTTTTACCTTTGCCCAATTGGCGTATTTCGTTTGTAGGGCTTGAGCGCATTGAATTTCTCAACCCGATTTTTTCAAGCATCAGCCTCGACCACGCCTATAACGCTAGTTCTTCCTCAAGCTTTATTCAACAATTAGCTAACCCGAGAATCATCAGTAACATTACCATTAGTGAAAATTTTTCTCCACTTATCGGGGTTAACCTCAATTGGCAATTTGGACTTACAACTGCTATAAGTTATAGTTTGAATCGGTCGTTCACGCTCACCCCAGAAACAAGAACATTTGAAGAAGCAACGCGTGGGCAAGTGACGCTTTCACTTGGGTATCGAAAGCAAGGATTGAAAATTCCCTTTAATTTTTGGCCGTTTAGCGGAGCGACACTTAATAACGACCTTGACGTTTCATTTAATTTCTCAATCGCAGATGATGAACGGGTAAACTATACCGTTTCTACGGAGAGCATTTCTCAAATTCCGCCACAAGGCACTCGTCAATTAACTTTCTCTCCAAGAATCAATTATGCTTTAAGTCAGCGTGTCACGGCAGGATTCTTTTGGGAATTTACGCGATTAGAGCCAAAGGCAACAGGCAGCAATATCTTTCCTTCAACACGCTCAAATATTGGATTCAACTTTAGAATTTCGATTGGAAACGACGCAAGCCCTATGGGTGGCTTCTAAGATGATAAATGGGATATGAAAAAAATTGGATACCTGATTACTTATTGGCTTTTTCTTTCGCTCTCTTATGTTTCAAGATTGATTCCAGAGTCCTTTGTTCCAATCACCGCTTCATTGATTGGGCGATTTCTTCATCATGTATTGAGGCTTCGATTAAAGATGATTGAATCGAACCTTCATTTATCATTTCCCAACCAAACAAAAGAATGGTATAAGACATTGCTTCACAAAATTTATAATAACATCGCGTTGACCTTTCTGGAAATTCTTCGATTGCCTACAATTAACGATGCACAAATTGCTTCGAAAAAATTTTCGTTTCATATCCCTCCTGATGTACAGAACATGATAGAAAAAGGTCAGGGAGGCGTTGTTGTTTCAGCGCATTTCAGCAATTGGGAATTGCTTGGTATTAGTTGGGCTTACAGCGTTTTCCCGCTTTCGATTGTCTATAAAGCCATTCGGAATCCTTATCTTGATAAACTTTTCAATCAATGGCGAGGAGTTTCCGGGAATGCATTAATCGAAATGAGTGATGCTTCCCGTTTAGGAATGGAGGCAATTCGAAACGGAAAATATGTGGTGCTGCTTTCTGATCAATCGGGTCATGAGGATGGTGTTTATGCATCTTTTCTTGGACGCGAAGTTCCTATTTTTACAGGTGCCGCACTCTTTGCCCTACGATCAAAATCTCCGATGATTTTTGCTGTGATGCTTCGCAAGCCCGATAACACTTTTGAAATCTCAGTCAAAACTATACCCACGGAAGGATTAAAATTTTGCCGTGAAGATGTTGAGACGCTTGCAAAACGTTATACCCAAGAAATCGAAAAATTTATTGAATTGCACCCCGAGCAATGGTTTTGGCTTCATAACCGTTGGAAACATGCAAAAGACTGAATTCCAAATAAGAGAGGCTCGAACGAATGGCTGGTGAATCTTTAATAAAGAAAATTGAATTATCGATTCGTAAAATTTCAATTCGGGCTTTGAAAGCCCTCTTTCATAAAGAAAAACTTCAAGATAAACTCCCTATCGATTTTCAAAACGCGAAAGTCCTTTTTCTTCGGCAAAATCAAATCGGCGATGCATTGATTTCCGCTCCGATTTTCAAAGCTCTGAAAGAAGCTTATCCAAATATTCATCTGGATGTGTTGCTTGATCGGCGCAATCAATTCGTTTATAATACCAATCCTTATGTCAGAAAAAAATGGGTAATCAAACTTCACCGCTTTGATTTCTTCTCTACTCTCAAAGCCATTCGTAAAGAGAAATACGATGTTGTAATCGATCTCATTCATTCAGCCTCAAGCACTTCAACCATCTTCACAATATTTTCGAAGGCTCGATACTCAGTTGGGTTTATTCGTGAAAATGATTTCATTTATAATCATGCTTATGCTTTGAATCCTCAAAAGCGAATGATGGCGCAATTGGCGGCAGTCTTAACTTCCTTTCAACTTAACCCAGATAAAATTCACTTAGAGCCATACTTTGTCCTTACGCCACTCTCGAAGGATTTTGCTCAAAAGGAAATGACAAGAGTTCGATTAAAAGAGGGTCATTATCCAATTTTAATCATTAATCTTTCTTCAAGCAGAAAAGAAAAATTTTGGGGAAAGGCAAATTTTATCGCCTTGATTCAATCCTTGCGAACACGAACACATCAATATGCGATCGCTATTGTAAGTTCAAAAGGGGATCGAGAGATTGCTGAAGAGATATGCAATGCGACCAAGGCTTTTCTTTTTTCTGAAACTTCAAGGTTTGAGGAATTCGCGGCTCTCATTTCAAATGCGAGTCTGTTAATTACGCCCGATTCCGCTGCATCTCATTTGGGAGATGGATTTCAAGTTCCAACACTTATCCTGACACATCTTTCAAAAGGCAATACAGAGTGGTATCCCTCAAAAGCAAAACATCTTGTAATTCATTCTTCAGGTGGAGATGTAAAAAGCATAACTCTCTCTGAGGTTATAAGTGCTTTATCCACTTTAGAACAGAACGCTTCCGGTAATTACATAACTTAAACGTGAACTTCTGTTATCGAGGAAGCTCAATACACCATAGGCTCTGAATAGCCCTAAGATACCTCCGATTCCTAACCCGATTTCACTATAATTTTGTTGGGTCTGATTCAACCATACTTTTGAATAACCACCCTTCAAAATCAGTTGTATATTTTCATCAGCTAAAAAATCAAGTCCAACTGCTTCAAACGGGATTGATTGAAAATTATGCTCTGCAATCACAGAAACCATCGCGGTTCCCAACAATTCTTTTTCAAGAAGCCCGTACATTGCGCCAATTGCCCCCATCCCTGAAATTTGAGCATCGACACTAAAGAATCTTTGTGGTGGAAGTGCCCCCCCGATATTCGCACCACCTTCTATCTGAAGAAAGAGATAAGGTGCAAGAAATCGCTCGGTGTAAAATGTCTTTTGAATTAATGAGCCAACGGCCCAAACGCGTGTAAAGTTAAAGTTGCTTGCAAGTTCACTCCCGGAGTGTTCCAATTCAAGCTTTGCATAATAAGGAGTCGAGATACCAAGTAATGAAATTCGATTTCCATAATCCAGATTAAACAGGACACTGCGCATTTGTCCTTCTATGACTGGCGGGTTATCTCGAAATTGCTGGTCGCGAATAAATAAGCTGAAATCTGTTTTCTTCTCCATTGTCCGCTGAATTTCAGAGAGGTATGTAAGCCCAAGTCGAATTCCATTTCTTGAAAATGCATACTTGATTGTCGCTTGCCATCCTTTGGCATTGAAATAATTGTGATAATCACGCTTTGAGAGGGGATTAAAGAAAGCAGCATAGGTATTGAAAATACTTGGAGGAGATTGATGCTCCGGGGTAAAGGTGGTTCTTTCGAACACTTTTACAATAGCACTTAAGTTTCGACTTTTACTGAACCATTGCTCAACCGTTCCCGACCAAAGCCATTCTTTACGTTCCACACCGTAACCCAATTCGGGTTCAAATGCAGTTGTTGCTGTAAGAGAATCAAATCGATAATGCGCTCCAACAAACCATCCTTCTACACGATTGTATCGAATGACCGGAACATTGAAAAGAAAAGAAGCACCATCACCTGTTAACGATGTTCCTGCACCTCTTGCACGAAATTGCTCTTGAAAAGTCGCAGCACTGTCAATCGTTAAATAGGCAGCTTTTTCTTCCTCGGTTGGCGGGGTAATTTCATTCAATTGCCAAAAAGTTGAATCATATTGTTCAGCGGTTTTTGACTTTTGCACCAACTTTTGTTCAAAGAGCGTATCGGGCACAGGCATATTTATTGTGTGCTTATAAATCACGGTGCTTTGGGTGAAAGAAATTTTCGGGAGTTCAATAAACCCGCCTGCGACACTAACCTTTAATGAACCTTCCAAATACTGCGTAGAAGGAAGCCATACTTCATTATTCATCGTATCGGATTGAAGCTCTTGCGTTTGTTTGTATGCCAATGAAAGCGATTTAATATAAGGCAGCTTAAATCCACTTGGATTAGGCTTAACATCAATTCCGATAAGCGCATATTTCTTCCCATCAATTTTGATTTCGCCGTTAAACAACGGGACATACTTATTCCTTGGAATCAATTTTAGTGTATGAATTTCCATATCACCAGATTTTCGAGTATCCACGAATTGAAACCCGTAATATTCAAGAGCATCATTAGCAATTGGGCTAATAAACCCATTTCCGAAAATTCGCACTCGCTCTTCCGAGAAATCTATTGTCCGTCCAATCCCCGCTGGAAGTGTCGCGCCGGCATCACGAAGCTGCTTTTGCGTATTTTTTGTTAATCGTTCTTGAATCACAACTTCTCGAAGCGTGTCGCCTTTTCGCCAATACCCGTTGGCATAGGTTTCTGTAAGCGTCGCGATTGCAGTGTCGCTCTTTAAGATTCGCTTAGTATAACCTTCAATCATGTAGGTTTTCAGTGAATCCCGTTGTTGCTTCTTATACCGAATTGCTCGTTTAACAAGGGTTACGGCAAAATCTTCATTCGCAACCACTTCTAATTCTTTTGCAACAACATCGCCTTCTTTTAATCGATATTCTTTTGCAAAAGGAAGAAAAAGCGACACCTCTTCTTTCACCGATTTATAACCTAAAAAGGATACTTCCACCGAATACTTTCCCTGCGGCAACACGGCTCGATAGTTTCCATCCGGATTGGTACGAAAGCCCTTTACAATAGAACCTTGAACAAATTTCACCAAAGCACCCGGCAATGATTCTCCGGTTTCCGCATCAACAACAGTGCCGGTTAAAACCGTGAGTGAACTGTCTGATTGCGTTTGCGCTTGAAGTGTTGAAGAATATGGATCAATGGATAAGGAAATAATTGAAAGCAGAATGAACAATGGAAGGATTAACCTGTTTTTCATAGAATAATTGTTTCAAATGCTAAAAAGCTTCGTTGACGGTTAAATAAATGCCGCTTGTGTTCTTCCCAAAACCAAAGTCTAAACGAAGATTAACCTTTTCATCAGGATTAATCGAAAAGCGCAAACCAAAGCCGTAACTGATTTGAAAATTCGGCAGCCAAAATTGTTGGATTCGCGAAGCCACTTCACCGATACCGCCAAAAACAACACCACCAAATCGCCAAACAAGCGGAAAGCGATACTCTGCTTGAGCCGCAAGAAATAGCTTATCTCGAAATCTTCCTTCAAAAAATCCACGCATTCTTGCGTTACCCCCTAATCTTGGCAATAATTGAAAAGGAGCATCTCCCTCAGCTCCACTGAAATACCCTTGCAGAGCAATTACATGATGATCTATTACGGAAAAATACTTGCGAGCGTCTATAACAAAAGTGTAAAAATTTGTTTGGCTTCCCAATAAGTCGAGATAAAGCGTGGTTGTTAATTGCGTAAAAACTCCTTCTGAAGGGGAAAAAAGATTATTTCTTGAATCATAGTTAAAAGCTAACCCTAAGCCGGATACCCTTGCACCATTGTTTCCAATGAATAATCCACCTTGTTCTAACAATCCTCCTACTTTTCGTTCACGAATGGTAAAATTTTCAAAATGATAAATTAATCCAAAGTTGACTGCTTGCTTCAGCCTTCGATAATACCCAATGCGTAATCGAATAATATCGTTGGCATATTGCTCTTCATTTACTACCGGCGTTTGGCTCCCAATTCCCCAAAAACGATCTGTAAAACGGATAAACGAAAATTCGGTGTCAAAAAAATTTTCCTCATTTCCAAAGTAAAATTGAGGGATGAGTTGAATGAATATTTGCCTCTGTTGAGTGAAAATGATGTCTCCCTTAACATTTGAAGGTCGGGATTCGACTGGTTCTCCATTAAATCGATAGTAATACACGCCAACCACACCGCCGCCAATTCGGGTTTCTGGTGAAGTAAAGACAATCGGAATGACAATGCCATTATCAAGCTTGACCGGCATTGGCATCATTGAAGAGGTATCGCTGGAAGATTTCGCAACAGTTTCCGGGCTTTCTTGAGAAAATCCTATCTGGGTGAGAAGAATGAGACCAAAAACAAAACAAGCGTAAATGCTTATAAATTTTTTTTCAAAGCCCATCGAGCCGAATGAGTGAAGTTTGAAGTGATATCCGCAAGTAGATTGAAAAATGTTGATTCTTGGGATAAACTTCACCCAACGATATTGGCAGAAAAAAGTTAAGAATTTGATGAATTGTTAATTGGAGAGAATCGACCACAACTTGACCTTTTTGTCATCGCTTCCGGTGACCAAAAATTTTTCGTCAGTCGAAATCGCGACAGAGTTGATCGTAAAAATATGACCACCAAAGGTTCTATCCACAGTTTCCAAACATACTGCATTTTCAAAATCCCATCGCTTTATGGTTTTATCTTGACTGACAGTAATCAATTCTTGAGAAATCGGCAGATAAGCCATTGCTTTAATCGAAAAGGTATGGGCTAAAATCTTCACTTTAGGTTTCAATTCGGTTCCCTCGACATCCCAAATTCTTAGACGCGCATCTTTTCCTCCCGTCATAAAAAGTTTTGAATCAGGAGAAAACAATACAGAGAATACGGTATCTGCATGACCAGAAATGGTTTGAAGAACTGTTTTTGTTTCGGGATGAATAATATTTACGGTTCTATCACTGCTGCCTGTAGCCATTAGTTTTCCATTTGAAGAATACGCCACCGATCGAATATTGCCTTGATGCACGGGGAAAACAGATTTCAATTTCCAAGTTTCTGTATCATAAATACGAAGTACGCCGCCCGTTGCGCCGACAGCCAATTCGGTTTCGTTCGCATTTAAAGCTAAGCTGTAATTGGGGTAAAGCTGAGGGTTTGCAGTTGCCATATCATACTCCGGCAAGAGCGTTGCAACCTTGTCAAATTTTTCATCATACACAAACACAAAACCATCTCTTCCCGTCGAAAAAAACCATCTCCCGCTTGGCGCAAAAAGTAATGCATAAACTGATTGGCGATGATCAGTTAATCCGCCAATTGGCTTTTTCTCAAAAGCATCATAGATAAACACCGAACGAAGCCCACCGGCAGCGGCAAAAGTTTTTTTATTCGGTGAAAATGCCACACAATATGCATTTTCACGATTTTCATTGAAAGTTTCTAACAGTTCAAGCCTTGGTGTTGTATAGGGCATAAGTTGCTTAGTGCTATTGTTTTTTTCTTTTTTCATTTCTTGTTTTGCCTAACATTCTTATCGCATAATCGGTTGCATAACCAATTGCGATCTCTTTCACTCGATCGTAAACAAATTCCTTTACTCCTTCAATCAATGCATTTCTCTGTTTAGGCAATGAATTTATTTGAGCTTTTTGTTGCTCCTGATTTCCTTTTTGGTGAGATTCGATCACCTTACTCGCAATCAAAGCCTCGCCAATGTTCACTTTTGAAACCCTGTCATTTTGCTTCTTAAAATTCTTACCTAACCAAATGCCTCCCAAAAATCCAATGCTCGCGATAACCGAAAGGGTTAATAACGGGTTTCGAGATACTGCATGAGTTGGGTTCAAGGTCTTTGTCGCAAATTTTTTTGCAGATTTGGTCAATGATACAGAGGTTGCGGTCATTAATGAATTCCCAAACTTTTCAGCTCTTAAGAGCATTTCTCTTTCTCTACCTTCGATCACTTCACGAAGCCTATTTCGCCGATATTCAATGTTTCGTTGAATCGTTTGTTCTTGATTTCGATCATGAACCATTTTTATCCTCTTTCTTCTTCGATCAATTCAGATTTCTTCTTGACACTCTTCTCGTTTTTTCCAAGAGAGGCTTCACCTTCGGACTTGAATAATCGGTGTAAAATAAATGCTTTAAATTCCTCATGCATCACTTTATAAAGGAGAAAACTGATTACCAAAAGAGCACACCCAACTGTCAAAAAACCCAACGATGTTTTACCGAAAATTTCACCAAGGTAAAAAGCAAGGGAAAGAAGAAGCAACAAGAAACCCCCAAAACCTATCAATCCAGCTATAAAAAACGAAGAAAATTCAGCGAATACTTCAAACACATCTAACTTCGCTAGTTCAATTTTCGCACGAATAATCTCAGAAATATCACGATAAGTTTCAGAAAGGTTTCTCTTAAAAAGATCACCCAAAGCCTCTTTTCCATTGTCAATATTTGAAGACTCTTTTAGCATTACGATTTATTTTCTTTTGCTGATGAAAACATCCAACCCAGAATAACGCCCACTCCCAAAGCAATCATTGCCGATTTTCCCGGGTTTTCTTTCACAAATCGTGCCATTTTATTTTTTACTTCGGATAATGAATTTGAAATCGATGCTTGATGATGATTCCCGAAATATTCCTTCATGACACCGCTTATGTTTTGAATTGGTTGCGTTTCTTTCGGTTCAACCGGTTTATTTTCCTGACTCCCTCTTAACATTATTTTTTCTTTTTCAATTGAAAAAAAGAGCATTTCAATTTATGGATTCTAAAATTATATTAGGAGAGAAAGTTTGTATAATCTTGCAGTTAAGTATGATTATTGAAAGATTAATGATGGAACTTTGTTCACACTTTCTTTAATAATCAATTACTATCGAGTAAATTCGCTTTAATTCGTAACCTGCGTTTTTGCTTTTATAAGAAAATGGTCGAAACTGAATATTCCAAATCCGTTATGGGGCTTCAAGAAGTCGTGGCCGTCGATGAATTGGACGAAGGAAAATCCATTCTTTTTTCCATCAAAATAGGAGAATCACTTCGAGAGGGATTTCTTATTAAACACAATGATGAGATCTATGCGTATCTCAACATTTGTCCTCATGCTGATGTTCCAATCGCAAGTGAGCAGAAAGGCGCTTTTACAGCCGATAAGCGATACTTGATCTGCCGAACTCATTGGGCAATGTTTCATCCTGAAACAGGTGTATGTGTCAGCGGACCTTGCCCGATAGCAGACCTAACAAGATTAAAAGTTGTAGTTGATAACGACATCATTTTCGTTGGAGCCTAATGCCTAATACTTACATTATCAATCATTGACTCCATCTTCTTTTTATTTGCGACGACTCTTCAAGGAAAAGAATTCTGAGCAGCTTCGCGCTGAGTTTTTTCTATTGGTGATTACGCTTGGTTGGGGCACGACATTTGTCATTATCAAAATCATCTTATCCTCTGTTCCTCCTTTACTTTTCTTGTCTTTACGCTTTACCCTTGCGGCACTGTTATTTCTTCTATTCTTTTGGAAAAAGTTATTTCCATTTTCCATTCAATTGTTAAAGGCTGCTTTCCTTTTATCCCTTTGGAATTTTATTGGATTTGCCGCCCAAACAGCCGGCCTTAGTTATACCACAGCATCAAATTCCGGGTTTATCACAGGGAGTTATGTCATTTTCACTCCGCTCCTTCAAGCTCTGTTTTATAAAAAGACGCTTTCGACTTGGTCGTGGGCAGCATCGGGAATTGCTTTCACAGGCATTTACTTACTTTCAGGCGCAAGTGGTACGTCATTCTCAACTTTCTTTGCCTCGCTGAATATTGGCGATTTGCTTACGCTTGTTTGTGCTTTTTTCTTTGCACTTTTAATTCTTGAACTCGACCGAACAACAAGTTCCCCTCAATTCATTACTGAACAAAATGTAACCTATAAACTAGCGTTTGTTCAGATTGCAGCTTGTGCATTTTTAAGTGGTATTGGTTCGTTTTTTGAGCCTCAACAATCCACCTTTTCCGAGGCTTCGCTTTTTAGCATAAATTTTGCGGGAGCCTTATTTTATTTAGCAACGGTTGCGACACTCATTTCGACGCTCGTTCAAACTCGGTATCAAAAAGATACCACACCTGCCCGCGCTTCCATCATCTTTATGCTCGAAGCCGTCTTTTCAGCCGGTTTCGCTTATCTGTTTTTAGATGAGGTGTTATCGCCTCTTGGATACTTGGGTGCGGTTATGCTGATTATCAGCTTTTTTATTTCGGAAAAATCCTAAAATGCCCATTGAATTAAAACGGTTGTCCAACCAAATGGAAGAAAGTTTCCATATCGGGAATCATCCTTGGGAAGAGATTCTTCTCCTTGCAAAAGACCACGGGTGGAAACCTCTTGAGTGTGATAGCGAAAATTGGGAACGGCTTTATTTCTCCTCTGATGGTCATTTTGTTTCTTCATACGATGCGTTTCAGTTAGCTCAAACACTTAGGCGTGTTAAACAGTGGCAAAATGCGTTAGATCAGGAATTTTTAAACACCATAGCCACCTTCCTTGAGAAGGGAGATTTTTCAATCTGTTAATTTGTTAAAAGTAAAAAGCCGTTATATTTGTTACTTAATGCTAAACGGATTTATTTAGAATGAAAGAGAAATAATCACCGATGAAGAAGATTGAACGATCAGAACAGGAATGGCAAACCTGCCTAACCCCTGAAGAGTATCGGGTTTTGCGAGAAAAAGGCACAGAACGAGCGTTCACAGGTAAATATTACAATTTCAAAGATGTTGGAACTTACACCTGCGCCGCTTGTGGGAATGAACTTTTCTCCTCAGAAACAAAATTTGACTCCGGAACCGGTTGGCCAAGTTTTTTTAAGCCTCTCGCGGATTCTAGTATTTCTACCGATGAAGATCGCTCGTTTGGAATGAAAAGAATCGAGGTTCATTGCAACCAATGCGGAAGTCATCTCGGGCATGTATTTGATGATGCCCCGCAAATGCCAACAGGCCTGAGGTATTGCATAAATTCAGTCTCGCTTAATTTTGTCCCTTCAGTAAAGGCGACTAAAAAATAAAATTTAGATCAAGAAACAAATTTCAAACTATGTCGAAGTTCAAGTTTTTTAACGGCTTACTTTTTCTAATTGCGCTTTTTATAGTTTTTCCGTCAGATTCATATGCCCAAAGACGACGAGGCGATGCACCGCTCAATAACCGACGAGAGGTTTCTCCGGATTCTCTGAAGTCGCTTCTTCGTGCAAGGGGCACAGAGGGCGCATTTTTTGAACTGATCAAACGCCGAGTCGATCAGCAGCTGCGAACCTTAGAGAGTACCTATTTTCCATTAGAATTCAACCCCGATTCAGTCAGCAGAATTCTTACACTTGAAATTCAAGATAATTCTGAACTTGTTTCATCTTTGATTGTCGATCTTGCTTTAGGACGAGGATTTTCAATTCCTGTTTTCACCAGACCGACACTCCGCTTCGACGGCAGCCTAAGTTCAGGGGTAGAACGAGAACTCTTTGAATTGCAATGGAACACCCCTAACAAAGCGCCATTAACCAATATCAAAGCACGCCGTAATGATTTTGATCGCGATTTAGAACAAATCTTAGTCAACGAAGTACATAGTGCCGGATTAGCTGAAGGCTATTTCAGAGAACGCATTTTCCAACGCGCACGGCTTCACATGTTAAGTAAATTTACACTTGCCCTTTCAACCAACGACGATTTCGCTGAGCGCCTTGGTGGCCGATTAGAAAATTATCTCCTTAGCAATCTAAAAGTTATACTTTCTAGAAAAAATGTTTCAGAGTTGGTTCAATTGAATTCCGTCATTGAACGATATGTTGATCGTGTTGAATAATTTTTAAAATGAAAATACTCCTTACCGGTTCTAGCGGACTTTTAGGCGGCAATCTTTGCCGCCTTTTTTTTACCAATGGAATTCATGAGATTTTAGCCACACAAGGCAGCAACTTCAAATTGCCCTCGTGGTTTGCTTTAGGCCATCAGACTCAAATGCTGAATCTTTCTTATGAAACTGATCTTTGGAATATTGTATCTCAATGGAAACCTGAGTGTATCATTCATACGGCCGCGATGTCTGATCCGGTGACTTGCGAAATCAAGCCTGCCGAAGCAGAAATCATCAACCGATTTTCCACGCTGAGCTTAGCAAAAATTTGTGGTCTATTTGGTACGAAACTTATTTACATTTCAACAGACCTCGTGTTTGATGGCGAAAAGGGCATGTACAGCGAAACAGATGAGACCCACCCTATCAGCATTTACGCCCAAACAAAACTTGACGGAGAATTAGCGGTTCAAACCTATTGTGAATCCTATACGATTCTTCGAACAACCATTATGCTTGGTCATTCGCCTCGAGCAACTCGCGGTGTAAATGAACAACTACTAAATGCATACCGAGAAGGGAAAAGCATTAAATTTTTTGCCGATGAATATCGCACACCAATCTCAGCTTCCACAGTCGCGAAGGTTGCTCTTGAGTTTTCGATCGGTTCATTACGGGAAGTTTCCGGCATTTTTCATACCGTAGGGAATGAACGACTTTCTCGTTTCCAATTCGGTGCAAAGGTTTGTAAGTCTCTTTCAATACCCGAATCGGCATATCAATCCGTACTGCTTTCGGAAATCATTTCTATTCCTCCTCGTCCAAAAGACTGTAGCCTTTCAAATAATAAATTGAAATCGATATTACCCTTTTCAATTCCTTCGATTGAAGAAGAAATTGAAGGTATTCTTAAGGAAAAACCTCCGTCTCTCTCGTAGAATAGTTGTATCTTTACAGTTTATTGAGTGAGCCTGTTTTCAATTTCAAACGATGTAGGTTTTCAAAACCAATTTTTAGATTCCGTGAGCGATAACTTTATTCATCACAACAGTCATTTTCATACTTCATCCATTCAATCAATATCAGTCGATCAAGATACCTTCGACATCTTTATTACTGAAAAGGAAATTCACAAGAGGATGAGAGAATTGGCAAAAGAAATTGAAAGGGATTATCAAGGGAAACAGCCAATATTTATTGGACTTTTGAATGGGGCGTTCATCTTTATGGCAGATTTAATTCGTCATATCCATTCTGTAGAAGTTGAAGTGGATTTTTATAAACTCTCAAGTTATGGTGATGCTAAAATTTCTTCTGGAAATGTTCATCTATTAAAATCTGTTGATGCTACATTGAAAGGAAGAGAGGTCATAGTGGTTGAGGATGTGGTCGATTCGGGTTTATCCATTACTTATATAAGAAATGAGATAATGACTCATGAACCCAAAAGCCTTAAGTTTTGTGCCTTACTTTACAAGAGAGATGTTGCAAAGATTGATTTTAAAATTGACTATGTCGGATTTGAAATCCCTAAAGAGTTTGTTATCGGTTATGGTTTAGATATCAAACAAATCAAACGAAATCTTCCGCACATTTATAAACTTCGCGATTCGGAATAATTTAATTTTAAGCAGTAATCGAATATGGCCTTGGAGTCTCAGCAAAACGAGAGAAACGATCAAAAAAAGAACATCATAGCAGATTCCAAAAAAAGGAATTCAACGCGTGAAAAATTTAAACCTGTTCGCGAGTCGGAAAGTAATACCCCGAATCCTGATTCTGACGATTCCTTTAAAAGTAACGCGCGGTTAATCTTTTTGGTAATTGGGCTTGTGATCGGTTTTTTTCTAATCAATCGCCTCTTCTCAAACCCTGAACAAACTGGGCCGCTGATTTCATACAACGAATACCGTAAGGTCCTTTCAGGAAATCTTGTGAAATCGGTTGTTGTTGAACGAAGCTTTGCAGGTACTTCAAAACTGATTGGTGAATTTCATAAACCTGAATTGGTACTTCTTTCCGATAACCGCACCGAAAAAAAGACATTGACCTTTTCTGTTTCTCTTCCAGATTTTACTTCATCTGCCGCTAATGAAATCACTGAAAAAGGCGTTTTACTTTCGGTTGTCGAGCAAGAAGTTGGCATTAAAGAAATATTCATTCAATTCTTGCCTTGGGTTGTTCTGATTTTGATTTTCTTTTATATGATGCGGCGTATGAGTGCACAAGGCGGCGTTTCAAAGAATGTTTTCAATTTTGGGAAGAGCAAAGCGAAGTTAATTTCAGAATTAGATACAAAAACAACTTTCGCTGATGTTGCCGGTTGCGATGAAGCAAAAGAAGAATTACATGAAGTGGTTGACTTTTTGAAGGAACCTGAAAAGTTTACCAAGTTGGGTGGGAAAACCCCTAAAGGCGTTCTTTTGCTCGGGCCTCCCGGAACAGGAAAAACATTATTAGCCAAGGCTGTGGCAGGAGAGGCTGGTGTTCCATTTTTTTCGATGTCAGGAGCAGACTTTGTTGAAATGTTCGTCGGTGTTGGCGCATCGCGTGTAAGAGACTTATTTGAACAAGCCAAGCGGAATGCCCCTTGCATTGTATTTATTGACGAAATTGATGCTGTAGGAAGGCAACGCGGAGCAGGGCTTGGTGGTGGGCACGATGAGCGTGAGCAAACACTCAATCAACTCTTGGTTGAAATGGATGGTTTTAATACCACAGATAATATTATTCTTATCGCTGCAACAAACCGACCGGATGTGTTGGATTCTGCTTTGCTTCGACCCGGAAGATTCGATCGCCAAGTGGTTGTTGATAAGCCCGATATCCGCGGCAGAGAAGCGATTCTTAAAATTCACAGCCGTAAAATCCCTCTCGCTTCAAGTGTTTCATTAAAAGAGGTTGCACGTTCAACGCCGGGCTTTTCGGGCGCAGATCTTGCGAATTTGATGAATGAATCGGCAATCTTCGCAGCAAGAAATAATCGTGAAGAAGTCTTACCTGAAGACATCAATAACGCACGCGATAAAATCTTGATGGGGCCTGAACGAAAAAGCGCCGTTATTTCAGAACATGATAAAAAAGTAACTTCTTATCATGAATCGGGTCATGTGCTTGTCGCGAAATTCACCAAAGGTTCAGATCCGGTTCATAAAGTGACTATTATTCCCAGAGGCAGAGCATTGGGCGTTACTTCTTATATGCCATTAGAGGATAAGCACACTTATACCAAAGAATATCTTTTGGCCATTATCACTTATGCCTTAGGCGGAAGAGCTGCCGAAGAAATTATCTTCAATCAAATCAGCACCGGTGCCGGCAATGATATTGAACGAGCAACAGAGATTGCAAGAAAAATGGTTTGCGAATGGGGAATGAGCGAGCGGCTTGGCCCACTCAATTACGGCACAAAACACCAAGAGGTATTTCTCGGACGTGACTTTTCTCGTATGCGTGACTACAGTGAAGAAACTGCTCAATCAATTGATGAAGAGGTTCGAGCAATTGTCACAGATTCGATGAAAAACGCCCTAAAAATCTTAACCGATAATATCGAAACCCTTCATCGATTAGCGTCAGAATTGCTTGAACGTGAGACTCTTACCGCTGAGGAAATAGATAAGATCATTGCCGGGGAAATCTTAGAACCACTTCAAAGCCCTGCATAATGCCGTTTTATTTTTTCATTTTACTTGGATTTGGTGCAGGAATCCTTTCAGGGTTATTTGGAATCGGTGGTGGAATTGTTATCGTTCCTGCTCTTGTTTTTTTGTTTGGCTTTCAACAGCATAATGCTACGGCGACTTCGCTCATTGCTCTTCTCTTGCCGGTTGGGCTACTCGCTGCTTATCAATACTACAGTGCTGGAAAACTCTCCTCCGAAAATATTCAGCACGGGCTTTTTATCGCTGGTGGGTTATTCTTTGGTGCTTTTCTTGGATCGAAAATTGCAATTTCTCTTCCTGAGGAAACGCTTAGAAAGGCTTTTGCGGTTTTACTTGTAATTGTTGCTGTTCAACTTTGGCTTAAGAAATAAGTAGTTCTGTGGTAGATAATAAGCCAAAAAATCACCCGCTACTATTTCTTATCCGCATCCTTACTTCCAAGTGTGACTAAAGCAGATATCGTCAATATCGTATCCGAAAGAACGGGAATCACGAAAATAGAAACCGAAATCATTATTGATGGTTTTATCGAAGCAGTTATTGCCTCTCTCAAATCGGGAGAACGAATAGAAATTCGTGGTTTTGGAACATTTAATGTTAGAAAAAGAAATAAACGAATCTCCAAACATCCTAAAACTGGTGAAACAATTTTGGTTGGCGAAAAATATGTTCCAACTTTTAAAATTTCCCGCGACTTTAAAAATATTGTCAGCGAAAAACTGAAACGAAAAAAATTTGAGGAGTGAACTTGCCTTCCGAATACATTGTATGCCCATCATGTGGGGTAAAAAATTTATCGTCCAATTCATTTTGTCTTAATTGCGGAAGTTCTCTTTCTCCCGTCGTTGAACCTCACTTATTGGAACCCGAAGAAAAAAAACCTTCCCGAAAAAAATCGGAGCTGTCGGCACAAACTTCATTCTCTCGCCAAGTTCTTATTTTTTTTTCAGTTGGTTTTTTCTTCATCGTGTTGCTTTCCGCATTTGGCTTGGAAAGCCTTAATAAAGGGATCGAGGGATTTGCTCTTTCAGGAGCAGCCGGTGCGGGTGCACAACCAAATTCTACCCAAACACAAAACCCGGCTGTCAATTCAAGAAGTAACTCCAATGCCCCTGTTTCGCCATTAGACCCTGCTTTGGTTGATAAATTAAAGACACTTCAAGAAGAATTAAGCAAAGCATCAACTACTAAAAAAAAATCTTCAATTGCTTTAGCGTTATCCGACGAATATATTCGGCTTAAACGCTATGACTTGGCCGGAAAATATTCTGAAATAGCTTTGCAAGCTCAATCAAAACCTTCTTTAGACCTAAGTATCAGAACGGCCAACCTGTATGATGATGCCGAACAAGATTCACTTGCCGCGATCTTTTATCAAAAATCGCTTGATATTGACCCGCTCAAAACCGATGTGCGGGTTGATTTCGCCATTTGCTTGCTAAGTATTGGCGATTTTGATGGAGGTAAACGCGAGATGGAACGCGCGGTTCGAGATAACCCTAGTCATCAAAAGGCAAATTTAAATGTTGGAATTATTTACCTTCAAACCAATGAGATAACCAAAGCCCGCGGATTTTGGGAAAAGGCTTTAAAAATCAACCCATCGAATGATGCCGGCTCACGTGCTAAGGAATTACTTGATACTTACCGTTAATCCTATTTCTATTCTTTAATAAAATGAACCAAATGACTTTAACTCAATCTTACAAAAACTGGTTATCATCGTCTGATATTGATTTCGACTATGATCTTGAATCCGAACAATTTGAAATCGAGGTCGAAGGTGACCTTTGTGATTATGTCCTTGTTATGAATGTTTTTGATGATTCAAATACCGCTATCTACTTCCTTTATTCTCCTTATGAGGTTCCTGAAAATCGAATGCTTCGTGCTTGCGAGTTTTTTAATTATGTCAATAACTATACTGAAGCCTCAGTATTTATGGTTGACACAGACGACAAAACTTGCACAACCCGATATACCAATGTCTTTGCAACCGCAAACCCTGCAACTGAAGACCTACAAAATATTTTCGAAGCGATGATTGCCGAAGCCGACGCTTATCTTTCAGGTGTAGAAGATATCATTGAATCAGACAAACCTGTTCTTGAAGTTTTTGAAAACATCCTTAAAGAAATTCAATCATCAGAAGACGAGTAACAATCACCTCTATATCGAAAGAAGCCGGTAAAACCGGCTTCTTTCAATTCGATCATTCTGAACAGATCTTCTTAAACAGAAAGCTCAGCAGAATTTTTCTTTCGTTTTTGTTCCCGTGCTCTCGCATTTTCATCAAGTGTCTTTTTACGAAGACGGATAGAAATCGGCGTTACTTCCACAAGCTCTTCATCATTGATAAACTCTAACGATTGCTCAAGGGTCAACTTTTTCGGAGGTGTGATTCGAAGCGCATCATCAGTACCTGATGCCCGCATATTGGTAAGCTTTTTCGTCTTGCAGATATTAATGGTCATGTCAAAATCACGGGCACATTCGCCAACCACCATTCCAGCGTAAACAGCTGTGCCGGACTCAATGAAAAATTTACCTCGGTCATCCAATTGAGCAAGAGCATAAGGAACGGCTTCGCCTGTTTCTGCAGAAACCAAAGCACCAAGTTGTCTAGAGTTAATTTCTCCTTTGTAGGGTTCGAAACTCTTGAAGATATGGGTCATAATTCCCTCGCCTTTGGTATCCATCGTGAACTCAGATGAAAATCCCAGCAACCCGCGTGTTGGAATTTCAAATTCCAAACGGGTCATGCCACCTTCGAGTTGAATCATATTTTTCATATCCCCTTTTCGACGCCCCATCTTTTCGATCACAATACCTACAAATTCTTGTGGAACATCAATTGTAACTGATTCGTAAGGTTCAAGTAATTTGCCATTGTCATCGCGTTTCAAAATTACTTCAGGTCGTGACACTTGAAGTTCATAACCCTCGCGGCGCATTGTTTCAATGAGAACCGATAAATGCAATTCACCACGGCCTGAGACCTTAAATGTATCTGCACTTTCGGTGTCTTCAACTCTCATAGCCACATTGGTGATTACTTCCTTATAAAGTCTGTCTCGAATATTTCTGCTTGTAACAAACTTTCCTTCTCTGCCAGCAAATGGTGAATCATTTACGCTGAAAAACATTGAAACCGTTGGTTCTGTAATTGAGAGCGGTTCTAAAGCTTCAGGGAAATCAGGGCTGCAAAGTGTTGTTCCAATTTGGGCATTTTCCAAACCGGTTAGTGCCACGATATCGCCTGCGGAAGATTCAGTCGCTTCAATTTTACCAAGCTTTTCAAATAAAAAGAGCTTCGTAACCTTGGCTTTAGCAATTTTTAAATCTTCATTTGATTTTTCAACCAGCGAAACCGTATCCCCAACTTTTACTTTCCCCTTAAATATTCTTCCAATAACGATTTTTCCAAGGTAATCGCTATAATCAAGCGAATTGACCAGCATTTGAAAAGGTGCATCGACATCGGCATTCGGCGGGGGAATTGTCTTGATAATCATATCCAAAAGCGGCTTAATATCCGTATTGGTATCCTCCAATTTATACCGTGCAAATCCTGATTTTCCCGAAGCAAAGATGTATGGAAAATCTATTTGTTCATCATTTGCGCCCAAATGAATAAACAAGTCAAGAATTTCATCGATAACTTGTATAGGGCGAGCATTCGGACGATCAACTTTATTAATAACCACGAGCACTTTTAACCCTGCTTCAAGCGCACGACGCAGTACAAATTTGGTTTGAGGCATCGGACCTTCAAGTGCGTCAACAAGCAATAAAGCACCATCAACCATTTTCAAAATTCGCTCGACTTCGCCTCCAAAGTCTGCGTGACCGGGAGTATCAACAATATTAACCTTGTGATTATCATAAAAATAACCGGCATTTTTGGCAAAAATGGTAATTCCGCGTTCGCGTTCCTGTGGATTTGAATCCATAATTCGCTCGTCAACCTTTTGGTTTTCTCGAAAGGTTCCGGTTTGCTTGAGAATGGCATCAACCAAAGTGGTTTTTCCGTGGTCAACGTGGGCAATAATTGCGATGTTTCGAATGTCTTCGCGCTTTTTAATCGACATAGTGCGTGATTTATGTTTATTTGTGTCTATACTAAAAATCTTATCTCTTCAAATTCAGGAAATACGGAAAGCAATTGAAGGAGTGCTTGGATACTGAAACTTTAACTGATTTTACTTCAAATGAGTTCATACGACGGGGCTTCTTTTTAGAAGCCGCGAAGATACATTATTTTCATCACTTTAGCACAATCATTTTTTCCATTTATCTCCACCCTTATTTTTCCCTAAATCGTAAAATCAAATCGTCAAATTGAACGCTTAGAGGCAATCGAACATTAGACTTATATCAGTTCACGAAGTTCCCTTTCTTTTCATTATTGAAATCACAAAAACCAACGCATTACAGTTGATTAAAACGGTACTCATGCAAAAACACCAAAAAAATCCTTTTTATACCCTTACTTCCCTTTCAAGCCATTCATCGTTTCCACATTTGAGACCAGCGCTTCTCATTATCATCTTGATCTCGTATTTCTTTTCGTTTGTCTCATTACTTGCTCAAGAGACTATTTCAATAAGCGGTAAAGTTCGAGATAAAGAAACCGGTGAAGATCTTATTGGCGCACAGGTTTTCGCGAAAGACATCGGGAAAGGCGTTATCACCAATGCTTATGGATATTATTCACTCTCGATTCCAAAAGGTAATATTCTCTTGATTGTTCGATATGCCGGTTATCAGGAGTTCAAAAAGTCAATTGAGTTTATTAACGATCAAACACTCAATATTGAGTTATTGCCGCTTACTTCGTCGGCAGAGGAAATCGTGGTTGAAGCCACAAAGAAAAATGAAAATGTTACCAGTACAGAAATGAGTACTGTTCAGGTTTCAATCGAACAGTTGAAACGAATTCCTGTGGTTTTGGGCGAAACGGATGTCTTGAGAACCCTTACCCTTTTACCGGGAATCACCGTTCAAACCGAAGGAGGAACCGGGTTTAATGTTCGAGGGGGAAGTACCGATCAAAACCTTATCCTTTTAGATGAAGCCACCATTTACAACGCATCTCACCTTTTTGGATTTTTCTCAGTTTTTAATTCAGACGCGATAAAAGACTTCAAATTGTACAAAGCAGGAATTCCCGCTTCGTTTGGTGGTCGACTGTCGTCCGTTTTAGATGTTCGTCAACGAGACGGAAATGTAAAGTCCATCAGTGGAATTGGTGGCCTTGGGCTTATCAGTAGTCGTTTACTCCTTGAAGGGCCTCTCTTTTCTGAAAAAGGCTCATTTATGATTGCAGGCAGGCGCTCTTACGCTGATATATTCCTTCCGCTTTCGAGCGATGAGAGTATCCGAAATAATATCGCCTATTTCTACGACTTGAATCTGAAACTCAATTATGAACTTGGAGAAAATGACCGGGTTTTTCTATCTGGGTATTTTGGTCGTGATAACTTCGAGATTGCTGAAATTTTTGGAAACGGCTACGGAAATTCAACACTGACTCTGCGCTGGAATCATCTTTTTGGAAAAAAACTCTTTTCAAATTTTTCAGCGATTTATAATAATTATGATTACGAATTGCGCAATCTCACGCCGGCTTCAGCCTTTGAAATTCAATCCAATATTATCAGCTATACCCTCAAGGCAGACTTCACCTTTTACATGAACGATACACACAAAATTGACTTTGGTGCCGAAACGTTGCATTACAATTTTGTTCCCGGAAATGTTGTTCCGATTCGCGGTTCTAATGTTCGAAATACCTCTCTTGACCGACGATATGCGTATGAAGGAGCACTTTATGTTACTGACGAATTTACCCTTAATTCACAATTAACGATTGATTTTGGACTTCGCTTTAATTATTTCTCACGGGTTGGTGAAGAAGTTGAACGACAATATTTGAATGATAAACCTTTGGTTTATAATCCCTCATTGGGCACCTATGACGACGGTATCGTGATTGGTGAAAAACGCTTTACTCAAAATCAAGCCCTTGCAAACTTTAGCGGTTTTGAGCCTCGCATTTCTTTGCGTTATCTCATCAATGACGACATATCGATCAAAGCGAGTTATAACAGAACACGTCAGAATCTTCATTTAATTTCTAACTCCGCCTCTCCGACACCTTTGGATTTGTGGACACCAAGCAGTCGATACATATCACCTCAGATTGCCGATCTAATTGCTCTCGGATGGTTTCAAAATTTTAATGACGATGAATTTGAATTTTCGATAGAAACTTATTTCAAATACTTAGGAAATGTAATTGATTTTGTAGACGGTGCAAATCTTATTGCAAATAACTTCATCGAAACCGAAGTCCTTCGTGGCCTTGGAAGAGCTTATGGTTTGGAACTCTTTATTAAAAAGAATAAAGGAGATTTAACAGGTTGGGTGAGTTACAGTTTAGGCCGAACCGAGCGATTAATTTCAGGTACAGATGGCGGGGTAGGAATCAATAATGGAAATTGGTATCCCTCAAACTTTGATAAAACACACAATCTCTCTGTGGTTGGAACATATCAACTTTCCAAAAGATGGTCTGTTTCGAGTGTTTTTGTTTTTAGTTCCGGAGCGCCAATTAACTACCCTGTCGGCCGTTATCAATTTAGCAATTTGATTGTCGCTCTATACGATGGAAGTAGGAATCAACAGAGGCTTCCATCTTATCACCGACTGGATGTTTCATTTCGATATGACAGTGAGGCTACGGAAGGATTCAGATCGGCGTGGGTTTTCGGAATCTATAATCTTTACAATCGGCTGAATGCTGCTTCAATTGTATTTCGTGAAAACGAAGACACTCCGGGTCAAACACAAGCCATTCAAACTTCATTTTTTGGTATTGTTCCTAGTGTGACTTGGGAATTCAAATTTTAATCTCAATACGATACTTCAATGTTTATACGCAACACAACTTTGCTCCTTTTCTTGATTTTCTTGATGGCTTCCTGCGAAAGGGTGGTTGATATTCCTTTGAATATTGCTACCCCTCGCCTTGTTATTGAAGGAAATTTAGAAGCAAGGGGATTAGAATCAGATTCATCATTTCAACAGCTATTTTTAAGGCTTAGTGGGGATTTTTATGAACCCCAAATCACTCCGGTTAGCAATGCGGTTGTTAGTGTTTTGACACCTGATGGAACAGAGGTGTTCTATGTCTATCAGCCACGAGATAGCTCTTATATCACCAATTCCCTTACTCCAAAATCAGGAAAAGTATATACGCTTAAAATTCTTTATCAAGGCGAGGAGTATCGGGTCAGTGATACGGTTTCAGCAATTATTCCGATTGATTCACTTTATTTTGGGTTTCAAAAGGAAACGGCTTTTGGAGATGCTGGGATTGTTTCTTTGGTAGATTTCAAAGATCCCATTCAATCGGAAAACTATTATTGGTTTCGACTTTTTAGAAATGATTCCTCAACCTTTCGAGTAGATCCCGGTAACCGATTTCGCGCCTTACTTCGCGATCAATTTATTAATGGGCAAGTTATAAGAGGATTACCGCCGGCGGATAACGAAGCCTTTTTCCAAGTCGGGGATAAAGCTGAGTTAAAACTTTCAAATATCTCGAAGAGGCAATATGAATTTCTTACCACACTTTATCGAAGTTCGCCTCCCGGCGCATTTGACCCGCCTCCGGCACCCATCAGGTCTAATGTTTCGAATGTCACGAACCCTTCAAATGCACCATTAGGTTTTTTTGGGTTTATCGGTGTTTCAAGAAGAATACAAACTGTTCCGGATTCAGTTCAAAATTTACCATAAAAAAAGCGGAGTGTTACTCCGCTTTTAATTTTCGATGTTAATCAATTCACTCAAAACGAATCATTTGATCACCTTTTTTTGCAGCAACTGATTCCTTATTTGTGTGCAATTCCTCTTCATTTTGAATAGGCGCTTCCGGTTCTGGTTGAGGCGGCAAATAGCGTGCGAGTGCTTCTTCTTCAGAAATAGGTTCAAGCACGTAATCAAGCAAATCATCCATCTCATCAAAAAACTTGAAAGACATTCCATTCAACATATCTTTCGCCGTTTCTTGAGCCTCAAGTATTTCATTTCTATTTCGTTCGGGAAGTAGAATTTCTGTAATGCCTGCTCTTGAGGCTGCTAAGATTTTTGATTTTATTCCACCGACAGGTAAAATATGTCCTCTTAAAGTGATTTCTCCGGTCATCGCAATTTTACCCTTCACATTTCGCTGTGTAAAGATTGAAGCTAATGAAGTTAATATCGTAACTCCGGCAGATGGACCGTCCTTTGGAATTGCCCCTTGCGGAATATGCAAGTGAACATCCCAGTACTTAAACGCTTCATCGGGAATCTTGAAATACTCCGCACAAGACTTCAAATAACTTAAAGCAGCTTGAGCGGATTCGCGCATGACATCACCCAATTGACCGGTCAATATCAACCTACCAGAACCTTTCGTAACGGTCGATTCGATAAAGAGTATATCTCCGCCGACAGCCGTCCACGCTAAACCGACAGCAACCCCGGGCATTGTTACAGGCTCAGAGACTTCAGGATAAAACTTTTCGAGCCCTAAGTATTTTTTCAAATCATCAGTTTTGACTTGAATTTTAATTGGAGTAGCTGATTCATCATCATCAAGTTGGAATGCAATATCCTTCGCAACTGAGCGGCAGATTCCGGCGATTTCCCTTTCAAGGTTTCGAACACCGGCTTCACGGGTGTAAGAGTTAATAATTTTCAAAACAGACGCATTATCCAATTCGAAAAAATCCGATTTAATGCCGTGCTCTTCCATTTGGCGTGGAATTAAGTACTGATTCGCAATGTGAAGTTTTTCAAAATCGGTGTAACCATTGATATTAATAACCTCCATTCTATCTCGCAATGGTGCAGATAGGCTATCAAGCGTATTGGCTGTTGCGATAAACATGACCCGAGAAAGATCATAAGCGATTTCAAGGTAATGATCGCTGAAGGTGCTGTTTTGTGCCGGGTCTAATACTTCAAGCAAAGCAGAAGATGGATCGCCACGATGATCGTGACCAATTTTATCAATTTCATCAAGCATAAAAACTGCATCGCTTGAACCGGCGCGGCGAAGACCTTGAATGATTCTGCCGGGCATCGCGCCGATGTAAGTTCTTCGATGTCCCCGAATTTCTGATTCATCTCGAACGCCGCCCAAAGAAATTCTTACAAATTTTCTTCCCAAAGCGCGTGCAATTGATTTTCCGAGCGATGTTTTTCCAACACCCGGTGGTCCTAAAAAGCATAGAATCGGGGCTTTCATGTTAGACTTTAACTTCAGAACAGCTAAGTATTCTAAAATGCGTTGCTTTACTTTTTCAAGCCCATAATGATCTTCATTAAGAATTCGTCCTGCTTCTTTCAGATTTATTTTTGTAGCCGTGTATTCATTCCAAGGTAATGCAAGAATCGTTTCAAGGTATGTTCTTGTAACGCCATAATCTGGAGAGGCTTGTGGAATGCGTGCAAGTCTTTCAATTTCCTTTTCGACAATCTCTTGCGTTTCTTTTGAAAGATTTTTTTTGGCTAAAAGCTCTTTGAATTTGTTTGTTTCCTGAACTTGACCGTCAAATTCTCCAAGTTCATTTTGAATCGTTTTTAATTGCTGCCTGAGGTAAAATTCTCGTTGAACTTTATCCATATCAAGTTTTACCTTGGTTTGGATTTGTTTCGAAAGTTCCAATACTTTCACCTCTCGGCTCAAATACTCAATAAGTTTATCGGCTCGGTCAGCATAACTCGAAAGCTCAAGAATCGCCTGTTTTTCGCTCGAATTTACATTGAGGTTTGAAGCCAAAAAGTGAATCAGAAATGGAGTACTTTCAATGTTTTGAACAGCATAGCTTGCTTCGCTTGGAATGTTTGGCGAAAGCTCAATTACTTGCGAGGCAACTTGTTTAATTGTTCTTGCATAAGCACCCAACTCCTGAGACATTGTTTCTCTCATTTCAATGGGCGTGACACTCGCTGAAAAGAAGGGTTCAATTTGTGTGAATTGATTAATTCCAACAGTCCTAAGCCCTTGAACAATAATGTTCATACTTCCATCGGGCATTTTAAGGGATTTCAAAATAAGCCCCACTGTTCCAATTCGATATAAGTCATCGGCTTTTGGGTCGCCTTTTTCTGAATCCTTCTGAGAAGTAAACACCACGGTTTTTCTGGAACCTAAGTTTTCTAAAACGGCAATTGATTTTTTTCTCCCAACGCTGACAGGGATAATTACATCAGGAAAAAGTACTGTATTTCGTAATGGCAATACAGGGATATCGCCTTCAAGATGAGGTTCAAATGAGGGTGGTTCAACAGACTGCGGGACAGCTTTTGCTAAGCTATCCAATAGACCCGTTGCTGTTGGCTCATCAAGCGGATTATCGCGGTATTCTTTATCCATTAGGTTGTTTACCAAAAATGTCAATTAAATTTTCAAGTCCTTGAAAAGTCAATAAATCAGAAATAAAAAGCAAAAAAGCAGTTGAGCATAAGTTTCACTAAACTACTGCTGAACTGCTTTACTACTTGAAGAACGAACGGAATACTTCCAATGCATTGCAAAGGATTAAATCAATACTTCTTCACTTATATTGAACGAACCAATCGGCTAAATAAGTCCTAAAAGTCAAGTTTATTTTAACAATTAGACCAATGAGCAATCAATTTGCCGAGACTAAATACAATTATTTTAAGCAATATGCAATCAATTCTAAGCTATATTTTCCTCCCAGCACTCATTTGGCTTCTCTTTAAGAGTTTACGGTTTGACAAAAAGAACTTTACCGCATTTTCAGACGAAATTAGCCTATCCCATAAACACAAGGAAAGAGGGAATCTACCCATCATCTTTGCTTTCTGGCACGGCAAAATGCTGACAGGTTGGCTTATATCAAAAAAAATCAACCAGAAGATGGGTCGTAAAAAAGGATTTGCTGTTGTTAGTTTATCAAAAGATGGTAGTATGCTCGCCGGTGCGCTGAGCGCATTAGGGTTTGATTTGATACGAGGTTCAAGTTCACGAGGGAAGGAAGAAATGGTACACGAATTGAAAACCGCGCTGAGTGAGGGTCATACTGTTTTTATTACTCCCGACGGACCTCGCGGCCCAAGAGAAATCTACAAATATGGTTCATTTCGCTTGGCTTCTGAATGCAAAGCATCCGTTGTATTTCTAAAAATCACACATAAAAACTGCTGGGTTTTGAAGAAAAGTTGGGATCAGTTTGAAATACCTAAACCGTTTTCCACAGTTTATGTGTCAATAAAACAGATCTCTGATTTAGAATTTTCAAGTGAAGCTTCGTTGCGTCTTTTTACAGAGTCCTTTCAAAACGAAATCAAAAGCCTTCCCTAACATCGATTTCTACAGTTTCATTTTTGGCAAAGTCTCAAAATACTTAAGCTCTTCTTCGCTACTTTCAAAAAATCGAATGATTCCATTTTCAAGAATGTAATCTTTGAAAACACCCTCCCTAAAAGCTTCTTCCGCTTTTATTGGTGTTAAATTTCCTTTGATTAACCAATCTTCTCGAATGAAAAATGCATTGAGACCAGCCTTGTTTGTCCCCAATAATTTATACCCCTTTTTTTCTCCTAATTCTTCAAACGCCTTTAGCGAGGCTCCAAATAAGGTTCTATGGGGAGATTTTTCACGGTAAAAATTCGGATCATAAGGAATCGTATAAGCACCTTCTTTTCCAAAACGGTAATTGTATTCTAGCACTACAATAATCGGGCTTATGACAGTGATTTCCTTCCAAACCCAATAATCATTTCCATCAATATCGATCGATAACAGCCCAATTTCTCCGGTAAGCCCGTTTTCCTCTAATAGTTGATTGATATTCTCCGCAGTGATAAATGCACAAACCGCTTTTAACTTGGAGCGCCAATAAATATCACTCTTTAAAATCTCGTTGATATTTTCTTGGTTTCCATCCAGAACCAATCCACTCCAAGAATGCTTTTGAAGCAATAATCTTGTATTGGATTCGAGATAATTTTCTACGCCAAATTCAACAAATATTTTTTTTTCAATCGGTAATTGATTAACCAAAAAGTCAATAAGCCCATCTTCACCCCATTGAGAAAAAATTCGAAATTCATAATCATTGAATTCCAATTGTGTTTTCATTGATTGGAGTTGACGAGATTCGATTCTTGCGAGGGATTGTTGAACGATATCCAATCTCCTTTCAAGATCTTGAATTCCTGAAAGCCTTTTAATTTCAGATTTTATCTTTTTGACTATGGAAAACATTCTTCAATTATGATAAAAGTTTTTCGACTTCTTCAATTAACTGTTGATCTCTCTTCGCAGACTGAAAATTTTCAACTACCCTTTCACGACCTTTTTTTCTTAAATCGTCTCTAAGCAACGCTTGTTGAATCGCTTTAACAGTAGCATCGACATCCCCAAAAGGAGCGTAAAGCCCTGCATCGGAAGTAATTTCAGGAAGGGCTGAAACCGGAGTAACAAGTGACAAACATTCACAGCTCATTGCTTCAATATTTGCTATTCCAAACCCTTCATGTGCAGAAAGCTGTGCGTAAACTTTCGCTTTTTGATAAAATCTCAAAAGTTCATTATCACTCACTCTCCCTGCAAAGATCATATTTGATGGTTTATCATCAACAACCCTTTTCGCTGAATTGTCAACCTTCCCGATAATCACAAACTGAACATCCGGCAATCTCTTCGCCGCTTCAATCAGTGTTAGAACGCCTTTTTGACGAACCGAGTAGTCCGCTACTGTTGCACAAACAGAAACAACCAAATCTTGCTTCCTAACCGTATTTGAAGGTGAAAAATATCCTGAATCAACGCCAAAGTAAATGGTTTTGATATTTTTTGAACCAGAGTACTTTTGAACATCTTTTGAGGAGTAATTTGAGTAAGGAAATATGGCATCTGCGAATCTCAATCCAAATCTCTGAAAAAAACGTTGTATCGGGTGCTTCATTTCACCCCAATCAATCGATGGTTCATAGGAAATCTCATATCCACCGGTAATTACAAATACTTTTTTATTGAGGATCTTTGAAAGCGGAATAACCAAAAAAGACACAAGTGGGATAGAGATGTAAATCCAAACTGCATCAGGTTTCCAGCATAAAATTTTATAATAGGCAAAAATCGCGATTGAAACTTTTTTTGGAAAGAGAACTTTACTGAGATCAATTACTTCAATGTCAAATTTTTTTCTAAGATTCGCTAAGTCGTTTTGAATATATGTGGCAGTAAGATATGGGCATATGAGAAGAATTTTCTTTTTGGTCATTGCTTCCTTGCGTAAAGATAGAGATGATCATAAAGAGGGATTTGATTTATGGGTAATTCTGCAAGGGTCATTCCAATCAGATGCTCTGCAATTCTAAGAGGCTTAATCTTAAATTCTGTCATACCACCATAGGTATATTTCTTCCTTTCGATTTGAAAACCGTTTTCATTTAAGAGATATTGAAGAGATTTTTCTGAAAAAAAGAATTGGTGGATTGGAGGAGTGTACATCATCCATTTTTCGCCTTTTAGTTTTGCTTTAAGCGCATTTGTTGCTCCGGTTAGAATAACTAAAATCCCATTTTTTTTCAACCATTTGCTTATCATCCGAATAGAATGGTAAGGGTCATCAAGATGCTCAATTATCATGTACATCGAAATAACATCAAAACTATTTTCTTCAAATACACATTCCTCCAATGGTTTTTGAAAAACTTTGATTCCTTTCTGCTCCGCAATAGTCGCTACTGTAGGAGCAAGTTCAATTCCGAATTTTTGCCAGCCTTGATCCCAAAATGATAAAAATAAACCATCATTGCATCCGATATCCAAAACACTTCCTTTCTCTTTGGAAAGTCGTGAAACAAATTTCGCTTCTCTCCTCCAATAGCGAATCACATTTTTATTTACAGAATTGCTAAAATGGGTATCGTCAAATGCTTCTTCCTGAGCCCTAATTAAACTCTCATCACTAAGTCTCTCTGTGAATTCTGCGTCGCAATGAAGGCAAGAATAAATGGGATAGGATTGAATCTTAAACTTTTGCTTTATTCGATTTGATTGACACAAACGGCATTTAATTTCCATTAACTTACCCTCGGATTAGTTTTTTTGCTGCAATCGTAACAGATTCAGGTTCAATCTGGTTTAAGCAATTTCGATGACCACAAGTAAAGGCGTTTATTCCTTCTTTTTCAAGCATTCCTAATCTTAAGCAAGGAGAGCATTCGATCGGTTGCCAAATATCAATAAATGGCCCTTCTTTCCATTTCTTAAATCCATAATAAAATGAAGGTCCAAAAATTCTTACCGAAGGCCGATTTAGTAACAAGGCAAGATGTCCTAACCCACTATCGTTCCCAAGAAATAATGATGAATGTTCGATGATAGAAGCTACTGTATATAAATCTTGATTGAAACATCCAATAAGACTTGCTTTAGACATCATTGTTAAAGGTTGATAGATATCTTCTTCTGACGGGGTCCCCAATAACACAATAGTTTCAAAATTTTCAGAAAGATTATCAAGTACTTTTGCCAGTCTCTCCAAAGGATATCGTTTGTAATCTTGTGAAGAAAACGAACCCGCATGAACGGTCAAAAAACTTCCAGAGCGAACTGAATTCTCATTCATCCAAGTTTTAGCTTTTATCTTGTATGATTCTGGAATCATCAATTGCCAATTCATTTCAAGTAAAACATCTTCCCCTAATAAGAGTTTATTGAATTCAAATTCACTTCGTTTCTCACTTGCTCTTTCGAGAAGATAATGATTTGTAAATAAGAAGCTATAAAACCAAGTCCAACCGTACTCTTTGACCAACCCCACTGTTTGTTTCCTACCTGTAACCAATCCGGGAAGAATAAAAAATATACTCTGAGAAGAAAGGTAAGTTATAAAAACCTCTTCAAATGAAAATTGAATGAGTTTCAAATTCAACTTAAAAGCCACTTTCCAATTCTCGGGTAAAACACTAAAAGTGAGTAGTTCATCAAATAGGTGACGCTGAGTTTCATAAATCTTTGAACCCGCTGAGTGGTGATTTGTAAGAAGTACTACTTTTCTATCAGAAAACTTTTTTCTGAATTGCTCTAAAACCGGAACAAATAGAATAGCATCACCTATTCCTCCAACTGCCACAATAAGAATTGATCCGTGTTCTTTGACTTGTTTTCGAAAAAACTTTCGCAAAAAGGCCCAACTCAAAAGCAGGGAAAAAAGAAGGATCTGAAAAATCTTCTTCACACAACTCTGATGATTGAAATTTTTAGAATGAGTGAGATTTCCCTATCGAAGCAAATCTTCTAAGCTCGTGGCTTTATCGGTTTTCGAATCACGATATTTGATAATAATTGGGGTGTAAATCGAAAGATTGTGTTCCAACGCAAAAGTGTTTTTGATCCCTCGAGAACCTGCTACAACAACTGCACCTCTTGGAATAATCAACGGCGAATCCTGCATTTTTCGAAGAATGTTGCCATTAACAATATCATAAACTGGGGTTGAACCATTAAGAATAACACCGGTTCCAATCACTGCTTTTTCACACACAATTGTTCCTTCATAAATCCCGCAATTCCCCCCAATCATCACATCATCTTCTATGATTACTGGCATTGCTCCAATTGGCTCTAGGACACCTCCTATTTGAGATGCTGCAGAGAGATGCACCCTTTTTCCAATTTGGGCGCAACTTCCAACCAACGCATGTGAATCAATCATTGTTCCCTCATCAACGAACGCCCCAACATTGATATAAGCTGGCGGCATCACCACAACTGAGGTTGATAAATAAGCACCGCTTCTCACGGACGTCCCACCCGGTACTATTCTAACTTTATCAATTTCAGAGTAATGCCGAACTGGATAAGTATCCTTGTCAATGAATGTCAATTGCTTTGGTTCAGTCCCAACTTCAATTTTTCTCATTTCTCCAAGTCTAAAACCCAAAAGAATTCCTTGCTTAACCCATTGGTTTACCTGCCAACTGTCTCCAATCTTTTCAGCCGCTCGCAATTCACCCTTATTTAATCGGTTTAAGAACTCACTAAAATAGATACGAGCATCGGTTTGACGCTTTAGTTCTTCAAGTGGTAGTAAAGCAAGCTTTTCAATAACTTCTTTAAGGTTTGATAAATTGTGCATGATTAATATTGAACCAATCTTTTAAGAGTTTCATAAATCAATTTGTCATTGGGCAACACGGCCTCTTCTTGATCTGGATGATATGGAACTGGGGTATCTAATGCACCAATTCTCATCACTGGTGCATCCAAAGAGGTAAAGGCGTTTTCAGAAATAAACGCAGCGATTTCTGCTCCAAATCCTTGAGTTAAATTATCTTCATGTGCGACGAGCACTTTGCTTGTTTTATTTACCGATTTTAGAATAGCGTCTTTATCATAAGGAATAATTGAACGAAGATCAATGACCTCTATTGAAAAGCCCAATTCATTTTCGATTCTTCTTGCAGCTTCAAGGGCTCTTTGTACCAATGCTCCGTAAGTAATAACCGTTGCGTCATTTCCAACTTTAGCCACCCTTGCTTTTCCGATTTCTACAAAATAATCTGCAGAAGGCTCCGGTGATTTCGAAAAATTCTGACGGTATAAATATTTGTGTTCTAAAAATAGTATAGGATCATCAGAGCGACATGCCGTTTTCAATAAACCTTTTGCATCTTGCGCAGTTGATGGGAAAACAATCTTTATTCCGGGGCAATGCGCGAAAATCGATTCAATATTTTGTGAATGGTAATGCGCCCCGTGAATATATCCTCCTACTGCAACACGAATGACAACCGGGCAACTCCAAGCCCCATATGAACGATATCTCATATATCCAAGCTCATTTCGAATTTGCATCATCGCCGGAAATATGTAGTCTCCAAATTGAATTTCAACGACCGGTTTATAACCCGCAATTGCTAAACCAATTGCAGTTCCAACTATCGAACTTTCTGCCAATTGAGAATTAAAAACTCGTTCTTTTCCAAATTTGGTTGTCAAACCTCGTGTTGCAGTGAATACGCCTCCTTTTCCGCCCGCAACATCCTCTCCATAGACAAGCATTTTGGGGTTATAATCAAGTTCTTCTTCCAATGCTCTATTGATTGCATCAACCATTACAATAGGTTGTCCAACATTCGAGTTCAATTCATACTCAAATCCAAACGCCTTTTCGCTGAAAATGTGATTTGTGATGGTTTCTACTGTTGGGTCTGGCCTTTTATCTGCCCAATCTGCAGCGTCATCAATTTTAACTTTAGTAGAATTCTTGATTTCAAATAATTCTTCTTTACTTATAATTTTTTCATCTACAAGAGCTTTTTCATAAATATGCAAGCAATCGTTTTTTTTATCTTCCTCTAACTCTATTGCATCTCTGTATTTATTGTGATCGTCAGAAGAGGAATGAGGTAACAGTCTGACAACTTTTGCGTTAATAAGTACAGGACCTTTTCCGGATCTTAGCAATCCCACAGCTTCTTTTGCAACATCATAACTCTCAAAAAAATCGTTTCCATTTAAGTCAAAGCGGGTTAACCCTTCATATCCCGAGGTTAACTTATATACCGAGTTTCCAGCAGTTTGCTCTTCTATAGGAACGGAAATCGCATACCCATTATCTTGAATAAGAAATAATACTGGAAGCTTGTCTCTTGAAGCCCAGTTGAGTGCCTCATGAAAATCTCCTTGAGAAGTTGTTCCTTCGCCGCTTGAGACATAGACGACTTCATCTCTTCCAAACTTCATATTTTCCCTTTTACAAGCAATTGCAGTTCCAACAGCCTGTAGATACTGAGTACCTGTTGGAGATGATTGTGACACAATTCTCAAGTCTTTGTGCCCCCAATGCGCGTACATTTGCCGTCCCGCCGTGCTTGGTGCCTCAGCCTTTGCAAGAAAATCTAACATTACCTCTTCGAGTGTAAATCCTAAAGCCATACAAAAAGCTAAGTCTCGGTAGTATGGATAAGACCAGTCGTAGCCACCTTTCAGGTGCTTACCAACTGCAATTTGAACCGCTTCATGACCTGAAACACCAATGTGAAAAGACGCCTTTCCTTGCTTTAGCATAATAAGAAGCTTTTCATCGACTCTTCTTCCTTGATTCATCAGGATATAAATATCCAACAACTCATTCTTGCTAAATCGCTTTAAGAGGTTACGATTCGTCTTTCCTCCAGATTTTGACTTAGCAGTTTTTTTTCTTTCTTCTTGAAGTTCAGCAAACGCCATAAGATTATTAGGTTGATTTCGGAAATGTTCTTTATTCTTATTGATCAATGCAAGTTATAAATTGCAATACTTGTAAACTATTGATTAAGTAATTTTTTGCAAAATGATCTGCCTTAACAGAGACTGACACTATTCAAGTTTTACTCTATATCGATTTGAACCCGCGATACAATAATAGGAATAAGTCTTTTCCTTAGGGAAGTGCATAACTTGAATAATGTTCTTTTGATCGTCATAGAGTTCCATTAGACAAGAATTCAAAATGTCAAATTCTTTAATTTCCGAATTCGAATTAAACTCTAACTGATACCACCACATATCTCCTTCTTCACCACTTGATATAATACCAAGTTTTACAGATTTTCCTGAAACTGCAAGTTCGAGTTTGTTTCGGAGATATAATCTAAAGATACTATCCAATTTAGTAGAAGGCTCTAAACTTGAGAATTCATGAGAAAATGATTGAAGTGCAAGCGTTAAATCGTCTTTAAAGAAAGAAATTTTCATCATACCATTTTTTCCTTCAATGGCGATTTTCAAATAAGAAACATGAATGTTGTGAGTACAATAAACAGCTTCTTGCTTTTTGTATGTTCTTCTCAAATGCTGTCCTTCTTTAAAATTAAACAAATGATACCCTTTTGCTATTTGAAATAAGATTCCGCAAAGAAGCAGATAAAAAATCAACATAAAATAGGTTTTATTAAAAGGGATATTCTTTGTCATTTATTAAAGCGATATTTTTTATTTTCTATTATTTTTTCTTACATTTCGGCTCTACTTAGAAATTTATGAAATGAATTTAAGTCATTTTGACATGATAAATCACTACCTGATTGTGAATTTTTTCCGGAATGAAAAGATCCTTTTTATTTTACTATTTCTTTTCACCACATCTACATCTCTTCTTAGCAATAGCTTAGATGAAAACTTAAGAAAGAAAAAGCCTTCACGCAATCATTCTACATCTTTTGTTCTGTCAGGTGAGTCTGAAGACGAAAGATTAGAAGAAGCTTCTCGAAAGATTGATCAGATTTTACGCACTGTTAGAAGAGGAAAGTTTGGTGTGGCCATACAAACCTTAGATGGTAAATTAGTTTACGAAAGAAATTCAACAAATTTGTTTAAGCCAGCATCAAACCTGAAGCTTGTAACATCTGCTATTGCCCTTGTTAAACTTGGACCTAATTTTCAAATACAGACTCAATTGTTTATTGATGGACCAATTCAAAATGGGGTTTTGCAAGGCAACCTAATTCTCTCGGGAAGTGCAGACCCAATCCTTTCTGGATTTTTTGATAAAAGGATGAATGAGATTGTTCAATCTTGGGTTGATACTTTAGTTTCAATGGGAATCCATCAAATTGCAGGTGAAGTAATTTTAGATAATAGTTATTATGTCGGAAATTTTGGTAAAGAAGAAAATGATGAATATCAACCCGTTAAATTTTTTACGGTAGCAAACTTTAAAAGAGCTGATGCAAATCAAGTTGCAAAAGTATCACGATACCGATACGTGAAAACCAAAAATGGCAAAAAGCGATTAATTCGATATGGTTTAAGGAGAGGTAAAAACCTCCAAAAGACAACAATTGAGCCAAATATCTATTGTGCAAATTTATTACTTAAAGAGCTTAAAATCCGTCAAATTGTCAGTGAAACTCAATCTGAAGTTGAGAAAATTAATTACTCATATAAAATTGATCGTACAAATTGGCAACATATTTACACCTATTATTCACTGCCTCTAACAGAAATGCTAAAAGTACTGAATAAAGAATCTGATAATTTTTATGCAGATCAAGTTTTACGTACGCTTGGTGCAGAATACTTAGGTGAGGGTACAATTGAGAAAGGTCTTGAAATTGTTTCTCGATTTTTAATTGATAAAGTTCGACTTTCCCCAAAATCGTTTAAGTTAGCTGACGGCTCAGGTCTTTCACATGATAATGCTGTTACCCCTTTAGTCCTAGTTAAGGTTATGAATTATATGCAAGAAAAGTCTCCATATTTTGAAGAATACTATGAGTCATTATCAATACCAACTGTGGACGGGACACTTGCTGACCGCATTAATCACGAACTTGCTACTAACATTCGCGCAAAAACAGGTTCTATTAGTGGTGTAATTTCACTTTCTGGTTATCTTAAAAGTCGTAATGGCTCAAACATGATGTTTGCCATTATTTGTAATGGAACTAATAGAAAATCTGTAAAAGCGATTGAAGATCGAATTTGCAAATTACTTCTTGAGATTTGATGAAAGTTAATGATTCTCTTTCTCCGGTATTAAAAGCAGTAGGTCTTTCTAAATTTTTTAATAATGAAATAAGATCTCTCGAAATACTTAAGAATGTATCCCTTGATTTATTTCCTTCAGAAACCGTCTCGATAATTGGTAAATCAGGTTGTGGAAAAACAACTTTATTGAACATTCTTGCAACTTTGGATTTACCTGACTCTGGTTCTATTTACTATGAAAATACACTAATCACAAAACAAAAAGGGTATTCTCTTAATCAAAAAGAATTAACGTCATATCGAAATAACTTTTTAGGTTTTGTTTTTCAGTTCCATCACCTGATGGAGGACTTTACCGCTCAAGAAAATGTGGCATTTCCTCTTTATATTAAATCTGGCGACAAAAAAAAATCTGCCTCAGAAGCGATTCGATTACTTGATAGTGTAGGAATGGGAGATCGACTAAACCATTTACCATCCCAATTATCTGGTGGTGAGCAACAAAGAGTTTCTTTATGTAGAGCTCTCATTAATAAACCTCGTATTATTTTTGCTGATGAGCCTACCGGAAATTTAGATTCAGATACCGGTGATTTGATTTATCAATTAATTTTATCTATCTCAGAGAAAGAAAAAGTAGCTTTTCTAATTGTAACACACAGTGAAAAATATGCTTCACTTACTTCCAGAGCATTTGAAATGAAGAATGGGAGTTTAATTCGTGTCAAATAAAAAAGGGGCAAAATGCCCCTTTTTTATAAAGATTTTTTGTATAAATGATTTACCGGCTAATTGAGGTTAATGTTCGATTAGAAATTCTCACTGGTCGGTCGGTAATTTTATTACTGTGCATAATTTTTCTACCCTGTTCATTGATTTCATAAGAAATATCACCAAATCTCTTGTGATCTACATTTGCTTCAAGTTGAACCCTTTCCATTACAAATTTGATCCTAGGAACTGGTACAGTAATCTTGATTTCAATCGCTTTTAAGGTAACATCTTTGTTCTCACCCGCTTTTTTTTCTACTTTAACCGTTGTTTTCCCCTTTTTTTCCGTCTTAGTTTGAGCAGAAATTGAGACCGTGGTGAAAAAACATAGCAGCATTAGAAATATTTTAAGCATAATTGTGCGCATTTTAATTTGGATTCACATTTTGCTGACTTCTGATTTGCTCCAACTCAGCTTCTTTAAGCTTTTCATTAGCTTTCTTTCTTTCTTCAAGAACTACTTTTAATAGCTTTTTTAATTGTTCATCCGTTACCTTACCGTAGTAAGTTACATAAATTCCCAGTTTTATCCCTTCTGATGGTATATAGCCCGGTACCCGCAATGAAATATAATTTTCGCCCGGCAATATATCATTCTTCACATCATAAATTGCTTGATTTTCAGAGGTGTTCTTTAAGTAGGTTGAATCAAGTATTACTTGATCACCCTTATCTTGAGGTGAAACTCCTCCTCCAATGTACACAATTTTTGAACCTCTATTGAGCAAACGACCATTTATGTATATTTCAGTAGAATCTTCATCAAACGGAATATCTTTCGAAATTACAAGCTGAGCATCTTTAATGGCTCCATTGAATACAAACTTTTTCTTAAAATACACAAATGGTGGGATAGAATCTGAGTTTGTACCTGATTGAAGGAATTCTCTCGTATTCAAGACTACCATAGCATAAGTTCTTTCGAATTTCTTATTGAACTTTCTGTAACCTTGTGTTCTTCCTTTTGATGTTGAATCTGACTTTAATGTGTCTGATTTTATTGAGTCAGGTTTTGAGGTCTCAATTGGTATTAAAGGCGTTGATGATTTAACCTCTAGAACTTTAACCGATCCTTCTGGAGCGCTTTTTTTACTAATTTTAACATTCTTCAAATCAACCCCAATAGATTTAAGTTGTAAGGTTAATGTTTTTGCCCTTTCATCAATGATTTTTTTTGCCGCTGCCCCCTTCTTTGAAATTTCTTTGTTGCTTATAGTAATCTCAACAACGAGTAAAGGATTTCTTGCTAAGTAGCTACCTAAACTATCTATGATAGTTTTACCAGCTTTTATCGTTGATTTATCTTTATCAAATAATAATCCACCAATAAATTCTATTTCATTTTTCTTGGTCAACATTCCCTCAAAACTTCTTACAGGGGTTACCGATTCTTGAACACTTTGAACAGAGTCATTAGGTACTTTTTGAGTTAACAGAGTTGTACTTGAACTGTCACCAATTGTGGTGCCAACTGTCTTTTGTGTATCAATTTTTGCGACTTCCGGAACTTTGATAACCTTTATCGTAACAGAATCAGTTGCAGTTTTATTTATTATAAGTTGTTTTTGAGGTATTCCATTTGATGACAAATACTTAACCACAGAAAGTGCTCTAGCATCAGTAATCCTCTTTGCTTGTGCACCTTTTTTAGTTAATTGTTGATTCGAAGGCTGCACCTCAAAAGTATAACCTGTTCTATCCTTTATTTCAACGATTAAACTATCTAGTTCAGAATCTTTAGTTATTAACTCCGATTTATCTTTACCGAAGGCAACGAAAATTTTCACATATGATTGATTATCCCTTAAAGATCCTCTGAAACTTCTAATCTCTTTTGGAGTTTCAATGGTTTTCGATTTGACCGAGTCGGTTGGATTAGACTTAGCCGAATCAACCATTACCACTGGTTTATTCAATTTTTCTACTAATTTTGCCGTAGCGTTATTATTACTGGTTTTTGCAAACCGAATCTGCTCATTTTTTACACCTTTGCTGATAAGAAACTCTTTAACGGATTTGTTTCGTAAATCAGATATCCTTTTCAGTGCGGCACCTTTTTTATTTATACCAAAGTTAGATGTAGTTATTTCAACCACCTCATCTGAGTGTCGGTTTAGATAAGATGATAAACTATCCAATTCTACATTTTGTGAACTGATTACCTCGGTATCCTTAACAAATTGAATACTTAATTGGACTTGAGTTCCAATTGTTGTAAAAAGACCGTCAAAAGTTCTTGCAGATACACTTACTGAGTCTTTAGGTACTTCTGATTTAAACTCTTTCTTAGATTCAGTTTTTGTTTCTATGATTTTTTCAAACTTAACTACCTTAAACTTAGTTACAGTGCTTTTTTTATCTCCGGTAAATGTCATTTGCTTGTCTGCGACACCCTTTGTAACAAAATACTTCTTAACTTCACTTTCCCGTTGTTTTATACCTGAGGTAATTGCACGACTCGGAATTTCTTCATTGGAGACAGTCATTTCTATTTGTAGACCCTTTTCCCTTAAAAGCTTTGCAACTAAACTATCAAGTAAAACTTGACCGCCGGTTATTGACGACTTAAACGCCTTTTCGTTGTATGAAAACTTAACTTTATCAAGCACTCTTTCATCGCCAATCGCGGTAACATCCTCGTAGGAAACAGGCGGTGGAATTCTGAACCTAATTAGCTTCACTTTAGTCTCCTCGGAACCTGCATTTCCTGAAACAAGAATTTGATTTGGGTTCGCACCCTTAAGTACTAACTGTTGCTTTAATTCAGATTCTCTTTCTTTAACAGTTTGCGTCCTTAATGTTTTTCCTGTCTTCTTGTCTAATTTTGGTAACTTGTTACTTACTGTTAATTCAATGATATACTCCGGTGAGCGAACTAATTTGGCCGCAAGACTATCAATCTCTTGCATTCCCTCTGCAACATTAATTTCTGTATTTGCAAATTCAATGAAAGTTACTTTTATGTCTCCCTCATTTACAAAATTTTCATACGAAACAGGTTCAGCTTTAATTAATCTTAACGATGTAAATCTTTCACTACCCGTAGGGACTAATTTGAATTGATTTGTTTTAACACCTGCGTTTAGAAAAATTTTCGTTATTAATGTTTCTCTTTGTTTTAGAATTTTGTCGTAATTTTTTTGCTGTGTTGTTGGTATCTCAAAATTACCAGCTTTATACTCTACCAAATAATCAGGTTTATTTGCAATAACTGACGCAACGCTATCAAGAGTTGACCTTCCTGATAAAATAGAATCACCTGCATTATTAAACTTCATTCTTATATTGAAAACATCACCTTTTACTGCAAACCTAGGTGGAGCATATGATACTTTTCTTGCGGTAAACCAAATTGCAGCAACATCTATATCTTTATATGATGTTAAAGTATCATTTCCAGATTTTTTTGTCTCTATTATTTGAAGTTTTTTTACTTCTTCGTTGACTGTTGCTGGTTGCCAATTATTTGATTTGGGATAGGTGTTTTTAAACCATTCATAAGTATCTTCTTCAGGAATTGAAGTTGAATAAGTCCAACCGGTAGGTGAAACATCCAGTAATTCTTGAATTGATTCAGTACCTAAGAGTCTCAAATACTTAACTCGATCACTTTCTACTAAAAGTTCTAAAGACTTTTGGGTATATTCATTTTGAATTTGATATTCGTCAATTAATATTACTGAGTTCTGAAGAATAAGCTGTGCTACAGATTTATACAAATTTGCTACAGGTTGGTATTGTAAAGCGGCCTCTCCATACCAATATTTATTTTCACCTGTTTGAGGATCAAAGTAATTTGCAATTTCATTATATCTTTTTACCCTTTGAATTAATGAATCCGAACGGTGCAAACTAAGTTCTCCAAGTTCGTAAACAAATTTAGATGCTTTATTTGCGATTCTTAAAGTATCAGCAGAGTTTGACTCTCTTAGTAATTGAAAAGCTTTAGAATATTGACCTAGTGCGTCATTAACCAAAGCATTAAACACTGTAATGACCTGTTGCATTTTAGCAGATCTTAATGATAAAAAGCGAGTATCTCCTGCTGTTTGGTTTTTAATACTATCTAATCTATTTCTATACTCTCTATCTAAGTTATCAAACAAGCCTAACGCTAATCGCGCAATTGAGTCAACTCTTTCTACACTCAATGAAGCCAATCTTATTATAGCTTTTTCCGAATCTTTGATGTATTCACTATTTTGATCTAACCCGAGACCTTTTTCTTTAGTCCTTGAAACGCCTAGTTTGTAGGTGTTAATTGCCGATTCAGCGTAAGGCTGTACATATTCCTTCGCAAATCTTGAGAGTACAGTTAATTCTAAAACATCCCCAATAAATAAATCAATAGTGCTTTTTGTTCTACCTTTTCCAACAGTCCTTCGTAATACTTTATTTTTTATATCAATTGGAACAGGTATATCCAAAAATAAGTAAGCATTTTTTTCTTTGAGTTTTGCAGCTTTGAAATACATTTCGCTGACTTTTCTTCTAGCCTTTACAAGGCTTCCTTCGATACTTGCGAGAAAAACACTATCAGGCGGACTTTTACCTTCTTCTGAAATCCACCGGTCAACTAAAGGCTTTAGTGTGAGTAGCTTTGAGTTAATCGAGTCTGTATTTGTCAAATCAATTCCGGTGGCTTTTTGATTTAGAATAGAATATAATTCTTTTGAAAATTCCTTTGCAGAATCAGGGGTAGGATTTTTCAAAAAGTCATCTCTAAATGCTAACATCTTTTTTATTGTGGTGATGTAGGACACACCCGCATTACCAAAAAAATTTGCTGCATCATCATTTGCCAAAGCTTCAACCCCAGCTTTTGCTACACCGGCAGGAATTTGTTTTCCCTCTCTATTTTTAGCTTTTTTTAATGTATCAGGTAGTTTTTCATATTGCAAGGCTACTTCTTCGTTTAAGTAAGCATCTGAATAAAAAGCATCAATTGAACGGTAAGTATTTGAACCTGCTAAAGCAAATATTAAAGAGTCTAAGAATTTCTTTTTTGAGTCCTTTGCTTGTGAGTCATAGCGAATAGCCCTAATTGTATCTCTCTTTAATTTTGCAATTGAATCTTGCTTAATTTGTTGGCGTGTTTTCTTTGTTGAAGCAACAGTCTTTGAAGATTGGCTAGGCTCATCACTAATTTTAATTTCTTCAAACGCTTTGTCAAGAATAATCATCTTGATAGGGGCTTGTAAAAATGAAGAAAGTTGATAATTTTTGAGCTTATAAATACTCTCAGCTGAATAAATCTGAGTAGAACCGTTATCCTTTTTCTTTTGCTTAAGTTCAGCTTGTCGTGCAATAACTTTTCCAAATTCTGTTTTTGCTCCAGTTGTATCCAATTCCTTTTCGCGCATTTCACCTCTTCTGAAATATGCATAAACCCCTAGTGGGTCATCGGGATAATTATCAGCAAATTGTCCATATGCTTCCTCTACACCCTTCATATTTCCAGATTTTCTAAATTGCTCAATTTTATTAAAGGCAATTTTAGATGCGTTTGGAGAATTGGGATACCTTGCTAAAAATTTATCTGATAATCTTATAGAGTTATTCCAATTATTAGTTTTTTCACTTACTAATTCACTTGTTTTTAATGACTGGAATAAAGCATTTTCTGCAAATGATTCTCCATCTTTTTTAACTTTATAAACTTGATATAATCCAATTGTGTCAGCTTCTGGTAAAGAGTAAACATCACTTATTCTTTCAAGCGAAGATGTCACACTATCATATTGACTTGCTAATTTGTATGAATTGACAATTCCAGAGTAACCTCTAACAACGTTCTTCTTGAATTTTGCATTCTTAATCAAATAATTGTAGAGTCTTACTGCATCATTTGTTGCCTTAGCAGAATCATATGTTTCAGCTGCTTTCATTAGGGCTTCGTCAACATACTCCCAATCGGGTACACTTAAAGCTGCTCTTTCGTATTCTTTTGCTGCCGCGAAATAATTTTTTTTAGATTCATATAATTTAGCTCTTTCATTGATAGAAGAGCCTACATAACGATAACCCTCTCTTCTTATTAGAGAATCTTGTTTTGTTCCTGACTTTGGACCATAATAAAGAGCTTTAGCTAATTGTTCGCTTCTACTGAAGTCTCCCGATTCGTAAGCGGCGTACATTAAAGGAACGATTGTACTTGGATAAATTGGTTGTATCGGATAATATAAAACCAATCGTGAATTCACTTCTTTGTACTTATCGTTATATCCTTTTGCTCTATAAAAATTTGCTAACTTGAAAATTGCAAATGCAGAAACTGTATCGTGAGGATACAACCTGATATAGTTATCAACAACATCTATAAATTTTTGTTCTTCGGGCAATATTTCTAATGGTGGTAGATTTGAAGCCCGAGTAGCAGTGTCAATTGTAGGATCTGAAAATCCTATTTTCTTTGCTTCACATATTGAATTCGTTATTTCATATGCTCTGCCAATTGCATATTTTCTATATGAAATTAAACTGTCTTCCCTCAATGGATAAGGCATTTCATCCCAAGCAAAATTTCTAGCTATACTCATGTATGCTTTTAGAGCATCATCAATCTTGCCAAGTTTGTCTTCTAAAATGATTGCACGTTGAAATTGCGTGTAATATGAAATTGAATCATATCTTGAAAATAATTTCGCATATTGCTCAATATCATCTACGGTTTTTTGGTATAATACTTTAGATTTGATTGTATCTTTTCTAATTGCTTCAGAATACTCTGTAGCTTCACGGCCTTCTTCAAGTACTTGAGCACGGCTGCTTGAATAAAGAATATTTTGAAACAGAGCTTCTTTACTGATACTGTCCGTAAAGGCAAGCACAGAAATATCAAATCCAGAAGTGAATACGCTTTGATCTTCAAAAGAAAGTAGTCTTCCCTTTTTCTGAGCATCAATTCTGCGTTTCATGTTCTGAAACCACTCACTATTTCTTCCATAAACATAAAATAGATTATTTCTTTGCTCATAGAGAATTTCTAGCCCTTTATCTTTTGCTTCTCCTTGAAGTTCGCCGTTTTCAGTAATTAATTTATATTGATCGATTACTCTTTGAGCTATTCTTGGGGCTCTCTCATACTTTGGATATCTTTTTAACAGGGCAAAGTAAATCGAGTTGATTTTTAAGGGATTCTCTTTTAATTCCGTGTATTGTTCTGCAAGCTTTTCGTAAATAAGTGGTGCATATCTTCTTGGAACTTTTGAAGAACCAAAATATCGATCAAGTCTTTCAACACCGGTAGAGTCACTCCCAATGGTTCGACTTGTTGATTGATTATCAATTCTCTGTAATTGAAGAAAACAAGTTACCATAATGTCCATTGCCTCGTTTTTCATATCAGGGCGGACATACGGAGGCATTACCTTACCTAAATAAACTTCTTCAGCTTTCTCTATATCATCAATAAGTTGAGTTAAATAAATCACAGCTTCTCTGTATTCATTTGGTTCTTCAACTCCTAAACGGTAATAACACCAAGCCAACTTATATACAGCTTGATAATAATAATCAGAACGCTGTCCTCTCTTGCTAATTAATTCTAAAGCTTTTTTATAATATGGAATAGCTTCACGTGTTTTTCGAGGTTGATTTTTCTTTGACCCAAACAAATACTCTCCAATGAGCATATAGGCATCGACTGTATATCTGCTATCAGGATAACGACGTGAAAGTTGTTGCAAAAGAGTCATTGACTCATTTTTTTTGTCTTCAACCTCTTTTATCGCTTTTCGGTCATCTCCATTATATTTTTGTTCTAATAGAGGCAAATAGTCCGCATATCTTTCACCTAATATGAATGCCTTTCCGTAAAGAGCATCTGCAACATAGGGGCTCTCAGGAAGGTCATTGATAATTTTATCATAGATATTTATGATTCTATCTAATTTTGGGTCTGGTGCTTCTGGGCCTTTTGGTTTTTGTGGAGGAGTTCCAGTTCCTGATGTATCTTGATAAAAAGCTTCTACCTTTTTTTGGTATTCTTTAAATTCGTTGGATTGAAGAAACCTAACAAGTTCTTGATCATAAATTGCTCTTTTTGCGTAATATTCCTCACTGAGTTTGTCATAAAGTAAATCTGCATATCGCATCGCCACTTCATCAATTACCTTACTATCTTGAAATACTTTTATAAATTTCTCGCCTAGTTCAAGACTTGTTTCTGTTAGGATTCTCTTTTGCTCTTTAGCTTTTTCATATTTTTTCTCATATTCATCAACAATTATTTGAATTTGAGAAATTGAATAGTTATTAAATATATTGTCCGTTTCTTCATCACCAGTAACAACCTTAAGGGGAGATTTTGGAAGAAGACGTGACATATTCAAGGCCCTTTTTTGTTCTTGATTGTTCACCTGAACGCTGTCTTCTGGGCTGTTTTTTGCTACAAGCTCGTAATGGCTCAATGATACTATTCCAACGAGAAGCAGAAAAACTTTAGAATATTTCCTCATAATAAATTAAGATTCTTACAAGAAGAAAAAGGGGTTGTAGTTACAATACAATTGCTAAACTTATCACTTGAGGAATGATAAGTTTAGCATGTTTTATTTCTATTAAAAAATTGTTTAATCTTCAGTAAATGAGTACGGAACATCAACTTTCTGAACATTTGATCCGGCTGCTGTGAATCTAAAGCGTCTAATTTTCTGTTGTAAGCACCTTTCTAAAAGTTGGCTTTTAATTGATGATTTCACAACAACAACATTTGCTACTCCTCCGTCAGGTCTTATAAAAATGCTTAGGGTCATTTCACCTCGAATGCTTTCTGTTGAACTTGCTCTTGCTGTTCTGTAGCAATCATCTACGGCCGACCGTTCACTTTGAATTACTTTTTCTATATCGGCTTGGCTTCTTCCACCTGTACTAACAGTCATTTTTTTGAAGTTTGCACTAATGGCAAGAGCCCCCTTTTTGGCGCCAATGCCTAAACCACCACCAAGACCTCCACCTAATCCGCCAGTTTTCCCCGGACCTCCAATTACTCCTGCGCCTGAACCTCCAAAACCGACGTCACCGGAACCACCCAAACCTTGAACACCAGTACCAAATCCTGTTCCTCCCGGAGTTCTTAGTGATGCACCGCCTACTGAAGCAAGAGCGCCTTCTCCTGTTCCAACTGCAGTTGCCGATGGGGTTGGTAATCCACCACCCTCAGAAAATAAACCAGCCATTGCTTCACTTAATGCTGAGGAGACTGCTTGTTCTGTTCCAGAAGCGATTTGTTGCGACTGTTCTTCACTTACAGTAGCGTTTTCAGCCGCAGATTCGCCTGCTACAGCATCTGCTTGTTGGATTTCTTGTTTTTGCACTTCTTGCGGCGGCGGTGGCGGTACCGCTTCAACATTTATTTCTACTCTTTTTCGTTCCTTAAATGCAAGTGAATCTGCATCAGTGATATAGATAGAAACAAAATAAGAAAGAATTGAAACTAACAGAAGAAGTATCGTTGCTCCTAAGCCAAATATCATTCTTCTCTGATATGTCTCTCTGACTTTGTATGCAAAAGGTTTTTCTGCATACCACCTCATCGTAGATTGTCCGCTGAGTTCAGCCGTTCGCTTCATTTTATCTCCTATTTAATGAAATTCTTATTTATTTGCAGATTTATCGTACTCTTCAAGTTTTGCACTTTCTTCAGGTTTTAACTCCACAGTCGCCCATTTCGTAATTCCAGCATTGTAAATTTCATCTAAGGAAGCTATCATAACACCGTAGATCGATTGAGGATCTATTTTTACAACTGTTACAATGTCAGATTTTGTGGAATTTAGTGGATCATCCAAAACACTCTTACGATAAGAGCGTGCTTGTTTTTCTATTTGATCAAAGGGAACTAAAACAGGCTTATTTTGCTCACCTTCAATTCCACGGTGCATGTAAATATTACCGCTTTTTGAAATCTGAATAGTTAAAACATATAGTTGATTCACCTCAACACCCTTACCGCCGCCTTTACTGTCTTCTGGTAATCCAATTTGGAATACATTAGGTTTTGAAAATGAAGTCGTCATCATAAAAAAAGTCAACAATAAAAAAGCAATATCTACCATTGGCGCCAAGTCTACATGCGATGATTCGTCACTTTTTTCGTTGTACTTTTTTATCTTACGCGCTTGGGCATTTGTCTTGCCATCACGCATATGATGTTTTACTTCTCTACCTTTTTCTTCGATTGAATGAGCCATTGTTTCTAAATATTATTTTTCCATTACGGTGATTAACTTGACTTTGTCAAATCTCACTTTTTTCATAGTTAAAAGAACCTTATTTATTGATTCATATTTACAGTTCTTATCTGCTTTTAAGACTACAACTTGAGTTGATTTTGCCTGTCTAGCTCTAAGTAGAACTTCATATAAATCTTTAAGTTCAGGGTCTTGTTTAAGATTTTTGATTTCAAACCCAGTCGTTTTTAGTGCTTCATTTCTTGAAAGCCGCCCTTGCATAGCATCAACACGTACTTGAGAATCATCCATATTAACAATGATACGGTCTCCTTTAGTACTATCGACAAGTACAACGCTGATGTAATTTGAACCCGGTTCTTTTTCTTTACCAGAAGATTCCGGAAGTTCAGGTTTTAGCTCTTCATTAGCATTAAAAACCGTGGTCATCATAAAAAAGGTCAAGAGAAGAAATGCGATGTCAACAAGCGGTGCTAAGTCGATTGCATCATCTCCCCCGTGCATAAAAAAGCCGAAGAAGTTCATTGATTCCTATAGTTTCTATTTTGGAAGTAGGCTTGTAACATTTTTATATATTACAAGCCCTTATTTTCACAATTAGCTTCTATCTCTTTCTGAGATAAGGTTTCTACGAGAAATAGTCAACGTTTGTATAACTTCAAACGCAGCCTCATCAATAAAATAGGTAAAGCTGTCAATTTCCGCTTTGAAATAGTTGTATGCAACTGTACCGAAAATAGCACCAACGAGACCGAAGGCTGTGTTATAAAGTGCTTCAGAGATTGAACCAGAAAGTTTCGAAGGATCGGGCGTTCCACCGCTTTCTGCAAGAGAAGCAAATGCCTTAATCATTCCTACCGTCGTTCCAAGCAATCCGATTAGTGTTGTAATTGTGGCAATTGTTTTAATCGGTGTAAGATTTGTCTCGAATTGAGCCGACTCAAAGTTAGCTGCTTCGTCAATTGCCTTTTGAACTTCTTGAATTTTTGCATTGAATCGAGGTTCTACTTCATCTAATGATCGGTAGCGCTCTAAACCACTTTGAAGTGATGAAGAGATTGAACTGTTATGTACTTCACACTTTTGAATTGCTTCGTTGATTGCACCTCTTTCAAGGTCTTTCTTCAACTCTTTTAAGAGCTCATCTAACTTACCTTTTCCTTTAGACTTATTGTAAGCAATGATTCTTTCGACCAACACGGTAAACAATACGAACAAGTTAGCGAGAAGAACGGCAACAAGCGGACCGCCGTGCGTAAGTAATTCCATCGGGCTGCCTTTTGGCATAGACGGAAATACTCCGTAAAACAAGATAAGTGCGATTAATGATGATACAAAGATTGAAGCCCAGAGAAAGAGTTTATTCTTCTTTGCCATTTTTCCTCCAATTGATTGATAGACTGTTAGTCGTTGAAAAGATATAGAAATGAAACTAATAAAAAATTAACTTATCTTTATGGAACCTCAACTTTTTTTGATGTTGTTTTTTTAGATAACTTTAGATCCTCGGTTCCAATAAAAAATGCTTTTCTGAAATCCCCAATAATCTCTTCGAATACTTTTTGCTTGGGTTCGTAAAGAGATTCTGCTTGAATGAAATCAGGTAATTCCTCTATTTGTTTCTGCTCACCAAAATCTTCCATTTGATTAAGTTTTCTTTTGATTGCTGAACGAAATGTTGAAAGAACTGAAGTATAGTTCTTCATTTGCTCTTGTTGGCGTTTAATTTCGCTATAAGTCACACTACTAAGGGCATAAATAGCAGTTGTACCTGCTAGTTCAGAAGTTTGTGTACCAAAGAATTCCCTTTCAAATAAAATCGAATTTAGTACGATGCTTCTATCTAATACCACTGAAGCAATATTTTTTTTGTAAGCACTAAGTAATTCGCCGCGTGAATCTTTATCTACTGGTTGAGAATGAACCTCTTTATAATGCTTAAGTGCAGATTCATATTCAGTTTTCATGAGTTTCTTGTAGTAATCACCATATTGTTGGTATGAATGTTTTTGCGCATCCATTGCAATTGGGGAATACATTTGAAACAAATTATCAGTATCTCTAAATGTTTCAACATTGAGTTGCTTTAATTTCTGAACTGAAGTTTGAACATCGTTAACATAAATGGAAAGATCCGATCCATTCGGCTGATTGGCGATTTCGGCTCTTATTACATTTTCAGCACTTTCTATTTGTGAGAGGTCATTGACAGAAATTAAAGAAGTGTTTTTATTTTCAAATGAAACTGGATCTGTTTTTATAGAAGATATTATTATACCAACAGCATTAATAAGTTTTTCAAGAGACTGTTTTTGTTCAACCGTTGAAGCATTCAAATAAACCGAATTCATTTGAGACCTTGATTGAAGGAGTTGTGTTTTAATAGCCATCAATCTTTCTATGTACTTGTAAACCAATGACCCATTAAAAACAAAACTATAATCTGGAAGAGTGACCGCAGGGTCATTTGGTCGAATTGATTGCTTAATATAACCAGCTAAAAATGAAGCCTGATAAACCTTATTTGACTCTTGGTACCGAACCAAATAATTTTCTAAATCTTTCTGAGCGCTCTTGTAATCTCCAACTCTAAATGTTGACCAAATTCTGCCGAGTTCGGCCAAATCTTTGTCTTGGTATCTGGATGCAACTTTACCAAAATAAGTTTCTGCCTTAAGAAATTCTGCAGAGGCTATTTTTTTGTAAAGACCTGTTTTTGCATTAACAAGTTTCTCACGTGTTCTTTCTAAAAGTTCTCTAATTTTCCGGATTGACCGCGAAACATCTTTTCCATCATCTTTATTTTCCTGTAAGTTTGAATACAATTCCTCTACTTTTGAAGACTCTTCATCGATTACACCATTGGCTTCGTTAAGATTTTGCAAGTATTCAGATACGAATCCTTCAGACTCCGCGTTTGCTTGAAGTTCTTTATCCATTTGCTCACTTAGATTCTTAAGCAAAGTATCTTGAACTGAAATCCTATTTAAGATTCTTCTAATCTGATTTTGGTATTCGATAAATTGGCTTCCCTGAGTCATTCTTACAAATTGCAATTGAAGGAGGGAATCAGCGACCAATTGCGAAGCCCCACTGAGGGTACTCAAGTCATCAATTTTCTGAGTTAGCTTTGTTCCGACCGAATAGTGGATATTTGCAAGTTGAAGATAAGTTGAGTTCAGTAAAACTGCATCGTCGATGTCTGACATTTGATATGTTTTTGATTTTCCCTTTGTTTCTGGGAAATCGCCAACTCTTTCGATCGTTCTGAAAAAATATCTCTTTGCTTGATCATTATCGTTCAGAGCAAGATAAATTAAGCCTGAAACATATTCCGCTTCTTTCCTGACGGAGGATTCTTCAAAAATCAAATCTAGGTAATCAAGAGCTTTTTGATACTGTTTATCACGATAAAAAGCCATTGATGTTAATAAGAAAATTCTTCCATAATCATTTAGATAATTTTCGGGAACTGTCGCTCGGATACTAGAGTTCAATTGTGAACGTTGCCTTCCAATATATTTACGCACACTATCAATTCTTACCCTTAAAAGTGTAATTTTCTCTTGAACAGACTTACTTTCAACTTCTGCAAGATCAATATCAGATTGGATTTGGCTTGTAAAGGTGGTATTTGACGGACTTTCAGCCAATGATTCAACCAATTCATCTTTTAGTGTAGAAAGGGAAGAAAGTTCATATTCTAGGTTAAATTTCTGAGCCTCTAACTCTGTTAAACTGTTTCTAATTTGCTTTAAGAATTGATTAGAAACTTTGATGTTTTCTACAAATGAAGGGGTTATTAAATATGCATCTAAGTCTTGTTCAAATTTTTCAAATTCGTCAAGAACATAGTCCGTAAAAAGAATTCTATAAACTGATTTAGAGGCATATTCTGATTCAGGGTACTCATTGATTAAAAGCTCGTAATTTTTTCTAGCCTCAGTGTAAAATCGAGCCCCAAAGTTTGATTCTGCCAAATAGAACAAGACATCATCAAGTCTTAGTCCTGTTGATTGAGAAACTGTAGAATCTGCATTATCAGGACGATCAACAAAAACAGTGGAGTACTCATTATAAATATCTGAGAAAAGAAGTCTTGAAGTCAGGAAGTCACCCTCGATGTATGTTTTCGTCGCTGAAGCCAGTTCAATCGATAAAAGATCAAACATCAAATCCGTTGATCCTTTGAATAATATCGCTCTTCTTGCCGACCTTAAAAGGTTTGCTTCATTATAAAACTTAGCGTATTCCAAAAAGCGATCATAATCTTCCTTAGATTGAAAATTATGATAAGAACCTTTAGGACCATTTTCATATCCGAAGTCAGCGGTACTAATTTTTTGAGCGGCTCCAAAGTCGTTCACATAGTCGCGAATTAGCTTTTGGAATGGCTCTTCACCTTCTGCAAGCAGACTTTCTCTTCTACCTAATTGAGGGGATCTCTTGAATTTTAGTCTTGCAATATCAAGCTCTGCTGATTCCTTACCTTTTTTTAGTCTGCTTAAGAGCGCTAAAATTTCTTGAGACAGCGACGCGTTTGCTTCTATTTCGGATTCAAGGGTAGAAACTTCTGAATTAATTGACTCTAAAGAAACTCCACGATTTTGAGCCGTATTTGTAATTGCTCTAAAGTCCGACTGAGTTTCACTAAAAGATTTAACTTCTTGTTCAATATCTGGAAGTGGTTTTGGGGTTTCTGCTGCTTTGTTTAGCCTCTTTCTCCATCGGTCTCGATACCGCTCTTGGAATGGTACGAAATTCGAAGTGGCTGAAAACAAACTGTCTTGTTCACTTTTCAATCCGGCGACTTGATTCTTGAGACTTAAGACTTGCTTTTCAATTGCCTCTAATCTTTTCTTAAGATTTTTACTTTTAGCAGTAGTCGATGAGTTTAAAGATTCTAGAGTTAAAATTTGTTCAATTTCAGATTTTGACTTTTCAAGTTGATTAACAGTAAGGTTATTCAACTCAATTAGGCTATCAATCTCGTTTTTTCGTTTCGCTCTATTTAGAATAAAATCATCAACGGTTAGATATGAAGACGATGATTTTGGTTCTAAACCTTTTTTATTTACAGTTTCAGAAATTGTTTGAATACTCGCACTTAAACTCGAAAGGAATTTTTGTTTTGATAGGAGGTCATAAAAGTAAAAACGATCATTTTGAGCAGAGGTAGTTACAGCACCAGAAACCTCTTGGCCTTCCTGAATTGTTTGTGTATAGGCGACCTCGCCGCACACAACAAAAAAGAGGATAAAAGAGATGAATAAAACTCGCTTCAAAGCTGGAATGATTTAGTTGAGGTGACAGTGTTTACAGGTTGCTTACACGGATAATACCATTTGGTGAAAGCAGTGCTTGTAAAGATGTCAATCGCAAGCACTTGGTTTGATTTCAATAACGATTCAATTTAAGCAAAAACTGACAATGTCCAAAGGTTATACCCACTTTAAAATATGATTGTGTTCTTTTCAATAGCATAAACCTCGAGTATCTTTCGCGAAGATAGCATATTTTCGCCTTTGATTACAGATTGAATCAATATAAAAATTATGTCTCATGAGATTTAGGTCACACCTTTTTATTTGTCTCAACGAAAAACATTGTGGAAAGCATCAAAGTGAACAAGTTCAATTGTATTTGAAAAGGCGACTTAAAGAGCTTCATCTTACAGATCTATTTAGAGCAAATAAATCAGGTTGTTTAGATGCATGCGACTTTGCACCTTCAAGTGTTTCTTATCCCGAGGGTGTATGGTTACAACTTAAAAGTGATCAAGATGCTGAAGAATATCTTCTATATCTGCTTGGAAACCGTGACTCTATAGAACATCTTACCATCAAATTATACAAAAACGAATGAACGCTACATACTTAGCCGCACATAATGTACTCAAAAGAGCAATTGGAATCGATGCCAAGAAAGCTTCAACAGAAGTTAAAAACTATGTTGACTCTGGAGCAGATCGTATTTGTCTTAAAGAAAATATTTGCATCCCAAATTTTGCCTTTGCAAAGTACATCGATCATACACTCTTAAAACCAGATGCTTCAAGAGATGAAATCATTGCACTTTGTTTAGAAGCCAAGGAGAATGGATTCGCTTCAGTTTGCGTAAACCCTCATTTTGTTAAGTTATCTGCTACAATGCTTAAAGGTACAGATGTCAAAGTCTGTACTGTAGTTGGGTTTCCTTTAGGTGCTACACATAGCAAAGTAAAAGCATTTGAAACAGACTTAGCTTGTAATGACGGCGCAACTGAAATAGATATGGTTGTAAACATTGGGGAAATCAAATCTAAAAATTATGATTTGGTAGAATCAGATATTCAGATTGTTGTCGAAACAGCAAAAAAACATCACGCTTTGGTCAAAGTAATTATCGAAACGACTTTATTGACGGATCAAGAAAAGATCATTGCTTCAATCTTATGTAAAAACGCTGGTGCAGATTTTGTTAAAACATCAACAGGTTTTTCTAAAGGTGGCGCTACTGTAGAAGATATTAAACTTATGCGAATGGCAGTTGGTGAGGGTTTTGGAATAAAAGCATCGGGGGGGGTAAGGGATTATACGACCGCCAAAAAAATGATTGAGTATGGGGCTACCAGAATAGGAGCTTCGGCTAGTGTAAAAATTGTTCAAGAAGCATCATGTAAAACGACTCCTTCAGAGACCGGATCAAACTACTAAATTGAACCTTAAACGATATCATTTTGGCTGTCGAAGATATAGACATACTTGCAGAAGGGTTAACTGAACGATATTCATTACCTGATGAGCAACTTACAGAAGCTTTTATTTCAAAACGAAATCTTATACATAACGTTGATCATATTCGTCAACATCTTGAATCTCGATGTAAAATCATCGCAGTTGTTAAAGCAAACGCATACGGACACTCAATTGATGCAGTTATACCGTCACTCATTGAATCTAACATCGACTATTTTGGTGTTGCTAATGTTAACGAGGGAATTCTGCTTCGTTACTTTTTGCAAAAGAAAAATTCAATTAAGTTTACAACAACACCCAAAATTCTGGCATTTTCAGCCCCCCTACCAGATCAAATTCCATTTTACTTAAAACATGATATCGAAGCAACAATCACGGGTTTTGAATCGCTCCGTTTTGCTGAGTCTATTACGGCTTCAAATTTAAAAGTTTTGAATGTTCATCTTAAAATAGACACCGGAATGAGCCGCTTAGGATGCAACCCAAAAGAAGCAATGAAGATTGCAGAGTTAATTCATAGCTCGAAGTATTTAAACTTACGGGGTGTTTATACACATTTTGCATCAAGTGGTGAAGATTTAGCATTTACAAGAAAACAATTGGCGCTTTTTTTGGAGGTTTGTAGTTCTATTGAACAATCTATTCAAGTCCCTTTTATGAAACACTGCGCCAATAGTGGAGCAATTATCAGTGATCGCGAAACTCATTTAGATGCGGTACGACCCGGAATCTTATTGTATGGAATAATCCCATTTTATACTCCGTCAAATAGCTTTAATTTTCGACCGGTTATGCAACTTCAATCTAAGGTTACTTTTACTAAATGGATTGAAAAGGGCACTACTGTTAGTTATGGAAGGAAATGGAAAGCTTGGAGAAGAACACGAATTGCAACGATCTCGATTGGATATGCCGATGGCATACCAAGGCTGTTATCAAATAATTTGAAAGTACTTATTAATGGGAAAATTTTCAATCAAGTGGGAATCATTACTATGGATCAAATGATGGTTAACCTTGAAAATGATGCAAGTATAAACGAAGGCGATATCGCAACCATTTTTGGATGGAGTCATCCTGAAATACATGTTGATAAGATTTCAAAAAAAGCTGGAAGTATTAGTTATGAATTGATTAGTTCGGTATCACCTCGGGTTAGGCGCGTGATTGTCGATTAAATCGATATAGGTCATCAACAGCGAGTGAATCGATTTCTCTATGTCGTAAAATTCCGTTTGCGTTGATTGATAAGTTGAACCGGGAATAATGATGGTGATTCCCAAGGACTTTTCAGGAGAATAATACCAACCACTTAACAAACCATAGGCCTCGCCGGGATGCCCAATCCATTTCTCTCCAACGTTCAATTGCTTTGTATGATGAAACCCAAGTGAATAAATTTCAAAGCTTTTATCTTTTGTAACAATGGAATCCAGAATCAATTCTCTGAAAGATTTTTCTGGCAATCCAAATATTTTTCCTTTGGAACTAAGGTTCAGGATTTCTTTCTGAATTTTTGCAAGTTCTAAAGCTGATATTCTAAGTCCTCCCATTGGGGAATACACAATAAGATTTTCACCAAATTGTCTTTTTTTATGCTTGCTAACATAAATGCTGTCTGATTGTGCAACCCAAGTTCCGTCGATGTTTCTATAGGTATATCCTATCAAAGAATCCGCCAACTCACTTTGGTTGAAGGTTGCTTTCAAATTCATCGGTAGAAAGATCGATTGTTTTAAGTAATCGTTAAAGTCAAAATTGACAACTTTCTCAATCACAGAAGCCAAAATGAGATATGCAAAATTAGAGTAAGCAAACTCCTCTCCGGGTTTTGTATCAGACCAATAACTGCTTATGGCATCCCTGTTTTTACTATCAGAAAAATCAAAAATAACTTTTAGTGGGGATCGATAAACATCGCCATTAATCAATCCGATGGATTCATCTGCTTTAAGACTGGAGGTATGATTGAGAAGATACTTCAGTTTTATCGGCACCATTGGGTTCTTGATATTTCTAAATTTGAACCCTAAATATTTTGAAACATCATCCTCTAAATTCAAAAGTCCATCTACTTCCATTTTTTTTATCGTTAGGGCAATGAAAACTTTCGAGATTGAAGCAATTCGATAATATGTGTTAAGCGTTATTGGCTTCTTTTCACCCATTTTCGCATATCCATTTGCATAGGAAAAAATCAATGAGTCTTTATTGGTTATTGTTATTACTAACCCGGAACATTGATACTTATGAAACAACGAATCAAGTTTATCTTGAAGAATAATGCGATGTGTTTCAGATTTATCGCTCAATGGTAACTGAACGAATGGGGATGGTGGGTTACAGGATATATAAATCAAACAAAGAAGTGAAATTCGAGATATTGATTTATAGCTCATGAAATTCTAATGAAAATAAAAATGGCCTGCGCGTGCAGGCCATAATAGAGAAAAATAAATTAAAGCAATGTTCCACGGGCTTTTGTTTCTGCTAAAAACCAAGCTTGCTTCTGTATCGTTTGAACGATACTTGTAAACAAATCTGCCGTTCCGGGGTCAGAATCATTGGTTGCCTGAATGATATCTTCATGAAGAGAATCGATGATAAGATCAGAATCGGAATAGAGCATTTCAACCATCTGTAAGGGTGAAAAGTTATAACCCATTGCTTCTTCGAGTTCTGAATTGTTTATGAATTCACTTGCAGTTGCAATTGGATGACCTCCGATAGATCTTGATCTCTCGGCTAAATCATCGATTATCGTCAATAATTGACCGTGGTGCATATCAAAAAGATCATGCAACTGCTTAAAGAATGGCCCCGAAACATGCCAATGAAATTTCTTGTACTTAATTGAAAGCAAATAAGTATTCGCAATTTGCCTGTTAATTGCTTGTATAACAACTTCAGTGGTGTGTTTTACCTTTACTTCTACTGACATATTTCCCTCACTTCTGTTTTAGTTAGTTATTTTAAGAACTATTTTTCCAAATTGCTCTCCTCTTTCCATCTTTCTCATTGCAAATTCAGCTTCTTGAAGAAGAAAATTGCTGTCAATAATCGGTACGATTTTATGTTTTTTTACAAATTTCAGCATATTCTCAAAATCATTCGCCGAGCCCATTGTAGTCCCTAAAATTGAAAGTTGTTTCCAAAACAGTTTTCTTATGTTGATCTCTTTTACGGTTCCGGCAGTGGCGCCAAATGTTACAATTCTACCACTTGGATTCGCAAGCGAAATCAGTTTATCAAAATTTTCTCCACCTGCACTATCTACTATAACATCAAAACCTTCCACTTCTTTCATGACTTTCTCTTGCCATTTAGAGTCTGTATAAAGGAAACCAGCTTTAACTCCAAATTGTGCAGCTTTTTGTAACTTTTCATTTGAACTTGAAGTGACATAAACATTTGCTTTCGCAGCCAAAGCAAATTGCATCGCCATCAAGGCTGCACCTCCACCTATTCCAGTAATAAGTATTTTTTCTCCGGGTTTCAATTTTGCTCTTGAAAAAAGTGCTCTGTATGCTGTTAAACCTGCTAAAGGAAGTGCAGCAGCCTGTTCAAAGGTTAGATGTTTTGGCTTAGGGTATATATTCGAGGAAGGAACGCGAACGCATTCAGCAAAAGTACCATCTTCAGGTAAACCTAAGATTTTAAAGTTTGCATCATGAACATTTTCATCGATTCCCCATTCAATGCTTGGGTTAATAATTACCGCCTTGTTTAACCATTCTTCACTTACTTGACTTCCACAAGCTTTTACGACCCCACACCCATCTGAACCCAAGGTTACGGCCAAATTTAAACCGGGATAGAGACCTTTTTGAATCCAAACATCACGGTGATTTAAAGCTGCAGCCTTCAACTCAATGATAACATCATTAGGCGATGGCAATGGTTCAGGAACTTCAAGCAATCGTAATTTGTGACCTGCGCCTTCTAATACACTCGCTTTCATTGAATCTTGGTTTTGTGTTTCTTTGAAAATACAAAGTAACAAAAAAATTCATTCTGTTGCTTATTTCACCAAAGTCATTTTAAGCGTTTTTGAAAATGACTTGGTTCCTTTTGTATTTATCCGATAAAAATATGTCCCGCTACTTAGTTTTTGCTCCGACGCATCAAATCTTACGCTGTATCTTCCTAAACCTTGAAGACGGTTAACTAATGTTACAACTTTTCTACCAAAAACGTCGAATATCTCCAAATTTACAACTGAAGGTTCTGTAAGTTGGTAAGTGATAAATGTGGATGGATTAAAAGGATTAGGATAATTCTGAAGCAACTCAACTTTCATTTCGATTTCTCTTTGTCTTGGTGTGCTAAGTGGGCTCGAGTCAGTCCAAGAATTTGTTGTCCCATCGTACCATCCGGAAGCAGTTCTTATAAAACCGGGTTGAAGAGATGCAGGAATCTGATTATTTGCATTATCCCGAAAAATTACTCTAATACTCGTAACAGAAGGAATTGTGTAAGAAAACCACCCATTGCCCATTGAAGACATTGAAGGTGATCCATCCCAACTTGGAGTTGTCACTGAAGGAGATGCTTCATAGAAATAAATTCTCTGGGCATTCCAATTTTGTGGCGGACGAAAGTAAATAGTAATCCCATTTCCATTACCGCCGCCTCCTGAACCCAATAATGAAACTTGAAAATCAGCGCCGTTATTATTATCCCAAGTACCTGAACCATTATTAAATGCACAGACAAATCGCTGAGTTGCGTTTTGAGGAATAGTTACCGTTGTTTGCCAAGTGGAATCATTTTGTTTTTGCATTTGTGTAGTCGTTATAGACTGCCAAGCATCGATTCCCCAATACAAATTAACTTGTGAAGCAGTACTTAATTGGCCAACATATCGCACAGTTAGGTTTGACCCGGGAGTGGGTGAAGTTGGGTTAAATGAGACTACAGTTGGTCTTGAGTTTCCACCTCCCGAACCTGCTCCAGAAGAGGAAGATTGAAAATAACCAGATCCAAGTTCACCGATTAGGCCGGGGCCATTAAGCACATATATTCCCGCGGAGCTAGGTTGAACTGTGAATGAAAGATTACCATTAGACACATTAATTTCATTTCCAGTCACTGCATCACGATAAATGCCATTGGTGAGACCAATAAAGTTGAAGGTAACTGCACCATCTTTTGCCAAACCTACAACAACTTCATTCGATCCAAATTTACGGATGTATCCAACCCCATTTCCACCACCGCCGCCGGCCCATTGCCAAGTTCCCTTTTGTAACGCAGGCAGTGCCTTACGAATGGCATTCAACTTTTTGATGTGTTTGTATATGGGATGGTTTGGCGCTTGATTCAAAACATCGCCATAATAGGCTCTTCCTGTTAAATCAATCGATCTTTCGATATCACTGGCATCTTTTATATCAGTATATGCTCCTTGCTTGAATTGCATTTCAGTACCATAGTAAACTGATGGGATTCCTCGCCAAGTAAACATAAAGTTTAAGCAAGCCGCTAAATTTTGTGCGGTATTTCCAAAACGTCTGTTCCAATCATTATTAGGACCAAAATCATGATTATCTAGAAAGGTCACTAAACTCGATGGATCTGCATAAAGGTGGTCATAGCGAGATGCTGAAGTAACACCAGAGAATGATTCCCCTTTTTCAAAAAGGTGAAAAGTTGCCATAGCATAGAAATCGAAAACCGAAATTCCTGAGGGTTCTGAACCCACCCCATTTCTCCAAGTGTACCAATGTGGATTAATTTGCTCCACCTGATGCAATTCATGACGCTTTTGTGCGACCTCGCCAACAAAAAAAAGCTGTGGGTTAATCGCTCTGAATGCATCTACAAAATATAATAAATCATGAATGTTGATGTGTTTAATGGCATCTAATCGCATCCCATCAATTCCCATCTCAATGTATTGTTTGTATGCTTCAACCAAATACTTCCTTACGGAATCGCTTCTCGTGTGAAAATCGGGAGTATCGCCTGCTAAAGCACGTTGATAAAGATTTGTGGTATCATCATAACCTTGTGCAAAACCATTTCCAGAGTGATGATACCAATCAGGGTCAGAGGTATCAATGTAGCTTTCTTTTGATGGCCAATTATATAAAGACAAGTTTTGATTAAAGGGCGGAGGCATTTTGGCCACATTTGCTCTTGACCAAATTTTTCCGTCATCCGGGTTTGGAGTAACTCCGTCATATTGCCAATTAGGATTATCTTTTAAGGCTTTTCCTTGTGAATCCTTTCCCCAAGCTTGGGTGGTATCAGTATTATACTTGATTTCTGCTTTTCCCTTAACACCAAATCTTCCCGCGTGGTTGAGCACGACATCCAAAATAATTTTCAAACCTTTTGAGTGGGCAGAGTCTATCAGTGTTTTGAAAGTATAACCGGGCGATTCCAATCGCGGGTCAACCCGCGTGAAATCCCAAGCATGATATCCGTGATAATCGAGTGGGCTTCGGTTTTGAACAATCGGAGTAATCCAAATCGCTGTAAATCCTAAATCTTTTATATAATCTAACTTTTGAATCAGACCTTTAAAGTCGCCTCTCCAAGTAACATCTTTTGGATTCGTGATTTGTGGTCTTGGAAAAGAACTCCATTCTGTCGGTTTGCTGTTTAGTGTATCTCCATCATAAAATCGTGAAGTCATTAAAAAATAAATCGTCTCTTCTCGAAAATCATTTTGGGCTTGAATAGTAGAACTTAAGAAAAAAAGAAAAAATAGAAAAAATATTCTTAAAAAGTTTTTCATAGTTATTTCTTTCTTAATATTTTTTGAAATACTTTCTCCTTAATTACAATCCAAATAAATTCAGAGTTACCTATAATATATCTCTTCCACATTCTTTTTGGCTCTTGCAAAAAGCGAAATAGCCATTCTAAACCGAAATTTTGCATCCAAAGGGGAGCTCTTTTAACGTACCCAGCTACCACATCAAAACTGCCTCCAACACCCATTACAAACGGAACACCCATTACAGACTTATACTTATTAAGAAAAAATTCCTTTTTAGGAGAACTAATTGCAACAAGTAAGATTTTTGTTTGGGATTTTGCAATTTCTTTTGCAATATCTAACTCCTCATCTTCTTTGAAATAACCATTTCTCAACCCAGAAATCTTAATATTTTTGTATTTTGCTTTATAGACATCGACTACTTTTTCCAGAATTTCTTGCTTTGCACCTAAAAAATAAACCCCATAATTTTTTTCAGAGGCCATTTCAATCAGTTTTTCCATTAAATCAATCCCCGCAACTCTTTCCTTCACTGGAAATCCTAAAAAACGAGATGCCCATACGACCGCTTGACCATCGATATTAACAATATCACACTCATCAACGATCTTCTTCAAAGAGGGGTTCTTATTGATTTCAACGACCTTGGCTGCATTCACAACAACATGCTGAATTGATTTGTTGATCTTGATGGCTTCATCAATTAATTCAATTGTTTCGCTCATCGTGAGATTATCCATCGGGGTTGACATCGCATAAGTTCTTTTCTCTTTTAAGAGGGAAAACTTATCGGTTGGAGAGGATGTGAGGGGTGCTTTTTCAACAGTTTTAATTTGATTCTCCATCACTCAGTATGCACCTTTACCAAAAATTACTGCTGGGAGAGTTCTCAAAATGATGTTGAAATCCATTATTACGGAAGCATTCTCAACATAGTAGAGGTCTAAAATCACCATATCGACAAAACTTAAATTACTCCTTCCACTGACTTGCCATAAACCTGTAATTCCTTGCGGCACGGAAAGTCTTCGTTTATGCCAGTCTTCATACTTTTGCAATTCATCGGGCGTACAGGGCCGAGGTCCAACAAATGACATATCTCCCATTAGAACATTCAAAATTTGAGGGACTTCATCTACAGAAAGCCTTCGAATAAATTTGCCAACTCTCGTTACTCTTGGATCATTTTTCATCTTAAAAATTGGCCCGGATACCTCATTAAATGCTTCTAACTCTTTTTTTCTTTCATCAGCGTCAATATGCATCGATCTAAACTTGTAACACCAAAAGAGTTTACCGTCTTTACCAACTCTTTTTTGACGATAAAAAATCGGACCTCTTGAGTCAAGTTTTATAGCAATTGAAATAATAATCAGAAATGGGGTTATGATTAGAATTGAAATCAACGAGAGAAAAATATCCACAGATCGTTTATAAAACCCTTGAACTCGGTCAAATCCTGATGAGAGGTCAATTACAACATTATTGCCATAAAACTCAACATCCACTTTCGTTGGAACGATTTCGTAAAGTGCAGAAGAAAGTTTAGTTGCTATTCCTGTTGATTTACAAAAATCCATTATGTCATGTAATCTTGAGTGAGTTACATTGCTCATTGCAATGATAATCTCGTCAATCTTGATTTCTTCAATCACTTTTCTCAAATCCTTAATGCTGCCAAGAACTTTTCTGTTGTCGAGAATAATTTTATCTGTTGGAATTTTATCATCCAAAAAGCCAACCACATTTAATCCGTATCGGTTTAAAGAGATAATCTCACGAGCCAGTTTTGTACCTCTTCTCCCCGCGCCTACAATTAAGATATTTCTGCCTCCAATAGAATGCCTTGAGAGATAAATGTAAAGTGATCTGAAAACAAATATCCTCCAAACAACGAGCAATACAAATAAAACTAATGCGAGATACGCCGTTATTAAACGACTATCCAAAACATAGTTTCCCTTCACAATAAAGGAAAGCATCACAATTCCTAAAATCCCATAACCTACACTCTTAAAGATTGCCACAAACTGTTGAGCTGTGGAAAGGAACCAGTTGATTTTATAAAGATTTTGAGATTGAAAGATGATAATCCAAGAAAATGAGAGGCATATCAAAAGAATCGATTGAAGGGCAAAAAAATTAATGCTTTCAGGGGAAAGATTTCTTTCGGGCAACCTAAGTTGTATTGCTATCCAAATAGAAAGTAGAATAACACTGTAGTCCCCAATTGCCAAAATGATTTTGTGTAACGGTACTCTCAAAGACGACATTCAGTTTTATACTTTTATTTCAAAAAGATGATTGGGTTATCATATCTTAAATTTAGATAAATTTAACGCCCTATAGAAACAGTATCTTTTCATTGTGAGATAAAACATACAGCTTAAATGATTACGATCTCAAATACAACAAAACAAAAAATCCCGAAAAGACTAATATCGTTAGCCATTGAAGAAACTATTGAAGGAGAGAAACATTCAATTAGTGATATTTCAGCTGTGTATTGTGGAGATAAGTTTATCAAAAAGATAAACGAAAAGTATTTATCTCATCATTACGCCACGGATACAATCTCCTTTCGTCTCAATAAAGGAACATTAGTAGAAGGCGAGTTCTATATTTCACTTGATACTGTTCGGCAAAACGCAATCCGGTTTTACTCGTCCTATAAACAAGAATTGATTCGTGTCACGATTCATTCCTGTCTTCATCTCGTTGGTTATAAAGACAACACAAAAGATGAAAAGGCATTGATGTTTAAAAAAGAAAACAAGTACATTTCAAAAGTCATTACCCTATTATGAATTGACTATCTAACTGAAAGAATTCTGAGAAAAATAAGTTCACCGGGTTATCAATGTGATAAGTTTCTTCATTCTCAGATTCATAACCTTATTCTCTCCGATCCTCAACTCTTTCTATGAAACTCAATACCACAATTGGTTCATCGTTATTTAGGTTTCAAATAAATATTCAAAATTGAATTGGCATAGAAATTGACTAATACCTTTTAGAAGTGTTTTATGACTATTCAAACAACAGCAGTTGATAATCATTCATAAGACAGAATTTTTCATCATAAAATATTAGAGTCAGTTATGCCGGCACATCAGTCACTATTAGACTTGCAACCATCTTTAACAAAGAGTTCTCAACTTTCAATAAATCAGGAATCCAAAGAGAAAGTTAGAAAACGAAAAAAAGATGCGAATGAATCTATTTCTAATAAGTTTGAACAAAAACTTCCGTCACCTCCGGCTCTTGATGACGATGAGGACATTCGTTGGAAGCATCTTCTTCATAATAGTATTGAAACACCCGAGGAAGTTCACGAAAAGTGGGGTGAAGACATAGAGGTGATGAAAGAATTACAAAATGAATTCAACATCCGCATTAACCCTTACTACGCTTCTTTAATTCAAGAAAAGAATGATCCGATTTACTTGCAAGTTATTCCAAGCAAAAATGAATTGATTAAGGGTTGCTGTGTTGATGACCCGCTTAATGAAGAAAGAGATTCACCTGTTCAAAGTATTACTCATCGTTACCCAGATCGCGTACTTTTTTTAGTTGCTCATGAATGTGCAATCTATTGCCGTTTTTGTACACGCAAACGAAAAGTAAGTGACTCCTCTAAAATCAGCCTAAAGTATCTTGAATCTGGCATTAATTACATTCGGGAACATAAAGAAATACGAGATATCGTACTTTCAGGTGGTGATCCTTTAACTCTTTCAGACCGGAGAATTGAATACATCCTTTCTTCTTTAAGAGAAATTCCACATGTAGAAATCATCCGCATTGGAACCAAAATCCCTTGTGTGCTCCCACAACGCATTACAAAAAAACTTTGCAGTATTATTAAAAAATATCATCCAGTATATGTGAATACTCACTTTAATCATCCGAGAGAACTGACAGCTGAAGCGAAACAAGCTTGTGAACGTCTTGCAGATGCAGGGGTTCCTGTTGGAAATCAGTGTGTCCTTCTTAAAGGAGTTAATGATAATGTGGAAACGATGCGTACTCTCATGAAAGGACTCTTGAAAATGCGAGTCAGACCATATTATATCTATCAAGCAGATATCGTAAAAGGAACAGAACATTTCCGAACAAAAGTTGAAAAAGGTCTTGAAATCATTCAAGGGCTTAGAGGGCATATTTCAGGTTTAGCGATTCCGCATTATGTCATTGATTCTCCCGGTGGTGGTGGCAAAATTCCTTTACTTCCTCACTACATTGAAAAATTAAGTGATAAAGAAGTTGTTATGAAAAACTTTAAAGGCGAAACTTACACCTATCCTCAAGTTCAAGAAGAGTCACTTGAACAAATTGCAATTGACAACGGATTTACGGTTGGTGCAGAAATTCAAGACTATTTTTGATCGTGTTTTCCAGAGACTATAACATAAGGCGCTTTCAGCGCCTTATGTATTTTTACACAATTTCTTTGCAAAACCCTATTTCACATTTATATTTGCATCCCGTTTTTGGCGGGGTCTATTGAAAGCCTGTTTTATGAAAGTGGCTTCCTTGGAGAGGTCGCATAGTTGGTCTAGTGCGCTCGCCTGGAAAGCGGGTAGGGTATAAAAGCTCTCGCGGGTTCGAATCCCGCTCTCTCCGCCAAAACTGGAGGATTCGCCTAATGGTATGGCAGCAGTCTTGAAAACTGCCGGGCGCAAGCCTGTGGGGGTTCGAGTCCCTCATCCTCCGCTCACTCACCTTTTCTAATCTTATCCTTTTATTCTCGTCTTAACTGAATACTTAGGGGAAAACTTGTTGCATACTTTGCTGGAGCAAAACCCGAAACTCCTGCAGTCGCTACTACTGAAATAAAGGTTACGATAAGTGTCTCAATTGGGAGTTCATATTGTATCGTCCACCCAAAAGACTGAATATTGATGACATAAACTAATATCAGCGATAATCCAATTCCACAAAGTATTCCCAGTATTGCAGCAATTGATCCTAAAAACAACGCTTCTAAAATGATAATCAAAAAAACCTGATGATTTGCAGTTCCTATGGCTTGTTGAACACCAAGTTCAAACCTCCTTTCAAAAACTATTGCACCTAAGGAAGTAATTATGGCAAGCGCTGAGATCACCAACGCAATAATCTTGAGGATGTTCGTTACCGCAAAAGTTTGATCGAAAATTTCAAGCACATTGTCGCGCAAACCTTTATTCGAATATATTTTTACAGCCGTGTTATAAAAAACTATCTTCCATTCATTCAAAACTTCTTCGAGTTTTGATGAGGCTTTAAGTTTCACGGCAATATTGTGTATTGAAGAATCTTTCCAAACATCAGTAAAATCTTCCCTTTGAAAAAATATAATTCCTCTGTCAGACGAGTAATCAAATTGGACGCCCACGATTGAAAAGGGCAATTCTCCTTTAGGCGTTTGGAGAACAATTGAATCTCCAAGGTGTTTTTGAAATCGTGTTGAAAATGCCTCGGATATGATAATATTTTTTCTTCCGGATGTCATTCTGCTAAAAACATCCGTTTTATTTCCTTCTTTAAGCAATACCGAAAGTTCTTTACCATCAACCCGAAAGTCTGTGCTGACAATTACAACATTTTCATTTTGATAAGATGTGAGCTTTGAACTAAAGGCCTCAACACTTTTTACCTCATCCTGACGCTGCAAAAAGTCAATGACTGATCGATCAATTGGAAGTTGAGAGCCTAAAGCATATCTCTCAGCAGGTGCAAAAAAAATATCTGAGGTCAATGTCTGCTCAACCCAATAATTAACTGTAGTTCTAAAACTCCCAACCATAATGCTCACCCCAACAAGCATTGCGACCGATACCATTAATGCATTAACTGCTGTTGAAGATCTATTCAAAGATTCAATCAAGTATTTCCCTGCGATGAACGCTTCGATACCGAAGAGTTTCTTGAACAAATTCGATAAACTATTGATCAAAAAGTAGATAAAGGCTGGGGAAATCACAGCAAAAGAAAAGATGATGCAAATTGCGGAAACATAACCAAAGACCGGCAATCCATTAATGCTTGGCAAAAATCCTGATAGCAAACTCACTAACCCTATAACCAAACCAATCGGGAGCAATTTTCTCAAATTGAGAGAAGCGGCGTCCTCAAATATTTGAAGATGAAAACATTCTCGTGGGTGAATCTTAAAAACTTCCATAGCCGGGTATATCGAAGCTAAAACTGACATTACAACTCCCAAACTGAATACCCCAAATGCCATTTGCCAAGTCCAAACAACTTTTTTTGCTGAAAGGGCGATATAGAGCGTTGATATTGTTTGAGTAACTCCATCCAATAAAAAATGAGCCAAACCTTTCCCTATGATTACACCAAATGCACTTCCAATACATCCGATTAAAAAGGCTTCAAACAGAAACAGGCTGAAAATTCCCTCGCCACTTAAACCAAGGGCTCTTAATATTCCCACCTCTCTTCTTCTTCTAATAGCGTTAGTGAGGATGGTATTATAGATTAAGAACATAGCAACAAGTAAACTGATAAAAGCAAGGGCGGTCAAGTTCAATTCAAAGGCTTTAATCATCGTAGCGATTTGCGAGCCTCGATTTTTAGGTGAGATCAATTGCAACGAAGACGGAATAATTTCTAAAAGACGCTCTTCAGTCTCCCCCCGCTTATCCTCATTAATGATTAAATCAATACGATCAATTTTATTTTGTTTATCGAAAAGACGCTGTGCTTGTTCAATATCCATTACACCAAAACCGCTTGAACCGCTCTGCGACTGCAAAGCATCGTTGTAAACTCCAACAACTTGTAACTGAACCTTTTTTCCAGATGCCAATACAATTATCTTTTCATTTATTTCAAGTCCCAAATGATTAATGAGTGAAGTTGGCAGAATAATGGTATTAGGTTCGGCTAAAAATCTTAAGAAATCTGTTTTCTTAATTGAGGAGTCTTGACTATAAATTCGAAACTGTTCATCAGTGAAAACATCGATTCCAAGAATTGTAAAAGGTGAGGGGTATTTTTTTCCGTATGTATCGGTCACCGTAGTTACAGATTCAATGACTGGAGTTAGTGCCGAAACAATCGGTGTCGTTGAATTGACGATTGAGAGTTTTCCAAATTCTTCCTCATCAAATGAAGTATTTGATTTAGAAATAACTTGAAGGTTTGCTTTCCCACTGAGATAGTCAATTGTGGATTCAAAAGCAGTTAGGGCGGAGTAATTTGAAATCCTTATGGATAATAAAACGCCTACGCCGATTGCTACACCTAAAATTGAAATCAGAAATCGAATAGGGTCTTGAAATGAATGCCTAAGAATAACAGAGTAGAATATCTTAAAATTGACCATCGAAGTTTAGTGAATGTTTGATAGGTCAATAACCCTTATTTGGGAGAATAAAGTTTGAAGGAAACAAAAAGATTCAGTGCAAAAAAAAGCCCCGTTGGTTCTCAACGGGACTCTCTATCAACAAAACAACAAAACAAAACAACAAAGGATGCTTTGCTAAGTAGGAAGCAAAGTCTTTGAAGTGCAAAGAACATATTGTACCTGAACTGATGCAAATATACGCCCTTTCTTTGTGCTTTGTTTCGATTGCATATTAAATTTGTGATAAGGGTCAATCTTTGCCCCCATTTCGATGAATTCGTGATGTTAAAAAAGGTTCAAGAAAGGCTGTAATTCCAATTGAATTCGCCCAAAAATTTGCAAATCGGTCTTTTCTTTACCAATCACGTTATCAGCATTTGTTCTCCAAATATGGGTCAAATTCAATTCGACATTAAACGTACTTGAAGGTTGATAAAACACCCCAAATGAAAGTGCAGTTCTTTTTTCAACCGCGGAGATTCCCTCTCTAAAATAGGGGGTTGGTTCAGAATAACCACTCGCTAAAGAATATTTAGGCGTACCATCCGGGTTTCTATCAAGCCAAGGGGTTGTGTAAGGACCAAATAAATTCCCTTCCCCTTTATTGACTTGTAACCAGTTTCCTGAAAATCTTAAAAACTTAAACAGCCAATGTGAAAAACCGATTTCTAAAGATTGAAAGTCTGTTCCAAGAGGGTGTGCAATGGGGTTATCTCCAAATACAAATCTTTGAAATTGAAAAGCTGAACGCTGGTGATAAGTTCGGTTCATTGCTGTTGTCAATTCCAAGAAAGCATCGGTGCCATTGACATCGAATGATTTTAAGACATTTGCGACTCGTAAACCTAACTGTCCTGCCCAAGCATTAGGTTCTAAATCAACAAGGCTTGCATTGTCAACTTGCCAGTCATCAATCATTAAACTTCCATAGAGATTCACTTCTTTTGCAAGGTAGATACTAAAGTCCGCTCCAATTGAGGGGTTCGTTTCTTGGTTATCATTAGACTGCGTTCCATAAAAAATCATCATCGGGTTGAAATTCCTAAAATCTGCCGAGCGATTCTTTCCATCAAAAATGACTGTTTGCCAAATCCCTAAGCGAACTGAATTTGCAATTAAATTCAAATCGACTCGGGTACCAACCATATACCTTTCTACAAAACTTTGCACTAAAGCAGTATCTGAACCAAGCGGCAATAATTGATCACTCATAATTTGAAACTTATCTAATTGAGCGGCGAAGTAAGTCACCCGAATGGTTTGAGTGTTTAATTGCAGCAAGAGATGATCAATCGGCCCGGCTGTATTGCTTATCACCAAACTTCGCCTTCCATAACCCCAATTCAAATAATCCCTTCCAAACTTGACTCGAAACAAATCTCCGTGATATGCAATAAAACCCTGTTCAAAATAGGCTTGTTTACCTCCGTATGTTCTCGCACGAACCAAATCAAACGCGCCTTCTTGTTGAATAATCATTGAACTATACGCAACCCAATCTTTTTCAAAATGAAATGCTGCTCGCAAGCGATTTCGGACCCGTGCTCCAAAAGCTAAATTTTCAGCGACATTGGGTGTTGATTCTCTCCAAGCATAATCATCTTCTCTTTGCTCTGTAATAAGTTCAGGTCTTAATCCTAAACGAATCCCCGAAACTGGAAAAACGCCATCGCGGAGCCATTCAATTTCATTTTCTAATTCTTGTTCCAATTTGTTGAATAGCCAAAGCGTGACCCGATCTTCAATCAAAGATTTATCGGTAGCAATTAGAGCCTTTGCTACATCAACGCGCTCAAAGGGTTTTGCTGCATCGGCTAATTTGGGCAAGTATCCTCTTACAATCAACTGTTCAATGACATCGTAAGCCCAATGTCCTGCCGGAAAAGTTTCCCCGCTGGCCTTAAGGCTTATGGGAGAATAGAGAAGCGCAAGGAGCAAGATTAACTTAAGTGAAACTGGTATTTTCATAGGTTATTGATTCTGTCTTTATTTAGTAAACTCATTGGCAACTCTTTCATAAGGTGAATAGTATATTAGAACTTAAGACGGGGTCTTTTTGGTTCTGATGTAAATTTATGGAAGAAATCATCTTTTTTGGCACTTTGATTTTTCATAAAAGTAAAAATTGCACCAAGGGTTAATTATCATTTATATGGATCAAGATATTCTACATTTACTTGAACACTCAGGGATAATTACTGCCTCAAGTGAAGTGCGTCGTATTTTTCTTCTTGCCTTTAAGGTTGCCAAAACAGATGCAACAATTTTGATTACCGGCGAAAGCGGGACTGGTAAGGAAATACTCGCGCGCTGGATTCATCAACAAAGTAACCGCGTTCGAAAACCTTATATCGCCATTAATTGTGGCGCAATTGCAGAAAGCATCTTAGAATCAGAACTCTTCGGTCATGAAAAAGGCTCATTCACCGGAGCGACAGGGCTAAGAAAAGGTCATTTTGAAAGTGCTGACGGCGGAACATTGTTTTTGGATGAAGTTGGTGAAATGCCTCTCGAAACACAAGTGAAATTGCTGAGAGTCTTGGAAAGTGGTGAATATCAACGGGTTGGATCATCTCAAACCTTAAAGGGTGATGTTCGGATTATTGCTGCTACAAACCGTTCATTAGAAGCTGAAATCTTACAAAAAAAATTTCGGAGCGATTTGTATTACAGGTTAAAAACCGTTGAACTTCGACTACCTCCTCTTCGAGAAAGAAGAGAAGATATTTTGCCATTAGCGGAAAAATTCATTATAGACTTTGAGCTAAAACACGGTTTGAAATTCCCGGGTTTTACAAATGAAGGAACTGAATCTTTATTAAGCTATACATATCCGGGTAACGTTCGAGAACTTAGAAACATTTTGGAATCACTTTTGATTGTAGAAAACAAGGGGAAAATCACCTCCGAGGTTTTATCGAAGTACTTTCAAAATTCGCTTCGAGCACTTGAATCTAAGAGTGAATCGATTTCGAATGGTTCAAAGTTATTAGCTGCTCATAGTACAACTTCTCTTTCCAAGAGAGAAGAACTCGTTCCTCAATCTCTTTATTGGGAGTCGCTTCAAAACTTTCATTCACAAGATGCTGGAAACCAACAAGAGTTGATTCTACGCGCTTTATTGCAACTTCAAACGGATATGTCGGAGGTGAAATCTGCTTTGACCGCATTATTGAGTGAAAAGCACACTTTCTCTTCAAAGTATAACAGTGACTCGCAAAACGATGCAATCACAAAAATGATTTCCCCGCCCTTACAAATTCAACCACCGAACTTGGAACTATCAGAGCCCAACGAAATTGGAAAAATCGTCAATGAAAAAGATTCTTTAAAGAAGAGTTTGCTTCATACCGTATTGCAGGAATTTGCGACAAAAGCCCGAGTAGAAGGAAAAACTCCAACGCTTGAAGAGCTTGAGCGTTATGCTATTCTCGAAACCTTAAAGAAAAACTTAGGGAATAAACGTAAAACCGCGGAGGCACTAGGCATTACAGAGCGCACGCTTTATAGAAAATTAAACAGTTATAAAATACAAACAGATACATGATCGGCATTTTAGATTATGGTGCAGGTAACCTTAAATCAGTTCAAAAGGCTTTTGAGTACTTAAAAATCGATTCAAAAATTTGTGAACATCCAAAAGAAGCGTTAATAGCCGATAAAATTCTTATTCCGGGAGTTGGTGCATTTGGGAAAGCGATTGAGGCGCTCCGGAAGTCTAGTTTTGAAGACACCATTTTTCACGCCATTCAGCTTCAAAAGCCGGTTCTTGGGATTTGCTTAGGGATGCAACTCTTGTTAAGCAGAAGCGAAGAACTTGGGAATTGGAATGGTCTTAATATAGTTGAAGGCAATGTCGTAAAATTTGATCGAGCTTTGGGTAAAGTCCCTCTTATTGGGTGGAATTCGCTTGAAGAAGTCGCTTCGAATTCTCAACTTTTCAAAAATATTGATCCCGGTACTTTTTTTTATTTTGTTCATTCCTACTATTGCCTTCCTTTGGAAGAGAAAGTTGTAACTGCAAAAAGCAGTTTTGGGAATTTTTTTTATGCGGCTGCGTTAGAAAAAAATGGTATTTTTGCCGTACAGTTTCATCCTGAAAAAAGTGGATTAGGTGGACTTCAAGTTCTAAAAAACTTTGCTTCGCTGTAGATTAACTGACCTCGTAGTGCTTTCGTTTAAAGTACATTTTTAGATTATGTCTTTGGGCTTTTGCCCTCATTAAAAAGAGCGGGATTTCATGTTAATCATTCCAGCTATTGATATAAAAGGGGGGCGCTGCGTTCGTCTTTCGCAAGGTGACTTCTCGCAAGAGAAAACCTATTTCGAAAACCCCGTCGATATGGCCATTATTTGGAGAAAGCAAAATGCGAAAATGCTCCATATTGTTGATCTTGATGCTGCTTTAAGCGGAAAACCGGAAAATCTTGCGATTATTGAAAAAATTGTCAATTCAGTTGACATTCCAATCGAGGTTGGGGGAGGCATAAGGAATTTAGAAACAGCTAAAAAGTATCTATCGATTGGGGTTTGCCGAATAGTCATTGGATCTGCGGCAGTCCATAACCCCGAATTAGTTAAAAACCTCATTTCATCTTACGGCCCCAAAAAAATTGTTGTTGGCATTGATGCCCTAAACGGATATCCTAAAATCAATGGTTGGTTAAACTCGACGAAGCAATCCGATATTGAACTCGGTAATTCAATGAAGGCAATAGGCGTTGAGCGTGTTATTTACACCGATATTACGAAAGATGGTATGCTTTCCGGCGTCGGCATTGATGCAATTAAAAAATTTGTTGAAGGAACAGGTCTTAAAGTGACCGCTTCAGGAGGCGTTACATCTCATCTTGATTTGCTCCAACTTTCCGAACTAAAGCCCTTTGTTGATTCCGTAATCATCGGAAAAGCTTTGTATGAAGAAACTTTCCCTTGTCAGAAATTATGGCATCAATGTGAAAAAGATCTTTGTATTGATAAAAATTTTTCGACTGCACCCCTCAAAAATGGGTGTACGTGCGATAACTTTCTTGAAACCGTACTTCAAACAAGCACTTCCAGTCTAAGCTGATTTGCTTTAAAACAAAAAACCCGCTTTTGAAGCGGGTTTTTTGTTTATATCTTTTTTTATTCCTCTGATGCGGTTTTTTCTGCATTTAAGGCGTTTTGAGCTTCTTGGTTATTTCCCAGTGAACCATAAATCTTTGCAAGTAATCTCCAATACGGCTTTTTATTGATTTGGGCTGCAACGGGTTTAAGTACCGCTAAAGCCTTTTCGTAGTGAACTTTGTAACCATCATAAGGAACTTCCTCGACAATTGTCTGGCGTCCTTTTTTAACTTTTTTACCCGGATTTTTTTCTCTAAAGGCTTTTTGATCATCATCACCAACTCTTGTGTAAGCGGCAGATAAATTGTAAATGATTTGCGCGTTAATTTCAGAATATGATGTGTCGAATGAATATGCCTTTTGGAGCTTTTCAATTGCTAAATCGTATTTCTTTTCCTCAAAAATGAGATTTACCCCAGCTTGCAGAAGAATCCCTTTTCCAATTTCAATGAATTGTGTTCTTCTTGCGCCGGTTGAGTTTGCAATCGCCTCCTCAAGGAGCTTTTCAAGTTCTAAATACTTTTCTGTAACAGCATAGGCTTCAAAAAGTATTTGAGTCATTGTTAGTGAAGTCACGCCTTTCTGACGAGAAGAAGTTAGCAACGCAATGGCTTGATCAGCTTTTTTACTCCTGAGATAAATATCTGCCAATTGTTGAATCGAGATTGTGTCAGCAGGATTTTTATCAATAAGTTTTGTAAGTATCATTGTTGCTTCATCATTTTCACGAAGTACTGAAAGAGAAGCAACCAAAATTTTTGAAAGATCTACATAGGCCGCAGATGTATCTGAGACCATTGTCATTGCTTTACGAAAATTATCTCTTGCTTTGGTGAAATACTCGCGAGCCCCCGTAGTATCATTATTCTTGAATGCAGAAAGCCCATCATTGTAATTTCTTACACCTTCATTACGGAGTTCATTCGCAATTAAGCTTGTGATGGTTTCGAGTTTTTTCCGTTCTTCTTTACCCAGTTTTTTGACTGAGGCTTTTTGATACATTTCGGCGGCTTTGTCATAGTTTTTCTCATCGTAAAAATGAATATTCCCCATAAGATAATAGGGCTCTCCATTAGAGGTATCCGCTTGCATTGCTCTAGTTAATGCGGCTTTCGCTTTAGCAGTGTCCTTTTTAGACATCGCAAGTTTAGCGGTAGAAATATCCTGTGAGCCTTCACACCCGCTATCAGCAGACATTAAAAATAGCGCGATCGCGATTGAGAGGGTTAAACTAAAAACCTTATTCATTATTCGTTTGTTTGTTTGTATTAATTGATAGACTAAAACTTTTTACTTTTTGTATGAATTGTAAAAATACGAATCAAACGACCCTTTTTCAAGCATAAATTGAAACTTAAAATTAATTTTCATTTAGGACTCAATCCTCCCTGACATTACTTCGTAAGGATTAACCAAAAAATTATTGTATGACTTTGTCTAATCGTAATATCTTATATCTCTTCATTTACCTTTGGTTATTTGGCGTGATCATTGCAGCTTTCATGTTACCAAATCAAGTGGGCATGCTTCGAGAGACAACCACAAATATGTATTTTCATGTGTCAATGGCAATTACAGCGACAGTTGCGTTTCTGACCTCACTATGGCAAAGTGTAAGGTATTTAATAACGCGAGACCTCCATTTTGACTATGGAGCTGAGGCTTCTGCGGGGTTAGGCTATCTGTTTAATCTTTTAGCACTTATTACGGGTGCGATTTGGGCGCGGTATGCTTGGGGAGCATATTGGCATTGGGATCCGAGGCAGACATCTATCTTTATTCTTCTTATCATTTATTCGGTTTACTTTGTTCTAAGAGGTTCAGTAGAAGATCCAGAAAAGCGGGGTCGATTATCGGCGGTGTATAGTATTTTTTCATTCCCTTCCTTAATTTTTCTTTATTATGTTTTGCCAAGATTAGTACCGGGTTTGCACCCGGGCTCTCCTGAGAGAGGGGAAGCGGGGATTAACCCAGCGGTATCGAACACGACCGACCCGGAGATTCGTGTCATTTTGTACTCTGCTTGGGCCGGTTTTATTGCATTATTTTTTGTCTTGTACCATTTAAGGTTGAGGTATCTTAAACTTCACCATTCACTTAATCACAATAATTAAAATGGAATCTCTAGTCCTTAACCCGATTTACAATGTAATGATGATTACACTCATTATTTTTTCGGGGCTGATGATTTATGTTTATCGATTAGACAAAAAATTGTCACTTTTAGAAAACGCAATTAAAAATAAAGTTTAATTCACTCTAATATCTATTATTGAAAGATGAAGATTCAACCAAAATTTCTTGTGGGATTTGGAATAGCTGTTGCAACTTTCAGCTATCTTGGTTTTACGGCGGAGGAATGGAGTTCCAATACAATAGGCTATGCGACAGTTCAAGAAGCTAACCGAAGCGGAAAAATGAGCGCCATTAAAGGATATTGGGTGAAGGATAAAGAGACTGAGATGAAACTCAACACCTTCACATTTTACATGCAAGATGAAGCAGGCGAAACCGTTAAAGTTCTCTATAGAAATGGAAAACCCAATAATTTTGAAGAAGCGACAAGTATTGTGGTAAAAGGGACTTATGAAAACGGCGTCATTTACGCAAAGGATATTTTGGTGAAATGCCCCTCTAAGTATCAATCGGAACAGGCTACTCAAAAAAATTCATAAGTATTGAATCCATCAAGTAAATCGATTATGTCAACAAGGCTAGGAAAGCATATCGACATTCACGCTTCGACAAGGCAAGTCACTACCCGTCAAGTTGTAGAAATGAAACAGCGAGGTGAGCGAATTTCGATGTTGACTGCATACGATTTTACCCTTGCAAGGATTTTAGATACCGCCGGGATAGATATTATTCTTGTCGGCGATTCCGCTAGCAATGTTTTTTGTGGAAATGAAACCACACTCCCGATTACCATCGATGAAATGATCTATCACGCAAAAGCGGTTTTGAAGGGCATTCAATCTGCTCAAAATCGAGCGATGGTCGTGGTAGATATGCCATTTATGTCTTACCAACTTTCTTCAGAAGATGCCTTGAAAAATGCAGGCAGAATCATGAAAGAAACGGGCTGTCATGCCGTTAAACTTGAAGGTGGGAAATCGGTTGTTGAAACTGTTCAACGAATTACTGATGCAGGAATTCCGGTAATGGGTCATTTGGGCTTGACACCTCAATCGATTTACAAATTTGGTAGCTATAAAGTACGTGCAAAGGAAGAGAAAGAAGCTCAGGAGATTCTTGAAAGTTCTAAATTGCTTGAACACGCAGGCGCATTTTCTATTGTTCTTGAAAAGATACCAGCTTCTTTAGCTGAAAGTGTAACCAAACAATTGCAAATTCCAACTATCGGGATAGGCGCGGGAAGTGGTTGTGATGGACAGGTACTTGTCACGAATGATCTTTTGGGCTTAAATAATGAGTTTAACCCTCGATTTGTGAGGCGTTATGCCAATTTGGAAGAAGTGATTTCAAACGCCGTGCAAAGTTATTTGGAGGATGTCAAAAGTGGAGTATTTCCTTCAACGAATGAAAGCTATTTATAGCAATAACGACTCTACTTTTCAGTGAATCGATTCCATTACGATTCTCTTAAACTCAACGATACTGAACGGTTTTTTTATAAACATTGCATTCAAATCTTTGACGAGTTTCCGCACATCTTTTCTTTTCTCTTCAAAGGCTGTTATCATAATTATAGGAAGTTCTGAGTTTACTTTCCTCACTTCTTGAATCAATTCGTCTCCACACATTTCGGGCATCATCAAATCGGTTACAATTCCATCAATTTCACCTTGATTTTTCAGAAAGGTGTCTAAACCTTCGTTGCCATTTCGTGCAGTGATGATTCGATAAGATTCAGCAAATGCATCTTGAAGCAGTTCCAATACTTCAGGTTCGTCTTCTACGATGAGCAGTGTTTTTTTTTCAGACATATTTTAAGAGGAGAACGATGAAAATTCGATTGAATTGGATTGACAAATTTTTGCAAAAATATAGTAAGCGAATAAGTCTAAAATAATCAGTCCGCTTTTTTTAAGATTACTCCTGAAATGGGCGTTAGGGAAACGCGATTATGTAATTTTTTAGGCCGCGTTAAAAGTCCCTTTCCATCAAAAAACAACTGCCAGTTTCCTTCAGGCAACTTAAAATTGATTGACTTCTTTTGATTCGAATTTAGGATGACCAAAAATTCATGATTATCAGAATCTGATTTAAATGCATGAACAAGAGAATCTTTAGTTTCTATGAAATCAATATTCTCTTCGTTTGCGCTACCAAAGTTTTGGTTATACTTTTTTCTGAATTGAATCAAATCTTGATAATAAGAGACGAGTTCACGATTTAACTTTGCGTGGGTATAATTCAAATAATTGGTTTCGTTGTCTTTTTCATAACTATTTCTGTCAATCATTCCAACTTTCGGATCGGGGATTGCGGTTTTTGCGATGACTTTACTTCTTCCGAACTCTTGACCTTCATGAATCATCACCGCACCTTGAGAAGTAAAAAGAAAAAGCGCAGCAAGTTTATTTAGAGCGAGAGATTTAGGGCTTAAGCGATGATGCTTGTTTAGATTTTTTATGACAACCCCCTCTTTTACTTCTCCTAAAGCGACGCGAATAAAATCTCCCATAGTTTCATCGTCGTGAGATTCGAGGTAATTGATTGAATGCTCTTTTTGGATAAACAGTCCTCCATTTTTTTTGAGGGTACCAAGGGAGTAATTCTGAATTGATTTTGTTGTGTTCTCTCCTTGAAATTTTCCAAAAATAAAACCTTTGCCGTGATGAGGGTTTTGCCCTTTCACCCCATTACGTATTTGATCATTCCAAGAAGCCCAGCCGATTTCACTAAATTTTTCTGGAGCATAACCGCCACCGCCCCAAGGTTCAGCAATAATGATAACATTCGGGTTAATTTTTTTAGCTTCTTGTATGATCTCACGACATGTTTCCCAATCAATCATTGCGGCGAGATCGAAACGAAATCCATCGATATGATACTCGGTCATCCAATATTTAACGCTTTCAACAATCATCTTACGCGACATCGGGCGTTCTGTTTTGAAATCATTTCCGCAGCCAGAGGATCCCATAAAATTTCCGGATGAATCGCATCGAAAGTAATAGAATTTATCAATGTACTTGAAGCAATTGAAATCGTATTGAGCCACATGATTATAGACGACATCAAGTATCACGGCGATTTTTTCTTTATGAAGGGCTTTCACCATTTGCTTCATCTCTTTCACCGCTCTACCATCAATCCCATTATATTCTCCGTGATTTATCGTTCCATCGGTTGCGTAATAGGTTTCGGGAGTAAAAAAGTAGCTTGTCATATACCCCCAATGATTACGAGCATACGGATTCCAAGTATTCACTGGGTAGCCTGCCGCTATCACACTTGAATCTTTGTAAGGGATTTCAATGGTTCCGAATTTGTGAATAGGAAGGAATTCAACCGCATTCACCCCTAAAGATTTAAGATAAGAAAGTCCACCAGTCTTGCCTTTTTCAGTAAGGCCGAGATAAGTTCCTTTTTGATTCACTCCGGATGAAGCATGCGCTGTGAGATCGCGAAGATGAGCTTCGTATATTATTAGGTCGTTATGATTTTGACCGATTACCCAAGTATCTTCTTCCCAATCAAAATTGGTATCTATAATTAATGATTTAGAAGATTGTCTATAATGGTTTTGGGTAGTCACTGCTTTTGAATAGGGGTCTGCGATTACGACGGTGCTATCAAACATTTCGTTTTTCCCGGTAGGTCCAATAATTCGATAGCCATAGTATTTTCCGATTAAGTTTCCCTTTTCAAGGTGTTCCCAAACCCCTTGATTGTCACGAATCATTTGAATTTCACGGCCATTTATATCGGTATGCTTTTCGTACAAAATCAAAAAAACTTTTTTCGCTCTTGGGGAAAAAACGCGAAAAACATTTTCATCTTTTAGGGTAGTTAATCCCATTGCTTTTGAGGAATACAACGTATCAAGCTGGTTAATACTTTTTACAGAGGGTTTCATCGGTAGATTCTGACCTAAGGCGATTGCTGAAAAGTTTGTTGCATCAATGAAAAAACAAAAAATAAATAGGAGAAAAACGCCTACATATAACTTCTTCATAAAGATTTTCTTAAAAAAATTAGATTTCAAATTTGATCCCCCCTGAAATGGTATTTATCGCATCGTTATTGATGCTTGGCGAAGCTGTAATAAAAAGATGTAGCCAATCTCCTCCAATAACAGGGAAAGGAACATCAACGCCAATAAGTCCATTAAAAGTCACGCCTGTAAGTTGGGAATCTCCAATTGGTGATTGTGAATGAACACCAATCATGATTCCAAATTTTCCGATTCTATTGGCCAAGATAAATCCAGCATCGATGGCATCGCCGAATCCGCCTTTATGTGCTCCAAGATAGATATCAAAGCGTGATTTTATCGATAAGGAATAAGAGATGTGAAAGGTGTATCGCAGTGAACCCCCGATAAAATCTCTAAACGGTGAGATGGTTTCTCCTTGACCGTAAGCCACATTCAGATTAAAATTTTCTAAAATTCCGTAAGCCCCAGTAACAGACCCTAACCAATACGAATTACCGGTTTCTCTCCTTGTTATCCAACGAATCGCCGGCTGGACTGAAAAAACGAAGCCGTTTTTTTTAGGGGTTAATCGAAGCTGAGTAGGTGTATTTGCCTTGACTTGAAGGGGCATGAAAGAAGCGATTGCTCCTATAAGCACCAACGAAAAGAAACAAAATTTTTTCATTATTAAATGGTGAAATTGAATTGCAACTTAATTAAAAATCTAATGGTGAAAAATAGAATAACTTATCGCCTGTTCCTTCGTATTCTTAAACCAAAAAAAACCAATGAAAAAAAATTTAATTATTCTTGGTACAGGTTTCGGAGCTTACAGTCTGATTAAATCACTTCCCTCAGATTTGTATCAAGTAACCGTTATATCTCCACGAAATTATTTTCTTTTCACCCCTTTGCTCCCAAGCACAACCGTCGGAACAATCGAATTTCGAAGCATTATTGAACCAATACGGCATTCAGCAAAATACCTTACCTATCTTCAAGCGTTTGCCGAAAGAATTGATACGACCAATAAAACCATCGGGTGTCGCTCAGCAATCTTAGATGAAGAATTTGAAGTAAAGTACGATGTGCTTGTAATTGCTGTTGGCGCTTCGAACAATACTTTTGGAATTGAGGGAGTGAAAGAACATGCCGTATTTCTAAAAGAACTTGATGATGCCAGAATCCTTAGAAGAAAAATCCTTGACAATTTTGAACTGGCTGCGCTACCAACGATTCCTGTTGAAGAGCGTCATCGTCTTTTGCATACTGTAGTTGTAGGTGGAGGGCCTACAGGCGTTGAATTTGCGGCTGAACTCTCTGATTTCCTCGAAGATGAACTTACTTACACTTACCCTCAACTTATCTCTTCTTCAAGTTTAACCATTGTAGAGGCAGGCAAGCAGTTACTTAATCTTTTTGATGAAAAACTCTCTCTTTATGCGGGGCAACTTTTTTCACGAAGAAAAATTCGGGTGATGACGAATACTGTCGTCAAAAAAGTATCTCGGAACAAACTTTTTCTAAATAACAATTCAGAACTTGATTTCGGATTACTGGTTTGGTCAACAGGTAACACCTCAAACCCATTCATACAAAAATTGCCTTTTGAAAAAGACCGAAACGGGAGAATTTTAACGGATTCTAATTTGCTTATCAAAGGTTTAGAGGATATTTATGCTATTGGAGATTGTGCAACTCCTTCTGACTTTTCGCAACCAGCAACGGCGCAAGTTGCAATGCAAGAGGGAAAATATTTAGCAACTGTATTCAAGAAAAAAGCAACGCATTCAAGCTTCAAACCAAAACCTTTTTTATGGCAAAACTTCGGAATGCTTGCATATATCGGTGACAATAAAGCATTAGCCGATTTACCACAAACCAAGTCAAGCGGCTTTGGAACTTGGATTTTCTGGCGTTCGGCGTATTTAACCAAACTTGTAAGCTTAAAAAATAAAGTGCAGGTTCTTTATGATTGGTTAAAAGCGAGTATTTTTGGAAGAGATGTCAGTCGATTTTAATCAATTAATAAAACAAACTATGTCATTACTCACTCTCGGCTCAGTTGCACCTGATTTTACCGTTAAAGACCAAGAAGGAAACACTGTAAGCCTCGCTTCCCAAAAAGGGAAAAAAGTTGTTCTTTATTTTTACCCTAAAGATGATACACCGGGTTGTACGAAAGAAGCTTGTTCATTTCGAGATAACTTTCCTCAGTTTCAAAAGCTTGGGGTTACGGTTTTCGGAGTAAGTGTTGATGATGAAAAAAAACACAAAAAATTTATCGAAAAGTATCAACTTCCTTTTACGCTTCTTGCGGATACCGATAAGAAAATCGTCGAAAGTTATAAGGTTTGGGGAAAGAAGAAATTTATGGGAAAAGAATATATGGGCATAAACCGTGTTACCTATATCATCGACGAAACAGGGAAAATTTCTCATGTGTTTGATAAGGTTAAACCTGAAGGTCATGCTGAGCAGATACTTGCTGCAATTCAATAACACTTTTTTTTCAAAAGCCTAACGTAAGTTGGCTTTTTTTACTCAAACTTCTTGGGGTATGATTTAGGTTTTTGTTGATTCGAACCTCGGTATGGCGTCGTGTTAAAATTAGGTAATGGGGCACGACGCTCTTCTTTTGATTTTTTATCAACAACATAAACAATCACTTCCAGCTCTCCTTCCTCATAGCCAGAAAGTTTCGCTGCTTGGACAATGGTTTGGTAAGCCTCAGTACTTAAAAGTCTTTTTGGCGTTCCGCTGGTTTGAAAGTGAAAGTATTCGAGTTTATCTTTTATCAGTGAATCCGCTTGCACAAAAGAACGCCATTCAAGATTAAGATTTTCGGCGGGTTTCGTTGAAAGATTAATGCTTAATACAAAAAGCAAAACCCCGAATAGAATAATTTTTTTCATGTTTGATCGTGGTTGATTGATTATGATGGTTCATTTACCGCTTTAATCGCTTTCCGAACGGAATCCCAAGAGAATCCTTGACCTTGAAGAAACCGACCAAGTTTGATTTCCTTTTTTTTCCGGTCAGTTTCTTTCATTGATTTCCACTTTGCCTTTGCTGCTTTGAAGCATTTTTCATCCTCTTGCAAATCTTTATCATTTAGGGTTTTCTCGATAATTTCTTTCGTAATCCCTTTTTTATACAAAAATGCTTTTATTTTTGATGGTCCGATATTCTTACTCCTAAGTTTTGACTCAACCCATTGTTCAGCAACTTCCTCATCAAGCAATAATTGCTTTTTTGAAAATTCAGAAATGACTTCATCAATCACATCAGCGGGAAAGCCTTTCAATCTTAGCTTTTGCATGAGTTCGCGGCGGCTGTGTGGCCTTCGCGATAGCAAGGCGTAAGCCTTTGCCTTGGTTTCATCAGCTTCGCATCGCGATTGGAATAATTTCAATTCATTATGAGAAATTCTTCTCCCCTTTCGTAACCCTAACTCAAAAGTCAAGTCAATACTTAGAGAAAAAGCAAACTGTCCGTCAAGAAAAATAGAAATCCGATTTGGGATTTTCTTTTGAGCTTCTACAGAAGAGATAAGGTAGCCTTCCTTTTCAGGGATGTTTTCAAAGTGATTGATTCGATGAGGTTGAAATGGCATTTTAATCAGTACTTAAAAGCTTCAATCCAACAATTCCTGATATGACGAGGAGAATGCAGAGAAGCCGTAGCACTTCACGTGATTCTCCAAAGAGAATCATTCCTGCAATCGCTGTTCCGACCGCTCCAATTCCCGTCCATACCCCATAGGCGGTTCCCAAAGGAATTGTTTCAAGTGCTTTGGCAAGGAAATAAAAACTCAAAATCATTAGCACAACGGTCACTCCTGAAATCCAAAATTTTGTAAATCCCTCGGAATACTTCATTCCAATTGCCCACGCGACTTCAAAAATACCCGCAACCACTAAGTAAACCCAAGATGCATTCATGTTGAAAAAGAAAAAGTGTTACAAGGAAATAAAAATACCGATGGAATCAGAGAGTTCACTAATGAGAGATGAACCTAAAATGGCTAAAATCAATTTCATCGCTAGCCTTTGCCTTATTTTTCGATAATGCAATTGAATTTTCTCCTTCTCTCTCATTGACTCGTGATATTCTCCCAAAATGATTGTTTTTGGAATAATCTTTGAGTAAAAGATTTTACCTTTTGGACTGACATACCTCGCTTGCATTTCTGCGAGACCAACCGAGCCTTTGTATTGATATGTATGAACCCTTAGCTTTGTGAAGCTTGTCCATTCTTCATCAACATGATATCGCAAACGGACTTCACACTCCGGATTTCGCTCTAAAAAATGATTTAGATTGAAAACCACGCGTTTGGTTCGAGGATTGACCCGTGTGGAAAAATTCAACCATTGAAATTTGGTAGGGTCGGCATTTTGAGCAGAAGATGCTACAGTTGGGTTGATTGGAATTCCTCTTTCAATCAACTCTTCAACGGTGACTTGACGCTGTTTCGGTCTTGATTTAGAAACTAACTTCTCCCACCTTCTTGGAAATCTCGCTTCAAAAGTGGCATCGTAAAGTCGTTTTGACTCTGGGTCAAGAAGATTTCGCTTGGCTTCATTAATTAACTTTGAACGCTCAATAGCGACGCATCGCGTTTCTGGGTCACTGTTTTGAAATTTATCTGGGTGCCACTCCTTGATTTGTGCAATGTACGCTGCACGAATAAGTTCCGGAGAATCCGCCGGCCGAATTCGCAGCACTTCATAATAATTTTTGAAACGTTCTTCGTTCAGATTATTGTAAGAGGAATGCATTACTAAACAACTTCTAAGATGGTCTTCGAATAGAATGACTTTAGATTTAAAATAAATTAATAAATATCCTTCAGTCGTTACTAAAATTTTATCATCACGAATCCAAACTTTGGAACACGCCATTTATGAACATCATTCGTTCAATAAAACAATTTTTAGTTATTTGTTTTCTTCCAATCTTTTTATTCATCAGTTGTGATGGAAAACCACCTAAAATGGTTGAAGAAAAAACAACAAACCTTCTCGTAAAGAAAGAGGAAGAAACTGAACTTGGACTTTTTAACAAACGGTGGGCTTCTGATACACTCTGGCAAAACGGCACAATTGAAAAAATTCGTTACCGAGTTTTCGATGAAGAATCGGGAAAAAGTTATGAAGAAATTTGGGAAACGCGGTCAACTCTGTTTTCTAAACAATTTTATAATGAAAGCACGGATTCAACACGAAAGGATCTTTTTTCAACAATGACACTCTCGCGCCAACGATTCGCTACGAATGACGATCTGACGTCCTTTTCCCTTCAGGTTTCAATTCTTACTCGAGATTACTTCGAACCTGTCAGATTACAATTTCACGGGCATGAAAATGGAAAAATGACTTCAAAAATTCTTAAGCGTTTGATGGGGCGAACTGTGATCTATACCCACTGTTATCAAGGAGAATTCGGAGATGGAGAAATCGAACTTGGAAAAGAAATTTTTTTGGAGGAGCAGCTACCGCTTTCGCTTCGAGCAATCAATTTTAATTTGCAGGTTGAAGGCGGGATTACTTTTTATCGTTCAACTTATTCGTCTTTAAGTCATCTTGAATATGAGGCGCCTGCCCTTAGAGAGGTTGAATACCACGTCGGTACGATTGATTCACTTGATTTGAATGGAAAAATTCAATTGGCGATACCGATTACGGCAAATTTCACCGGCCGGGGGGGTACCAATAAAACTGATCGGTATTGGTTTGACAGCCAATTCCCTCATTCACTATTACAGGCTGAGTGGGATAACGGTCTCACCTTGAAAATAATATCAAAAGAGTATCTTGCTCCTCGCAAATAAAAACTGAGATTATGTTTCATCGCTTAAAAGGAAAAACAATTTTCATTTCCGGTGCCAGTGCAGGAATCGGAGAAGCCGCCGCGAGACAATTTGCCGCCGCCGGTGCTTCTGTGTTCTTAGGTTCAAGACGAACGGATCGATTGGAAACTTTGTGCAAAGAACTCCTTGATTCTTATCACATTTCAGCCAGTTATTCCTATTTGGATGTTCAGAGTGAAACTGGTTGCCAAGAATTCATCGATAAGGGACTTGCGGAATTTGGTCATTGCGATATCCTCATTAATAATGCGGGGCTCGCGCGTGGCCGAGATTTTGCTGCCGATTTAAAGGAAGAGGATATGCGCGAAATGTTTGAAACCAATGTCTATGGACTTATCCGACTTACGAAAATGGCATTAAAACCAATGCTTCATCGAGGCAGTGGACATATCATTAACTTAGGAAGTGTCGCGGGTTATATGTCTTATGCTGGCGGGAGTGTTTATTGCGCAACGAAATTCGGTGTGCGCGCTTTTTCTGAATCACTGCGTTATGAGCTTTTAGGAAAGAATATCCGTGTTAGTTGTGTTTCACCGGGATTGGTTGAAACTGAATTCAGTGTTGTTCGCTTTAAGGGAGACGAATCAAAAGCGAAAGAAGTTTACAAAAACATGACCCCGCTTACTGCCGAAGACATTGCTGAATGTTTAACATTTGTTGCTTCACGGCCGGCTCATGTTGACATTGATGATTTAATTATTCGCCCTACCGAACAAGCAGGATTAACGGTTCACAGAAATGTTTGAGATATGAAACGATATTTTTTTCTTTTTTTATTTCTTATAAGTTCAACATCAACGAGCATCGCTCAAGTTTTGGGCGAGTTCGCGCCAAGTGATAAGCCGGCAAAAGAACAAGCCCGTATTTTTATTCGGAGTCTCGAATTTGGGTACACACTGGTTTCTTTATCACCACGCTCAACCAATCAATTCACCGGAAGTCAATTTAATTTTGATGAAGGAATTTTGTCTTTAGCCATTCGCTTAGACAACGCGCTGATTTACTTCGATTACGGTAAAAGCAACACCAATGGTGAAACTCAAACACTGCTTGCCGGGGGAGCACGATTTGATGTCGATAATTATTTTTCTAGCCCTGAAGCAACAGGCTTAAAATTTGCTTTACCCATTTCATTAATAACTGATATCATCTTTGCCAGTCGCCAACAAGGTGCATCAACTGAAGATTTAAGGCTTTTCTCGTTAGGAATCGGTACTGGGTCAACCCTGATTTATAATACAAGATCGTGGATTACGCTTGGTCGCGCAATTGCATTCGCAGCTTTCGCGACGCAGGGGTTTGGTGATTTTTCTCCTCAAAGCAGCGGGACATTAACCGGAGTAACTGCTGGTTTTTTAGCTGATGTTACAGCACATTTTCCAAACCTTGTCAATAGTTTTGGTTTCGCATTTAGTTATCGGTTTCGGTATTTGTTTTCAAATTTTTCTGCCAATCAATTTGATTATTTTATGCGGCAACATTCATTTACTGCCGGTATTACTTTTTAATCATCTTTATGAGAAAGCAAGATATTTTACAAGAATTAGAAGATGCCTCTCGAAAACTGGGGTATAAAGTCCGATATGAGAAAGGGAGTTTTGTTGGTGGCGATTGCCGTGTACATGAAGATAATATTCTTGTTGTCAACAAATTCATTCCCATAGAGGGCAAAATTGCAACGATTGCTCGTGCGCTTGTACGAATTGGTGTTGAGGGAATTTTTTTAAGCCCTCAAGCCCGAAAAGCAGTTGATGAGGAAATTTCTAAAACCCGCCCCGAAACTCCCGAGAGTTTTGAGTACTAATTGGACACCAAATGAAAATTACTTTCTTGGGAACAGGTACTTCCCAAGGGATACCAGTACCGCTTTGCTCCTGTTCAGTTTGCAATTCAACCAACCCGAAAGATAACCGCCTTCGAGCATCCGTCTATCTTGAATCTCAAGACTTATCAATTTTAATTGATACTTCCATCGATTTCCGCGCCCAGATGCTTCGTTATAAAATTCCTAAAATTGATGCGGTGCTTCAAACACATCATCACTTCGACCATCTCTTTGGACTTGATGATATTCGAGCGTTTACGCAAAAGCAAAAAACAGCAATCGATTTTTATACATCGCCCCAATGCGAGCCGGAAGTTAGAAGCCGTTTTGGATATGCGTTTGAAGAGGGAAATCTAAAGTTCGGATTACCTCAATTAACAATGCGTATTGTTAAAGAGCCGTTTGAAATCAAAAAGAATTCGAGTTCTGTAAAGGTAGTTCCAATCGAGATTGGTCACGGTAAAATTGATATTTACGGATTTAGGATCAATGATTTTGCTTACATGACCGACTGTAAATCGATCCCGGAAACCTCGTTCAAGAAATTGGAAAACTTAGAAATTTTGGTTCTGGATTGCCTTCGATATGAACCACACCCCACTCATCTTTCTCTCAATGAATCATTGAATTACATTCGGATAATCAAGCCTAAGAAAACTTACCTAACCCATTTCAATCATGATATTGCTCACGAGAAACTTTCTTCGGAGTTGAAGGATTTTGACTTTTCAGTTGAACCCGCTTACGATGGTCTAATCATTGAAGCTTCGTGAATCAGCGGGAGCGAAAGATTTTTCCATCGATTCATACAGCTCAAAGCCTTTTCAATTTCATTTTTTAAGAATATTACAAAGCGTTCATTTGAATTGATGCAAGGCAAGGAATGAATTTTTTTAAAGCCTGCTTTTTTCAATTGAGCCAAGCTCGCATGATCTGTTTCACTGTTATCTGAAAAGTAACCTCCCGCAAAAAATACCACTTCCTCAATGCCTTGAAGCTTCATAGTGCGAATAGTATCCTTCAGGGTTGGAACTGTCCATTCACCGCCAACATTATGATTTAAGTAGGCCTCTTCAATTCGATTGAAACCAAGTGCGGATTCTTTTGCAAATCGCTTTTTCATTCGGTCTGCAAATTCAAGTGTTTCATTAAGACCTGTATTAAATGAAGGAATTTTTCCCTTTGAATCTCGAACTACGGTTCCGTGAAGTGCTATAATTAATCCGCTTTTGAATTGTGTTGAAACTCCGGCTCGGTGGTCAAGGATATGTTGCAAATAAACCTCAAGAAGTTCATCTCGATTCCACAAATTTCCAATTGTGTGAGCTCTTGAAGGGAATTTTAACAACTCGCTTTTTGAAAACTTCTTGAAAAGTTCTTCACAAAGAATACCGCACGAAAAATCGGAGTTTACTGGGGTTAAAGAAACAACAATGATATTCTCGTCTTCTGAAATTTTTGAAAGTACATCTTCGAAATAAGGGGGAGTTGAGGAATAAGCCAATTTGAAATCAACTTGTTCAATTGAAGCGTTTTTATTCCACGCCAATATTAAGGATTCACAAAGATGGCGACTTTCTTTATTGTGGGGCGAGCGATATCCTGATAAAGCCCATTTGGCACTTAAAGCAATAGAGCCGACTCCCGCAATCAGCGTTTGAAGAGCTTTTGGTATTGCAACCAACTTTTCAGCATGATGAAAAATGCGTTTTGTTAGTCTAAAATGCTCGCGTGGGTGTATAGTTTCACCTTCTCCGTGAGCGACAAGAATTACATTGGTTTTAGACATAAACCTCTCCTTTGAAGCAGAGACTCAGGGAATGACTTGGTTTCGACCTGAGTTTTTTGCTTGATATAGTTTTGCATCAGCAATCGATAGCATTTTCTCATGATTAGGAACCGTTGTATCTCCGCAAAGTCCAACACTGATTGTTACCTTAAGTTCGGGATGGATTTTACGCCATTCATAGCTTTCGATTGCAACACGAATTTTTTCACAGGCGACCGCCGCCTTATCTGGTGGGGTTTCAGGGAAAATAATGACAAATTCTTCCCCTCCATATCGCCCAACTAGATCGCCGGCACGGCAAGTTTCCTTAAAGATTGAAGCGACCGTTCGAATTACTTCATCGCCAATTTGATGTGAGAACCGATCATTGATTTTCTTAAAGTGGTCAATATCACAAATGGCTAAAGTCAAATTTCGATTATGCCGATTCGTGCGAGAAAATTCTTGGGTGAGCAACAAATCAAGATGACGGCGATTGTAGAGATTGGTGAGCCCATCTTCACGAGCCTGCTTTTCGAGCTGTTGTACCAATTGCGCTTTTAATTTATCTGCCGCCTCTAGCGTTTCATGAAGGGTATGTAACTCTCGATACGCGTTTTGGAGTTCTTCATTTCGGCTACGTTCAAATTCTGAGTTTCTCTGGCTTTGCTCCAATTGAAAACTAATGCTTTGCATTTTCACTTTTTGGCGACTTTCCTGAGTGAATGTTTCCTTTTCAGCATTGTGAAATTTTCTGAAGTATCGCAAAGCTTTTTCATAATCTCGTTTCTTTTCATAGCATTCTGCAAGGTTTTGACTGATGCGCATGATACTATCAAGCGATTGGGTTTTTTCAGATAAGGCTTCAGCTGCATTGAATTGCGCCAGTGCTTCGTCAAATCGCTCTTGACTGAGTAAGAGCCTTCCAAGTCCTAAAAGGGCATTTGTTCTTAAGATGAGATCGCCAAGCTTGGTTGTAATTTCAACAGCGTGGGTGAAGTAATAAACCGCTTTCTCCATTTCTCCGGATTTGAGGTGAGTTTCCCCTAATCCTGAAATCGCTGAAGCAATGCCGGTTTTATTTTCATACTCTTCTGAAATCTTCAGAGCCTTCAAATAGGTTTCGATTGCGGGTTGATAGTTCCCTAAAGCACTGTAAATATCTGCGAGCCCGTTTAAGACACTTGCGATTCCAATTTTATCGCCAACTTTTTCCTTTAGTTCAAGACTTTTCAGATAGTGCGTGAGAGCCGTATTATAGTCTCCAAGCAGTTTATTGGTGTAACCAAGGTTTAGAAATGAAACGGATTCTAGATAGGAATCTTCACATTTACGCGAAAGTTCGAGCGATTTAAAGTGATAATCGATAGCATTCGAATAATCACCTAAATCTCCATACACAACGCCAATGTTATTGAGTGCTCTTGCTTCTCCATCAATTTTGCCCAGTTGTTGGAAAAGTAAAATGACACGGGAGTAAATTTCCAAAGCATCTGCATATTGACCAAGATTGAGAAAAGCATTCCCCATCACATTCAGCGCCTCTCCTTGGCCTTCATAGTCTTCAATCATTTCAAGAAGATTGGCTGCTTCGGAGGATTTTTCGAGGGCTTCGTCGTACTGACCTAACGAGTGCATGCTTGTCGCGAGGCTTCTCATCGCATAGGCGAGCCCTCTTTGATAATTAAAAAAATTTGAAAGTCGGAGTGTTTCTTTGCTAAGTTCGAGGGCATATTGAGGTTTTACATTCCTATATTCCCAAGCAAGTTCGTTTAGAATATCAATTTTCTCAATATCGCTAAAAGTGCCTTCTGCATCTTTCAGGCGATGCTCAAGTTCCGAGATGCGGTCTTTCATTTCAACCACTGTGTTTCGATTGATTTGTACGTGCATTTTTCTTTCGTAAATAAAACCACGCTTTAGGATGACTTGCAGCAGAAATGTTATTAAAGATAATTAACGGCGAAGGATATACCGCACTTCTGATTGAGAGATTTTTAAAAGTGAAATTGTATTGGGTAGCTTTAATTCGGGAGTTAGAACACCGGTTGTGTCCTTTAGAATCGATTCATAATCGACTGAAACTTGAAGACTTTCAGGGCGAATCAGATACAAATCGCTCACCGCTCCACTTACGGTAATATCCAACTTATTAGGAATTATGGTAACATTAACACCGACTGGAATATTGTTCACCTTTATTTCAAGGTTAGGAAATTCGACCTGTGTCAAAAACTGAGCTTCCCCTTTGACAACAACTTCTGAAACCGATTTTATTACTTTTCCTTCAAAATCATTTTTTAACCCAATCGGGATTTGAAATCTTCCCTCAAGGTTATCAAATTCTTTATTTTCTGTCTCCCAAAATTGAAGGGATTGAATTAGATCTTTTGGTCCGGTAACGGTTAAGCTTTCAGGTTCGAAGCGTAGTGTAGCTGGAATTGCAAAACCAGCTTTAGGCCTTAAGGATGCTCCAAGGGTAATAGGAATACTCTTTGATAATTTTTGTGTGAATTTAAATTGAAGAACGGTAGGTAGCACCTCTAACGCGACCACCCCTTCAGGAATCGGCTTAATATATTGCTGATAATACTTCAGGGTTGAAATTATAAGTGAATCTTTGGGTAATTCTTCGCTCAAATTTAAAACCCACTCCGGCCTTCGAATATAAAATGAAATGAGTTTCCACCCTTCACCTTCAAATTTGACTTCAACTGACCGATCAAAATCATTTGATACCGCTCTTTCGCTCTTTTCCATTTTTACGAGTACAGGAACTTTCCACGCAGCCACATACTTATGATTAAGTGCGACAAACATCCAAGTCAAGAAAGCAAAAACAAGCGCACCTAATAAGGCATTTGTTTTTCGTATTCTGTTCCAAATCTTTTCTTTTGCTGCCTCAGAAATCATAATAAAGGCGCTGTTTTTTTGCTTAAATCAATTATTCACAATTTAGTGATTAATGACAGAACTAACCGATTCTAAACAAAAAATCATAAAGGCGGCTGAACCCCTTTTTATGTTAAGAGGCTATAAAGGTCTCGGAATGAGCGAACTCGCTTCGCTATCAGGCATGAAGCAAGCCTCGCTTTATTACCATTTTCCTAAAGGGAAAGAAGAATTGTTTGTTGCAGTTGTTCAATCTGCCATTCACAGGCATCACTTAGGAATGATTACTGCACTCGAATCCTCCGAAACATTAGAATCCCAATTAATGGCCGTTGCTGAATGGTTTTTCAGAGAACCCCCATTCGATATACTTGCAATGTTTCGAAACGATTTTCACCATCTTTCAACGGAAAATCAACGGGCTATCAACAAACAGATTTACCTAATTCACTCCCCAGTAGCCAATTGCATCCGCATGCATTTTGAAAAAGGAGAACTCAATGTTTGCAATTTTGATAATCTTGCTGGGATCTTGCTTTCAACAATTCAGGCGTTAAGGGAATCCTACCGATTTACAAATTCCACGCCTCAATCTTTATTTCAAGATTTTTTGAACACCCTTCTTGTTGGTTTACGAAAATAATCCTGAGGAACGATTTCAATTTCAGCAAAGTTACCTACTGAACATTCGGTAGTTTTATCTAATTAAATACATTAAATTTTCCATATAAAATTCATTCAGCAATGAAAAAAAACTTATTCTTCTCAATAATATTTATTCACTCGTTTAATTTTTTCTGTCTTTCATCCAATCTTTACGCACAATCTGATTCAAGTCTTACGGTAGGATCTGTAGTCGGGAGAATTTTCGATAAATCAACAAAAGAGGAAGTCATAGGCGCTTCGGTTCGGGTTGTCGGTACGGCAATTGGAACAAAAACCAATGTCAACGGTCGATTCACTCTTACAAAAATTCCCGTTGGAACTTATCAACTTTTGATAACTGCGGTGGGATACGAAAGCTTGTACCGTTCAGATGTTGTGGTATCTACGGGTCGCCCTTTTTCGGTGGTCATTGAACTTGTAGAAAAGGATTCTGAAACAGCTGAAGTTGAAGTGGTTGCCGATTACTTTTCACGCAAAAAAACAGATTCGCCCACAAGTGAACAAACCTTATCGTATGAAGAAATACGTCGATTTCCGGGCGGCTTTGAAGATGTTGTTCGAGCAATTTCAACCTTGCCCGGCGTCGCTCAAGTTCAGAATGGGCGAAATGATCTATTGGTACGCGGTGGCGCACCCTCGGAAAACCTCTTTTTGATTGATGGTGTTGAATCGCCAAACATCAATCACTTTGGAACTCAGGGCGCAGGGGGAGGGCCGCTTTCCTTTGTCAATCTTGATTTTGTTCGAGATGTCAGTTTTTCTACGGGCGGTTTTGGCACCAAGTATGGTGATAAAGTCTCAAGTGTACTTACCTTAGATCTTCGGAATGGCCGCGATGACCGGCTTGGCGGGAAGCTCAATCTCTCTGCTTCACAATTTGGAGCGAATATTGAAGGACCTCTTTCACAAAACGGACAGTTCCTTTTCTCTGCTCGACGAAGTTATTTAGACCTCATTTTCAAAGCAGCAGGATTCGCATTTGTCCCAGAGTATTATGATTTTTTAGGAAAATTCAACTTCAATTTAGGCGATGGCAATGAGATTTCCGGGGTTGGAATCGGGGTGATCAATAATGTCCGTCAGTTTACCGATACCGAAGAGCAGCGCTTCGATAATGCCACGCTGCTTGACAATACACAATATCAAATCGTTGCGGGTGTTACTTGGAAAAAACTTTTCAAGGGAGGTTATGTTTCCACAACACTCGGACGCACAAGAATTGATTACCGTTTCCGTCAGCGCGATTCTCTCTTAGTGACATTCTTTCAGAATAATTCAATTGAAGATGAGTTCAATCTTCGTTCAGATGCGTTTATCACCCTTGGCGAAAAGACCGAGCTCTCATTTGGTTTCCAAGCAAAAACGATCGGTTTTGATGCGGATATTCAACTAAACCCAACGGCAAACTCAGCGCCATTTGCACCGCTTGCTTTGACAAAATCAGATCGGTTCTTTAAAGGAGCGCTCTATGCACAAATCGGTGAATCGCTCGGAGATTTTCGGTTTACACTTGGCGCACGTGCTGATTATTTCAGTCCTATTCAAACCAAGCTATATCCCTCATTGCGTTCATCTGTTTCTTACAGGCTTTTTGAAAAATCAACCCTAAGTGTAAGTGGCGGGCGATATTTTCAATCACCCTCTTACATTTGGTTGGTCGCAAATTCCGAGAACCTCAACCTAAAAAGCATTCAAACCGATGTAGGGATTGTTGGTTTTGAACAAATTGTTGGCGCAGATTGGAAATTTAGTGTTGAAGGGTATTTCAAAAATTATAGTAATTACCCCACAAATACACGACTTCGATTTTTAACATTAGCCAATACCGGAGCCGGTTTTGGCGGCTCTGAAGAAGGATTTACATCATTTGGTTTAGATCGTTTAACAAGCGAAGGAAATGGCCGCGCTTATGGATTTGAAGTATTCGCACAGAAAAAACTTTCTGAAACACGGTTTTATGGTATTGCCTCTTTCTCTGTAAACTGGGCGAGATTTACAGCACTCGACGGGGTTGAACGCGCAGGAAATTTTGATCAACGCTTGCTTTTTAATCTCTCGGGAGGTTACAAAATTGATGAAGACTGGGAAGTAGGCACAAGGTTTCGTTTTGCAACAGGGCGGCCCTTTACCGAAGTTGGTGCAGACGGAGATGCCACTTACGGTTTTCGCCGAACCAACATTGACCCAATGTTCTTTAATGCCGGCCGGCTTCCCTCAAGCTATGCCCTTGATATTCGGGTTGATAAACGGTGGCAATTTACAGATTGGACACTCATTACTTACATCGACATTCAAAATATTACCAACCAAAAAAATGCCGATCAGCCTCGATGGGATGTTCGCAATAATCAGATTCTTGACGACAGTCCACTCGGACTTCTACCAACCATTGGCATCAATGCAGAATTCTAAAAGGGGTAGCAATAGGATTTGATAGAAATTTATTTTCAACATCGTTTAGGGTGAAAGACAAAATGTGAAGAGGTAGATTCAAGAAAAAACCTGACTTTCGTCAGGTTTTTTTTTACTGCACCAGATATTTTAACATTTCTTGAACAACTCTGTCGGCATCATCTTTCTTGACCCTCGTGCTCCCAACGGCTTTGTGTCCGCCGCCGCCATACTTTTTCATCAGTTCACCGACATTGATATTTGCCGTTTTGTTAAAAATGTTGTAGCCCACGCCAATCGATACAAACCCCGGTCTTTCACGATCGTTCGTCAACTTCAACGAGATATTTGTTGCAGCTTGAAATGCATAAAGGTAGTAGCGATTTCCGTTTGGAAGTTCATCAAATTTTCGAAGGTCTGTAATCAGGACATTTTTTTCAACCTTTGAATTATCTCTAACTGCTTCCATAAACTGAAGATTGCTCTCCTTAAAAGAATCGACACGCTTTTTGACCTCGGCATCGGCCATAATCTCATCAATTGTTTTTTCCATCATCAAGTCAATTAGATGGAGCCAATAGGGTTTGTCTTCATGATATTTTCCATCAATGGTCATTGATAAAATTAAATATCCTGACGGTTCGATAACTTCCGCATAGGTCAGATTCGCGGAATCAATTTTATCGGTGTGATGCAAAAGTTCTTCATACCTCGCCAGTACAGGGAAATCGGGAAGGTAATAATCATAAATCACGCGAGCTGCACTTGGGGCATTCTTAAATGCACCTTTGAATTCCTTAGGTTTTACATTTGCGATATGATGATCAAACCACATTCCGCATCGCTTATCGTATGGAAGGTTCGCTAAAATATCGTTTGAATCAATTTCAATCTCTCCATCTTGAACAAACTTTGGTTCTGAAAAGCGAACTTCTTGAATGTTCTCTGTATTTTTTAAGAAAACTGCACAAACAAGACCATCTAAATCTGCGCGAGTTAAAACCTTTATTTGATTGCTCATTTTATTAAGAATTAAAGAACAGCTTTTGACCTATGTCTTAAGCAAATTCATATTTGACCGGTACAATTTCGTGGTATGCTTTATCGAACTCACCTGATGATAGCATTTCTAAAAAAACACTCATGAGGTTTGGATCCCACTTATTCTCTTGAGTTTCTTTGCGCATTAAATCAATGGATTCATGATGAGAAAGGGCTCGCTTATATGGGCGAACGGTGTTCAAGGCATCATAAAAATCCACAGTAGCAATTACGCGTGCGGTAATCGGAATATTCGATCCCTGAAGATTGTCAGGATAACCTTTACCATCCCACCGCTCTTGGTGCCCCCGAATAATTGGCAATACAGGCGCAAGTGATTTTAGTGGTTTGCAAATTTTCTCTCCTTCTTCGGGATGAATTTTCATTATCTCATACTCTTCAGCAGTCAGCTTTCCGGGCTTTAAGAGAATCGAATCTGAAACTGCAATTTTTCCTATATCATGTAAGAAACCGCCTTTTCGCACCGCTTCCACTTGCCATTCTTCTAAGCCGATTTTCTTTCCTAGTTTAATCCCGTAATCTGCCAATCGATGGCAATGCCCGTTGGTGTATGGATCTCGGCCTTCAATAGAAAGTGCAAGCGTGACAATTACTGATTCAGCATTTTCCAATTGATCGATATAAGCCTTGGTTTTAAGCAGCGCACGTACTTTAGTAATTAATTCAATACGATTAAAAGGCTTTCCCAAAAAATCATCAACACCGATATCAAGTGCGCGAACTTTATTTTCAAAATCAAATAGACCTGTCAACATAATCGTAGGAATCAGCCGAGTCTCTGACGATTCCTTTAACTTTGAAACCATATCACACCCATTCATTTTGGGCATCAACATGTCTGTAATTATCAAATCAGGACGATTTGATTCGACAGCCGCAAGTGCTTCAATACCATTCATCGCCATTCTCACGCTATAGCCTTCAGTCTTAAGCGTCTCTTCAAGAAGTTTGAGAATGATTTCCTGATCATCAACAATCAAAATATCGGCTGCCGCTTTTTTATCATTCGCCATAAATACTCACTTACTTACTTTCGTTGGAAAGATTGTTATTTTAATTCTTTTTACAGAATCAGGGGAATAAACATTTTGGTCTGCCCTTCGATGCTAAAATAATTTCCTAACTGATTCAAATTTCATACTTTTTTATGCCACTTTTTCAGCATGCTTTTCTTCTTTTTTATCGTCTTTATTGCTGCTGTGACCCGGAAAGAACGAAGCATGCGGGTCAATTACGGTTTTGGCATGATTAACGGCAATAGCGGCCTCGCCGAAGCCGGTCGCAATAAGCTTTAACTTGGCTGAATGTGCCGCAACATCGCCGGCAGCATAAACGCCGTTTATACCAACTCCCATATTATGATCAACCTTAATTCCATTGCCTTGTATCTCAAGCCCCCAATGCTTAATCGGGCCGAGATTGGTTAAAAACCCAAGGTTGCACAGTACGGCATCGGCTTCAATGACCTCTTCCTCATTGGTTTTGTTATTGAAAATAACTGCAGATTTTAAGAGACCGTTTTCACCATTAATTGTCTTTAGCTCCCAATAGGTTCGAATCGGCACGCCAAGTTCTTTTACTTTTTTTACGCTGTCTTCATGTGCAACAAACTTATCTCTTCTGTGAATCAGCAACATATTCGAATGTGGAGCGAGTGCCATAGCCCAATCCATTGCCGAATCTCCGCCTCCGACGACGAGAAGCTTTCTTCCATAAAAAACTGTTGGATCCTTAACAAAGTAGTAAAGCCCTTTGTTTTCCCATTGCGAGAGATTTTCGGATTCCAATTTACGGGGCGTAAACGCACCCACACCGGCTGCGATTAACACCGTTTTAGAAAATAATACTTCTCCAGTTTCGGTGGTAAGATGAAAAACCTCACCAACCTTTTCAAGTTTTTCAATCTTGGTGTTGGTTATCACTTCAGGGTTGTATTGAGCGGCTTGCTCATAAAGACTTTTTACCAAGTCTTCAGCCAAAACTTTGGGATAACCCGCAACGTCATAAATCAATTTTTTGGGATACAATGCCGTTAGCTGCCCACCGATATCTGAAAGACTATCGACAATCCGAACCTTCATAGCACGAAGCCCGGCATAAAAAGCACCGAAAAGACCTGTTGGCCCCGCACCAATAATGGTAATATCAGGTATTTCTGATGGTGCGACCATTGTTTGTTGATTGCTGTCCAAAATTAAATTTCAGTTTGGTTGAAATAAATGAATTTCAAAGATAGGGTTTTTCACCGAAAAGCCTTATGACTAAAGTACGACGCTTTTTAATATGATTCATGTTTGGTGTGATGAAAGGGCATTACCTAATTTTAATTTACTTCCTCGTAGGATTGAAAACAAACGCTGCAATTTTCGAGACGATGTGCCTTGGGAAAAGGCGTTCTGTATGAATCATCACTTTGTTGAAAATCCCAGAAATCACTTTTGAACTCCCTGCTTCGAATGCTTGAATTCCAACTCGTACCACTTGTTCAGGCTTTTCCATTGGTAAAAGCATTTTTGATGGGTCATGCTTGGCTACTTCAAAGAAATTCGTCTCGGTCGTTCCGGGGCAAAGTGCCGTAACGGTTACTCCGGTTCCGTCAAGTTCTTCGTTTAATCCCTCAGAAAAACTGAGCACAAATGCCTTTGTTGCTGCATAAACGGTTAGATATGGAACTGCCTGAAAGGCACCTGTTGAAGCTACATTGATTACCCCGCCTGATTTTCTTGAAATCATCTCAGGAAGAAATAAGTGTGTTAGTTTAACTAAAGTCGAAATGTTCAATTCAATCATTTCTTCATAAGTCTTGAGTTTTTGATAGGCAAAAGAGCCCAAAAGCCCAAAACCGGCATTATTGATCAGAATTTCAACCTCAATTTTTGAAGTCTGGCAAAAGTCCTTTACAACTTCAGCTGATTCAGGCTTTGAAAGATCTAACGCAAGAATTTTCACATCAATTTGATTTTCTCGTTTAATACGGTCAGCTAGTTCAAGAAGCTTTTCTGCAGAACGAGAGATTAACAGCAGATTTTTTCTTTTTTGGGCATACTGCTCAGCAAAACACTTTCCAATCCCCGAAGAAGCCCCTGTTATTATGGTATAAAGCATATTTGGTCATAATAAAAAAGCCCACTTTGAGCAAAAAGTCAAAGCAGGCTGAATAGATCAATCAACTCTAAATTATTGTGGTATTAAGATTTTTCAGGTGTCACATGAAAATCTGCACCGATTGCAGCAGCAAGCTTTTCGACATATCGTTCAATTTTAACCACACGCGAAAACCCGTCTGACTTAAGCCGTTCATACATTTGATTGTAAGCTACTTTTCGCTCTTCTTCAAAGCTATTCAGTTGATTTTGATACTTAAGTAGCGCATCATCAATATCGGTATCTTTTAGCTTGGTAAACTTTGGCCGATCTGAATCCCAAACCCGATCGCTTTCTTTAGCGACAACTTCAGCGTACCGAAGCGTGACATCAAAGAGTTCTTGAATTTGGACGCGTAAATCATCCCATTCTTCTGAGGTTAAGCCTGCTTTATTATTCATATCCGTTGTAGTTATAACTTATAAAATCAAGGTTTTTCAAGAAAGAAAATTACGACTCAAATTCACTTTAGCTTCAAATCAATTGGTTCTTTAATGACTCAATACGCACATTATGGCAATTGCATTTATTTCGAAAATAATTTAATAAAACTTATTTGGAAAGCTGAGAATTAAACATTTGATAAAACCCGCAAACGTCATCAATTACCCTTTAAAACCACATCAAAAATTTTTCCTGATTTGATCATTAATGTTCGTGAAGGCACACGGCTCACGATATCATAATCGTGGGTAACAACAAGTGTTGTTACACCCTTTCCACTAATACGCTTAAGAAGTTGCATAATCTCTGTTGAGACTTCCGGATCAAGATTTCCTGTAGGTTCATCAGCCAAAAGAAAATAGGGTTCTCGAACGATAGCCCTTGCAATTGCGACACGCTGTTGCTCTCCGCCCGAAAGTGTTTCCGGCATATCATATTTTTTTGATAATAAACCAACTTCTGATAGCGCTTCATTCACTTTTCTTGAAATATCTTTCGACCCCACTCCAGTGACCTCTAAAACAAAAGCGACATTTTCATAGACGTTTCGATCGAAAAGCAATCGAAACTCTTGAAACACAATTCCCAAATTCCTACGCAGAAAGGGGATTTCGGATTTTCTCAGTTTTGAAATTTCAAATTTACCAACATGAATTTCTCCTTCATCGGGTTTTGTTTCTGCATAGAGAAGTTTCAAAAAAGAACTTTTTCCCGCCCCGGAGGCACCGATGATGTAAACAAATTCACCACGGCCAAGTTCAAAATCAAGGTGATCAAAAATCACCTTATTACCGCGCTTCAAAGAAACATTGTGCAATCGTATTAATGCTGCCACTCTTCAACTTGTTACGATTATGCGAAACTAAATCGCAGTTTGAGCAGCCCTTGTCGTTTCAGGCTTTGGTGCATTTTTTCCAATGAGCGATTTGGTAAATTCAGGAAAAGTAACCCGTTCAAGGTGAACACATTTTCCCGTTTCAGGATCTAACTTAATTACCATTGCAGTAAGATGAACATCGCTGGTGGCACATTCATATTTGTGCGGGGTTTGATAAATAAATCGATCAATCGCAGTTTTAGACACCATTCCAACCACAGATTCATATGGGCCTGTCATACCAATATCTGTACAAAAACCTGTTCCTTTGGGAAGAATCCGTTCATCGGCTGTTTGAACGTGAGAATGTGAACCCATAACAACGGAAACGCGTCCATCCAAATACAAACCAAGAGCTGCTTTTTCAGCAGAGGCTTCAGCGTGCATATCGACAATGATATACTTGGTTTCCTTTCGCAGCCGATCCAAGGCCCAGTCGGCAGTGCGAAAAGGGCAATCAATCGTGTACATAAAAGTTCTTCCCTGAAGGTTGAGGACCGCAATTTTCCCAAGACCATTTGGTAAGTTGAAAGTCCCCATACCGGTACCATAAGTTCCTTTCGGATAGTTTTGCGGACGGAGGACATGTGGTTCAACTTTTAAGGTTTCATGAAATTTAAAGTTATCCCAAATATGATTTCCGCCTGTAATGACATCAACACCTGCAGTACGTAATTGGTGGAGAATTTCGAGGCTCATTCCTTTTCCGTTATAGGCATTTTCTCCATTGCAAAGGGCAAAATGAATATCAAATTTTTGGATATATCCTTTTAGTAATTTGCAAACAAGTTCAACGCCCGGCTGACCGACAACATCGGCCATCATAAAAATATTGATGGTTTTCATTTTAAGTAGTTTATGTTCAATCTTCCCAATTTACAACACCCATTTTCAAAATCACTGGAATACTTCTTAATGCCTGTTTTTTTCAACGGGTGATTTTACGATAAATTATCTTCCAGACTTTTAGGATGGACTTTTCTTGCATTGGTCTGAAAATATTATAATTTGAAGACAAGTTGTTTTTTATCAAACTCTTAATTCAAATTGATTCTTTGAATTAAGAAATTAATTTATTTGCATCCGTTAGACACCTTTTTCAAACGATGGCATTGAGATTCAGAATGGATAAACCCGTTGAAAATTTTGAGTTACCTACATCTTTCCCTCCTAGTGTGGATATAGCGATTGGAAAAACCCTTATTATTATACCGACTTACAACGAGGCTGAGAATATTCCAATGGTTGTTGGGTTAGTCATGAGCCTTGAAATTCCCGGGCTTGATATCCTAATCATCGATGATAACTCTCCAGACGGTACAGGATCAATTGTCGAAGAAATGATGAAAAAGAATAAGCATCTTTTTCTTTTGCGCAGGCCGGGAAAAATGGGCTTAGGAACGGCTTACGTGGCCGGCTTTCGATATGCCATTCAGCATGAGTATGATTATGTTATGGAGATGGATGCCGATCTTTCACATGACCCTAAGATGATTCCTAATTTCTTATCAGCGATAAAAGAAGCAGACCTTGTTATTGGCTCTCGCTATTTAGATCGGGTTGCAAATGTCGTGAATTGGCCGATCTCGCGGCTCATTCTATCAAAGGGTGCTAGCCTTTATACGAGAATGATAACTGGCATGCCGATTCAAGATCCGACCGGAGGATTCAAATGTTTTCGCCGTAAAGTGTTGGAATCAATAAACTTAGATGAAGTTCGCTCCGGCGGTTATTCGTTTCAAATTGAAATGAACTTCAAGACTTGGTCAAAGGGTTTTCAGGTTCGCGAAATCCCTATTGTTTTTTTTGATCGGACGGTTGGCAAATCAAAAATGTCTCGAAAGATAATTCTTGAAGCGATGTGGATGGTTTGGGCATTAAAATTTAAGCAACTCTTAGGAAGGCTGTGACCTTGCAACTTTTGTACACGGGAGTTCAATGACGCTTTCTATCGTCATCGTAAGTTACAATGTTCGAGATTTTTTAGAACAATGCTTGAAGAGCGTTATTAAGTCATCTCTCGGAATTAAGGCAGAGATATTTGTTGTCGATAATAATTCTGCGGATGGTACGATTCCTATGTTACGAACCAAATTCTCTTCCCACCCGGAAATCGATATCCACCTAATACTGAATCAAGAAAATTTAGGCTTTGCTCGTGCCAATAATCAGGCTCTTAAAAGATGTAAAGGAAGATACATTTTGGTATTAAATCCTGATACATTGCTTTCTGAGGATACGCTCCGTAAGATGATTGAATTTATGGAGAAACCTGAGTCAAAACAGATTGGCGCTTCGGGATGCAAATTGCTCAATGCCGATGGTACTTTTCAACTTTCGTGCCGAAGGTCATTTCCAAGCCCTGAGGTTTCACTTTACAAACTTCTTGGACTATCCTCTCTTTTTCCTAAAAGTCCTCGCTTCGCGCAGTACAATCTTACCTTTCTTTCTGAAAATGAGACATACGAAATTGACGCCTTAATGGGCGCTTTTATGTTTTTAAGACGAGAAGTTTTAGAGACTGTGGGGCTTTTCGATGAAACTTTTTTTATGTACGGAGAAGACCTTGATTGGTGTTACCGAATAAAAAAAGGTGGATGGAAGATTGTTTATTTCCACGAAACTCAAATTATCCACTATAAAGGGGAGAGTACAAAAAAGCAAAGCTTCAACTATGTTCTTCAGTTTTATGAGGCGATGCTCATTTTTGTGAAAAAATATTACAATTCCTCGAGTTGGTTTGTTTTCATTCTCACGCTTGGAATTTATTTGAGAGCATCTTTATCTGTTGTCAAGAGAATTTTGGATTCGCTCTTTTTCCCTATCCTTGATGCGTTTTTCCTTACGCTTTCAATCGTCATAGGTTTTTTCATTAAGTTTTATGTTTTAAAGCATAGTGGCTATCCGGAAGAATTTTTGTTAATCGTACTTCCATCATATTTGGCTGTGTGGATGATGTGTTTTTTAAGTTTTGGTGTTTACCGAGCCTCAAAGATATGGGCACTTAAAACACTTTGGTTAGCACTTTTTGCAGGGTTTATACTTTCTTCTTCAATAACATTTTTCTTCAATCAGTTTGCTTTCTCTCGAATTGGTCTCGCAACCAGTTTTATCCTTGCGCTATTCTTTCTCTCATCTTGGAGACTAATCGCCAAACTTGGCTCTGCTCAGAAAAGCGGTTCAGGGGGTTTATTAAAAAGAGCCGCAATATTTGGCACTTCTGAAAAGGCATTAACTCTTTTTGATAGAATGAACCAACTTCCAACCCCTCGCTCCCGAGTGGTTGGTTTTATTTCCAGTGAACCTTTAATCTCATTTGATGCATTGGCTGATTTTGAAACTAAAATTCAGCGGTTAGGAAAAGAAGCACCCCCACTTCTTGGCTCAAAAAATCAACTTAAGGAAGTGGTTAGAGTCAATAAGATTTCAGAAATATTGATTACACCCTCAAGCGTAAGTAATACAGAAATATTAACTTTAATCTCACAATTAAAAGATTCCTCCCTTGATTTCAGGTTCGTTTCTGAAGATTTGGATGTCATTATCAGTAAAGGAAGTATTGATCCTTTAAGCCCTGAACCTTTATCAAGTTTAGGTCAAGAAATCGGGATGCAATCGATAGAGTATAATTTACTTCGCCCTGAATCTCGTTTTACAAAACGGTTATTTGATTTAATGATTTTTCCTCTCGTTTTGATTCTTTCACCACTCATTTGGCTTCGAGGTAGGAAAGATATATTTATTAAACTTTGGTTTGTTTTTACGGGAAGGATGACTTTTGTTGGCGCAAGTCACTCTGTTCAAATGAGTTCCAAAAATGGATTATATGTAGGAAAAGAAGGCGTATGGACACTTTCAAAGTTGAGCGGTAAAACCGGTGATCAAGCAGAGAACACCGATGTGTATTATGCCAAAAATTCCACTCGGTTTCTTGACCTTGAAATTCTATTTAAATCAATTCTCTTAAATGAATGACGACTAAACACATAGACATTGCTCCTGTTACACCTTCAAACTTCGAAGTTTTTTTTTCGCTCATTGTTTCATTAGCAAATTATGAAAAGCTCACGCCTCCTGATGATTCAGCAAAAAAAAGATTAAAAGCTGATGCCTTTTCTGAAAGCCCCCGATACTTTTCTTCTCTTATACTTTTTGAACAAAAGCCTTCGGGTTACATCATTTATTTTGAAACCTATTCCAGTTTTTTAGCGAAACCGACGCTTTATTTAGAGGATTTATTTGTACTGCCGGAATATCGAAAATTGAAGTTGGGTCTTACTGCATTTCAGTTTTTAGTCAAAGAAGCAGAAAGAAGAGGATGCGGAAGAATTGAGTGGCAGGTTTTAGATTGGAATCAAATTGCTATAGATTTTTACGAAAAGCTTGGAGCCAAAAGAATGAAAGAATGGTATTCTTATCGGCTCGAAGAGAATGATTTGATACGCTTAGAGAAAGAATTGAAATCGATTTTATAATGAGTCATCGCCTCAATATTCTTGCCATAGAATCTTCTGGAAGCCCACTTTCTATTGCAGTGTTAAAATCCGATTCCACACAACCGCAACAGTTTTTTTTGAAAAGCTCAAATGAAACAACTCGAAGTTCTGAAGTAATTGTGCCAATGATTTCAGAGGTATTGCAAGAAGCGCTCCTTGAGCCTAAAGACTTACATGCCATCGCGATTTCACAAGGGCCGGGGTCGTTTACTTCGCTACGTGTTGGAATGTCGGTTGCAAAAGGGCTTTCGCTTGCCCTTGAAGTGCCTATTATCGCTTTACCTACTTTAACTCTGTTCTATCGGTATAGTTTAAGTTTAAGCCCACTTCAAGAAAAAACAATCGCCTACAGACTTGCTATTCAACATTTAAAATCAGAGGAATTCTACTATGCTTTATTTCAAGAAGGGGCGTTCAAAGATGCGATTGATACCGGATATGCAACTGCTTCAGAAATTATTGCTCTCGTAAAAGCAGTACAAAATGAAAAGCAAACCAAATGCGATTTAGTAGTTAAAGAATCTAATTTAGCTCAGCGTTTTTTTTCAGATTTAGATCCTCTTCTTCTCACAGGGCTTACGGCGGAGTCGATGCTCGAATGGGCAAGTGAGAAATATTTGGCTAAAGAATTTGCTGATACAGAAACGCTCATCCCTCTTTACATCAAAGAATTCGAAGCTCGAAAAAGTAATAAATCTGTCTTTTCAAAAAAGATGTAAAGACCTTTTCGTGAATTTCTATTCACTTAATGTGGCGTAAGTAACTCGGATTAATTTTTCGTAAGATTCAGTCATTTCAATTCCTCTTCGTTTCATCACGGCGCGTGCAGTTTCGAGGGCTTTTTCAATTTGGTATAATGTAAATCCTTCTGCCCCGCCCCATTGAAAAGAGCCTACTTTTTTTGGTGGAAATCCATTTCCAAAAATGTTTGATGAAATTCCAACGATAGTTCCGGTGTTGAACATTGTGTTAATCGACGATTTTGAATGCTCGCCCATTAAGAGTCCTAAAAATTGCATTTTGGTATCAATTTCTTTTTTCCCGAATGTCATCCGAACCGTGCTGTAGTTGTTCTTTAGATCTGAGGTATTAGTGTCTGCTCCTAAATTGCACCAATGGGAGATATAAGAATGTCCCAAAAATCCTTCATGCTGTTTATTGGAGTAAGATTCCATAATGCTGTCCTCAATCTCCCCGCCCGCTTTGCATCGCTCTCCGATATAAACATGATCATAAATTTTTGCAGCTATTTTTACGGTAGATTTCTTTCCGATAAATACATTATTCATCAAAACCGAATTTGGCATTACCACGGCATCCTTTTCCACAATGATAAATCCATCTTCGGCATCTAGCACCACTCCAGCTTTAATGTCAGCACCCTCACCAATAAAAATGCATGAAGGATTGACAAGCACCGCACTTGGATGAACTCTTCCCAATACATTTCCCATTGCAGGATAAATCGCAGCTTCACGAATAAAAGTTTGTGGATGCAATCGGATCAATTCCCAAGGGAATGAGATTAATTGCGCATCGGTTTGCCGAATCTTCATCCCAAATGAGAGAGAGGAAGCCGAAACTGTGTCGGGGAACTCATTTCCAAAAAAAGTTTTAGGATTGACACGAAAACATACAGGCTGCGCTCCATTGAAAAGGGCTGTATTCATTGCCATTTCACCAGAATCAAATAAAGCGAAAAGACCAAACGCAAATTTATGATCGACAATGCAACGCGCATTCACAAATATTAATTCGTCTGTATCAAGAGGTGAGGTTAATATTCGATCTCCAAGAACTTCCCTCCAATACGGCCGCAACTGTTTACGGATAAGAAGCGCAGGAGAAGCAAAATGCTTTTCGGCTTTTTCTCTTAAAGTGGAAATCCCAAGCACCAATTCGGTAATCGGTTTTAAGACGGCTAAAGGAAAAAAATTCAATACAGCATCGTCTTCGAAGAGAACAATTTTCATATAAAATCAAATGATAAACCGCCAAACCAATTTGGCCAGTACGCTTACGCCATTAGAGCGGATCGTTTGGTCGGTATTGAATGATTGAGTAAAAACAAAAAAGAAGTCGGTTCCGATGGTAGGAATCCAAGTCAAGCGGAAGTTAAGCAAGGCTTGGTTATCATTATCGTTCCACTGTGCAAATAGTCCACCGAAAAACTTTGGAGACATCGAAAATTCAGTACGGCTAATGATTTGGTTAGTAAATATTTTCCCACTTTCGAAGCGTAACTCATTATGTTGATATTCAAAGTCAAAAGTGATAAAGCGGCTTAATCGAAACGAAGTCCCGACATTGAAATTCAAACGAGTCCCGCCATAATAATCTCCCCAACTCACCCCACCATAACCCGATACCCAACGACCGTCAAAGGTTTCCGCGTTAAGTTCATATCGAGTGAAATTGTATTCACCAGCCTGAATCAAAATATTTCTTCCTAAAGGAAAATCTTCAGGTGGGATATCCGTTTGATGCTCAATCCAAACCCAAAAAGAATCGCCCGAATTCAACTGAATCCCAAAAGGCGACCCAGCAAGTACAGCAGATTCCCTTGCTCCGGTTAAATCATTCCAAAAAAAATTGGCAAAAAGGGGTGTGAAAAAAATTTGCTGAATTCCATCAATATTAGGCCTCGGGTTGATATCGCATGCAAACAACGCGCTTTTGTAGTTATTTCTTCCCACAAATCCAACCTCAGGATTAAATCGGGAATCGAGTTTTGAAAAATCGGCACGCATACTAATTAAATCGTTGGGGTAACGGATTCCAAAATTGAACGTGTTTCCGATTTTATTGGTAGAATCGGAGGTATAGGACTGTGCAAAAGCTGATTCAAAAACTAAATTCTTATTTCCCAAAAATTGATCGGTTGCAAGCCTTGTGTTCAATCCATAAACATAGTTTTGCCGATTGCTTTCTATTTTACTTGTCGCGATAACTCCTACCCGAGATTGATCGAAAATATCTTGACGAAAGCTATAAGCACCATAATTGACACTCCTTTGTGTGTCTTGAGCGGCAGTTTGCATTGAGATCACTCCCAATGTTGTGCTCCCCGCTTTTCCCAAAAGTCTTGCGCCGGCAAGAATTGGGATGGGCAATCCGTTATCAGAAAGTCCAATTCGGCGACTGTAAAATCCTAAGGCATCGGTGCCAAAATCGAAATAATCTCTTCCTTCCAAAAAGAACTCTCTCTTTTCAGGAAAGAATAGTGGAAATCTGGTGAAATTAATCTGTGCTTGATCAGCTTCGACTTGCGCAAAATCCGTATTAGCCGTAAGATTCAATTTTAAGGTGGGCGTAAAAAGGTAGTTTAAGTCAGCTCCAATATTCCTTTGCCAATCGATGCTTTTGTTACTTTCTTGTTGGACACCAGAAAGTAGGTAAGGTTTTAACTCCAATAAGTTTGTGCTTTTCAATCCTCTAAGATTCACCAAAGTTCCTGCGCGATTGAGTTGCTCAATGGATGCATCTCGAGCCCATCCTTGCCATTGAACTTGTTCTCTTTTATGACGAATGTTTCTTTCAAAATTGATTCCCCAAATCTGCTCTTCTTGTTCACTGAACTTTAAGGTTGTAAATGGAATCTTTATTTCAGCAAACCAGCCGAATTCAGTTCGTGTTGAAGCAGCATCCCAAACCCCATTCCAATCAACATTAAACCCGACGCCGTTATCTATAATTAATGCATCTGCTCTTGCACCATTTGGGTTTGTCACAAACAAATATCCGTTTCTTTTATCGTGATAAGTGTCGAGAATAATATTAAAATTGTCTTCACGCCACCAAGAGAAATCGCGTCTCTGCTCAAAGGCCACAATTTTTTCGGGGTAGGAATCATAAGACCAAATTCCAAAGTATAAATTTTCCTCATCGTAAAGCACGGCAACCTCCGTTCTTTCGGTTGCCGGTTCACCCTCGACCAAATTTCTTTGGGTAAAATTCGTTATCCTTATTGCTTTTTGCCATAACACTTCATCCAACTTTCCATCCAGTGAAATTTTTTCTTGACTATGAATGCTGAATGGATAAGCCACCATTGTATCTGGTTTACTTATTTGTGCATACACTAGATTTGGGAGGAATAAAAGAAAGGCAATAAAAAAGGAAATGATGCAATATTTGCGAATTCCCTTAGAAGGGGTATATGAAAGCGCCATTTTAGCCGATAGAATTGTTCATAGTTTCTTTAAAATCTATTCTAACGGCGCAACTTAAATTAAGTTGTTATATCTCGCCAAAACCGCTTTCAAAGAGTTTTACAACCGCATCTGAAGCTTCGCTTTCATCAGAACCATTAAATTTCAGCGTTAACTTTGTCCCTTTTGGAACAGCCAAAGTCATAATTCCGATAACCGATTTTGCATTGACTTCTATCCCATCCTTTTCGATAAAAAAATCAGATTTATACTTTTCAGCAAGTTTCGCCAGTGCTGCGGACGGGCGAGTATGTAAACCAGCTTTATTTTTAACAACAACTTCTCGAACAATCATGAATCGGATTTCAGAATTAAATTTTCTTTTTGAAGTTAGACTGATTAAGCGAAAGTTCAAAAGCATCCTCTCGCGTTTCAGAAACATAACTCAAACTCTCTTGTTCTTCTTTCGACTTTTTTATTTGGATTTGTTGCCAAAAAATGTCGATCAGGTCATCAAGGCCTTCTCCAGTAATACTGCTAATCGAGTGTATTTTAACCCCTTTGATTTTTGGGACTTTAAATTTTTGTGGCTTTGAATCAATTTTGGTAATAACAAGTACTCTTGGTTTTTCCAGCATTTGTGGATTGTAATGCTCCAATTCATTCAAAAGAGTTTCATATTCATTTTTGATTTTTTCGGTTGTTGCAGGAATGAGTAACGCAAGAATTTTTGTGCGTTCAATATGCTTAAGAAATTTAATCCCTAAGCCTTTTCCTTCCGAAGCACCTTCAATGATTCCGGGGATATCGGCTATTACAAAAGTTTGATAATCTTTATGATGAACAATACCAAGATTTGGTTCAAGTGTTGTAAATGGATAATCTGCAATTTTTGGACGGGCTGCACTTAACTTTGAAATCAAGGTGGATTTTCCGGCATTGGGGAAACCAACGAGGCCAACATCTGCAAGCATTTTAAGCTCAAGTTGAATGGTTTTTTCTTCACCGACTTCGCCTTTTGTCGCATGACGAGGCGCTCGATTCGAAGGGGTTGCAAAATGTTGATTCCCTAAACCTCCTTTTCCGCCCTTTGCAAGACAAACTTTTTCTCCGTCATGAATCAAATCACAAAGAACCTCATCAGTCTCAAAATCTTTTATTAATGTACCAACAGGCACTTTGAGAATAAAGTCATCTCCACTAAGCCCTGTTTTTCTTGACCCCTGACCTTTTCTTCCACTCTCTGCTTTATAATATTGTTTATACCTGAAGTCCATTAAGGTTGTCAAATTCCGGTCTGCTTGCACATAAATATCGCCACCTTTTCCGCCGTCCCCACCGTCCGGCCCTCCTTTTGGAACATATTTTTCTCTGCGAAATCCAATTACCCCATCACCACCATCTCCGGCTTTAATGGTTATTTTCGCGCTATCAATAAGCATCTATTCTTCGATTAATTTATTAAGCCCTAAAGATAATCGATTTATTATAAGAATTACCCGATACTTTACGGGGAAGGTTTCAAAGAGAAAATATTTACACTTTCGATTAATTAAGAAATTTTTAATAATGAAAAATTGTATATAACAAGACTCATTCGATTCAATAAATTTGGATGTTTGATTCCACTTTTTGTTTAAGTAAGTGCATGTGGTTTTCGAAAATCCGCTTAATTACTACATTAAAAAATTTTCAAGAACATTCATTATCGATTTGAATATGATGAATCAATCGACATCTTATAGTCAGAATGGAACTTCGTTTGAACTCCAAGCAATTGATGTGTTTGAGTTCCTTTCGCTGCGGTTTCACTCTTCGATGACTGCGGCCACATCTCACGCCTACTTAAGGGAACTTAACATTAACGACGACACAATATTTGACACGATTCTTAAAACCGGCATCAGTTGCGGATTCTTGATGCGAAAACTCTCACTTCAAAAAGATGATATTACAAATCAGCCTATCGATAAATTTTTGGTCAAAGTTGGAAAGAAAATCATTTGGATTGAATCTTTATCGAGGGATGAGGCCCTTTGTACCACCTTCAATCCAACAGTACAATCCAAAATTAAGCCGGAAGAAATTTTCTTAGGTAAGCAAGCAGTAACAATAATTCTTTGCGAAGGACTCACAAGGTCGTTCATGACAAGCGATGAGCAAGGCGCTGAAGTTAAAAAGGATCACAGCAAAATGAAAGAGCATCACACACACGGGCACGAGGGACACGACGATCACCATCACAATGTTACCGCACTTATTTTAAATCGATTAACAAGGATGTGGAATGAAGAACGCCGTGACATATTGGTGGTAATTGCCTATGCAGTTGTTATTGGACTGATGTCACTTGTTGTACCGCTTTCAGCTTCAGCGATTGTTAACTCGATAACGCTCGGCGTTTTTACAACACAGCTCTTTGTTATGTGTTTTGTTATTGCGATAGGACTTTTGCTTGTCGGCGTCTTTGAAGTGATGCAACGCTATGTTGTCGATATTTTGCAACGTCGAATCTTTGTAAGAACCACTTTTGAAATTGCCCATCGTCTTCCAAACATTAAGCATACAGCACTTCTTGGGGAATATACTCCTGAAGTTATGAACCGTTTTTTTGATATTCTTACGATTCAAAAATCGGTAGGTAAGTTTTTTCTGGACGGGTTAAGTTCCATTTTAGTCACGGTCATCGGTTTAATTCTTCTTGCGGTTTATCATCCTTTTTTCCTTCTGTTTAACGTTTCTTTGTTCATTTTTATCCCTCTCTTGGTTTTTCTTTTAGGTCGCGGAGGATTAACTACCAGCATCGCAGAATCCAAAAAAAAATACGCGATTGCTTCTTGGTTAGAAGAAATTGCACGATGTCAAAAAAGCTTTAAGCTTTATTCAACGCCTGAATTTGTATATGAGCGAATTGATGCTTTCGCCATTGATTACATTCGAGCCAGACACGATCACTTCAAAGTTTTGATGCGCCAAATTGCAGGAAGTGTTGTGTTTCGAGCTTTTGCGACGGTTGGAATTTTAGGAATCGGAGGTTCTTTGGTTATTGAGCGTCAACTCACCATTGGTGAATTGGTCGCTGCTGAATTGGTTTTGGTTTCAATGCTTTCTGCAATCGAAAAATTGATTGAACAATTTGAATCGCATTACGACCTTTTTACAGCGATTGATAAAGTTTCACATATCACGGATAAACCCATTGAACCAGTTGGCGGCGAATTTGGGCCTTTATTCGACAAACCAATCGATGTTAAAATGGAATCGGTTACGCTTGTAGCTTCCAATGGAAAACCGATTTTGAGAAACATCAATCTTCACATTCCTAGTGCAAAAAATATTTCTTTGGTAGGGGAAAGCGGCTCCGGTAAAAGTGCCTTAGTCTCACTTTTGGTTGGGATGCAAGATTCTTCCAGCGGCTCAATAGAATTCAACGATTATGATATCAGCCGAATGGATAGGCGCAGGGTTCGTTCGGTTACCGGAATTGTTATGGAAGACAACCAAATTTTTGATGGCACTGTCGAAGAAAACATTCTTCTTGGAAGAAATATCAAATACAGCGATTTGGAATGGGCGATTGAAATGTCTCAATTAAAAGACGAAGTTAAACTACTGCCAAAGGGGCTAAAAAGCCGATTGCTTCCCAATGGCCTCAATGTTTCCGTGTCGTTTGGCAGACGCTTAATGTTTGCCCGGGCAATTGTTGCTCGTCCCCGCTTGCTTGTTTTAGACGAATCCTTTGCCGGCGTTGAAGAAAGAATCAAATTGGCGATAATTGATGGCATCTTCTCTGAAATGGGGTGGACGGTCATTAACATTTCTCACGATGCTGAGTTGCTTCAACGAAGCGACACGATTTACTTTCTTGAAAAAGGCGAAATCGTTGAAGAGTGTGAGCCTCATAATCTTTGTAACCTTGCGAATTCAAAAATCACTTTACTCTTTCCAGAGCTGACGCGTATTATCGGTGAGAAATCCGGATCGAATCCACAAGCACATTAACTTTATAGGAGCATCTATTTATGATTGAAACGAAGAATATCGCAGAAATCGAAAGTCATCGCGTGAAACCTCATCATGTCACTCAAGACTTTAATGGGCATTCCCATTCTGATGAAGATGATTACAAAGGGAAACTTGAAGAATATGTGCCCCGTTATTATGTAACCGCATTAAAGATGGTCAACGCCCCGAATGGGGCACGCCCACTGGCTCAAATGTTAATGGTGCTTTTGATCATCACAATTTTAATTATGGTTTTTGTTCCTTGGCAACAAAATGTGGGAGGGTCAGGCATAGTAACTTCTTTCATTCCCGAAAAACGACCTCAAACAATAGAGGCTGTCATAGACGGGCAAGTTTTGAAGTGGAATGTCAGCGAAGGTGACTTTGTAAAAAAAGGTGACACCATTGCTTTGCTTCGTGATATCGATACTAAATTTCTTGACCCACAATTTGCCAGAAGGCAAGAAGTTATTAGGGATAATGAAGTCGGTGAGGCAGAATTAGACATTATTAGCGGTCAACAAAAAGTTATTCAAGAGAAAGAAAAATTTTCTGCCGCTCAAGCTGATGTTAACAATGTCAATGTTGATGTCTTTACCGCCCGCATTCAATTTGAACGGGCAAAGAGTTTGGTAAAAGAAGGGCTTATTGCTCAAAAAGATTATGAAAGTGCTTTGATAAAACTTCAAAAAGAAATCAACGACTCCGTTAAGGCTCAAACCTCACTTAATGTTGCTTTCCAATCTGTTCTTAATGCAGAAACGGAATTGCAAGCAAAACGGCGAAAAGCATCTGCTAAGGTTGCAAAAGCAGATCTTGATCTTGGAAATGTAGACGCAAGAAAGAGTTTCTCTGTTGTTATCTCTCCGATTGAAGGCTACATTGCTCGAATCAATCGAGCTGGCTTAGGACAAACGGTCAAAAAAAATGAGCGACTTGCACTTGTCGTTCCTGTTACGGATGATATCGCCGCTGAAATATATGTCGGCGGGTTAGACGCAGCGATTATCGATACAGGCAAACCTGTTCGACTCCAATTTGCAGGCTTCCCTGCAGTTCAAGCTTTCGGCGCCGGCCTTCCACGCGTTGCGATTGGAACTTTTGGCGGAATTGTAAAAGTCGTTGATGCGGTCGATGATGGAACCGGCCGTTTTCGTGTATTGGTCATTCCTGACCCCAAAGATCAACCTTGGCCGGAGCGAAGTTTTCTCAGGCAAGGAACTGATGTCTCCGGTTGGATTCTCTTAAACGAAGTTCCCGTTGGCTATGAATTATGGCGAATTGCCTGCGGCTTTCCGCCCTTTTTGCCCGTTAAGCAGAATAAGGATAAGAAGAAGACGGAATCTGGTTTGGAGGAAACAAAAAAATGATTTCTTTTCCTTTGTTTGATTTTAAATTCATTATCATTTTCAACATTTCTCGAACATTTCTACGGCCAAATTTTTTTCGACAAACCATCTTTTCATTTTTTCTCCTATTAACGGTTTCGGTTTGTCATCTAGAGGGTCAAGAAATGCGTCAACTTGGACAACGGTCTTTTTTCTTGAATAAAAGTGCTTCTGATTCCTTGTCCTTAAATGCATTTCTTGATGCGGTGCTTCTCGCAAATCCTCAAAGCCTTGCCGCTTCGCTAGAAACACGTTTTGGTGATGCGCAACTCCTTGGCGCACAAGGTGGTTTCGACCCATTCTTTAATGCCGATTACGAGAGGAAAACAAAAGCGGGGACAGCAACGGTAGATTTTATCAATGCGGGTGTTGAATTGCCGATCGCCACACTTTTCGGTCCAAAGCTCTTTGCAAAATACACTCGCGGGATTGGATCGCGTATTGATAATCAGTTTCGAACAGAAGAGGACGGAGAAGCTTCTTTCGGGTTAAAGCTGCCGCTATTTCAAGGTATATTTACTGATAAACGACGCGCGTCACTTGCGAAAGGTGAAATTTCAAAAGAGCGTGCAGAGTACCTAAAGCAAGAATTACAATTCGACTTATTGCTTGCTGCCTCCTCGGTTTATTGGGATTGGAGTGAAGCGTATGCTCAATATGATGTCATTGAAAAGCTTTTCAATATTGCTACAGAACGCGCCAGAGCGATCACAGAAAGAGCCAGACGCGGCGAGTCCGCAGCCATCGATACAATTGAAGCGCTTCAAGAAGTTGAAAAGAGGCGTGGTGACATGCTCAAAGCGAGAAGAAAAGCAGAATCAAGCAGCATCAAACTTTCGATTTTCTTGTGGAATGAAGATGGCTCTCAACGCCCTCTAAACGCAGCTCCTTATGCTTTACCGGCTGTGTTTCAACTGACCTCAGCAGAAATTGAGCGCGATCGAAATCAAGTGTTAAAACGCAGACCCGAAGCTTTCCAATTAGAATTAGATATTCAAGCGGCAAATGTCGATCTTGATTTCAGTCGTGAATTTCTAAGACCAAATATTTCCGCTGAAATTCAAGCAATGCAGTATAAATTTAATTCCATTGGACTAACGGATTATAAAGTCGGTCTCAATATTTCACAGCCGCTTTTTTTTCGTGAAGCCTCTGCTCAAGAGGAATTAGCGCAAATCAAAGTTCAACGAACAGTTCTGAAGCGACTTGAGCTTGAAAGAAAAATACTCGCCGAGGTTGATGATGCAATTTCAGAGCTAAACCGCGCACTTGAAAGGATCGATGCGGCCGAGCGAGAAGTCAAATACGCCCAGTTGGTTCAACAAGGCGAACTTCGGCGATTTACAGCAGGTGAAAGTTCCCTTCTGATTTTGAACTTACGCGAGCGCGCAACAGCAACGGCTCAAAGCGGACTTGTTTCTGCAAAAGCTGATTACTTTCGTGCATTAAGTCTTTATTTATGGTCCACGGGTAGAGCAGCCGAAAAATGGTTTTTACCCTAAATTATTTTAGAATCTTCCTTAGGAATTAAATCTTCAGAATTGTGCCGTTTTCATCCCCCTTTTTGTATATTCCTAAAGTTTACGGCCGGTCTTGCTCTCGCAAATGCAAATTTAAGAACGCTGAGAAAACAGGTTATGAAAGTCGTTTATATAGACGGATATAATCTTGCCCATCAATTGGGTATCAAAATCAGCAGTTCTTCACTTAATGAAGCGAGAGATAAGACAGACTTAGCTGCAGTTGATTTTCTTCGGAGTCACAATGAGTTCAAAAATTCCTTTCGAGTTATATCTATTTATGATGGGAAAGGTCTTATTGGAACAGAAGAAATTTCAATTGGTGTAAAAAGGATTTTTACGGTTAGTGGCGAAACGGCGGATGCACGAATCAAAAAAATGATTGATGAATTTCCGTCAAAAAAGAAATTAACTGTAATTAGTTCTGATCGAGAAGTGATGAATTATGCCAAACTTTATGGCATCAATACAATTCGTTCTCAAGTGGTTGCAGCCAAGTTTCAGAATCGTTTCGTTTCGATCGCACAAAGTAAAACACCTGCTGAAAAACATAAAGACCACTCGAGCAACTTGGCAAGCGAGTTAACTATGAAAGAATTGCAAGAGTGGAAAGCCATTTTCGGTATTGGCAAAGAATAGCCGAAGAAATAAACCAATTGACTTAATTTATGCTCAACGGTAAAAAGGCGATCATTTTTAGCCTTGATTCATTAACAAAAAGAAAGGTCGAATGCGAAGGCATTCATCAACTTTTCTCAAGTATTGAAGTCGATCATTTTCAGCTCTTAGGCGATGAACTTTCGCTTCGCGAGATTCAACAAGTTTTGCGAACGATTGTTATTGTTTTTAACGCCTGTGTAGAGCAAACGATTCATCAAAATTTTGCCTCTCCAAGCCTACCCGTCATTACTGAGCGTGCTTTAGAGCTTACCCTGAAACGCAAAGTCAGTGCTGCTGAAACCGAAGAAGTTCTTGATGCTATTATTTCTTCTCTTGGAATTCATGTCACTAAAAAGATGCAACTTTACTTGAACCTGCTTCAACAAAGTGGTTATCTTTTAGGTATTGTTGCTAATCTTCCCTTTTCTTCAGGAGTATTAACCACTGTGCTCGGAAATGCTGGGTTGCATAAGCAATTTGAAACCATAATTACCTCTACGGATTCAGGGATATTCAAACCAAATCCTGAAATTTATCAAATGGCAATTGAATCGATGAGTTGTACAGAAGCAGAAGTTTTTGTTGTCGGCTCTGACATTGAGCGTGATATTCTTCCCCTTGTTTCCTCACCTTCAAAAAAAATTTATTTGAATTCGAGAAAAAAATCAGCGAGTTTACCTGAGGGCGTCTCATTTATTCATTCTTTAGAAGATCTTCGTGAAATAGTCTAAGATGACGAAAACCAAGAAAAAAAAGATTTCAACCAAACCCTCCAACCTTAAAGAGCTTTCTGAACCTGAGGCGTTGCAAACCCACCGAATTGCAATAAATGAACTTGATGCGCAACTTGTGCATCTATTAACCGAGCGGTTTAAAAGGGCTGCTAAAATTAGCGAGATTAAGCAAAGTGAAGGTATCCCGATTCGACAAAAGAAACGTGAAGTCGAAATTATCACTCGCGCTGTTTCGCTTTGCCCCATTGAAGAAGTGAGAAAGGATATTAAAAATGTCTTTGGCGAAATTCTTAAGTCCTCTAGGCGACTTCAAGAGTTAACACTCAAACGAAATTGGCTTATTCCTCTTACGACAGAAGTTTCAAAAAGGGGAACTCGCAGTTCACAAAAAAAGAAGTAACGCGCCGGATGACACCGTTTTTTTTTGAACCGATTCGCTCGCGATAATGCCTAATTCACTTCGCCCCCGAATTATCAGGGTATCCATCAATCTCTTGATTTTGTTTTTTCTGATTGGAGGAATCGGGATTTCGGCCATTTATCTATTTCTCTTCAAATCTTCCTACAACACTTTCATAGATAAGCAAGTCAAAGTGGTTGCCATTCACAGAGGGATGTCTTATCCTCAAATATTAAAAGAGCTCAAAAGCGAAGGGGTTATCAAACACATTGATCCGATGCTTTTTTTAGCACGTTTGATGCCCGAAGCTCAACGAATCAAACCCGGACGTTACTACATTCCGGGGGGTTTAACTTGCTCAGAACTTATAACGTTTCTTGCAACACGAAAGCAAGACGAAGCCAAAGTTAGAATTCCGGAAGGCTCTTATGGCCGCGAAATCGCCGCCATTATTGGCACTTCACTTGATTTAGATTCCCTATCATTTATGAATGCTTTCCAAGATAAAGAGCTCTTAAAACGATATGCTGTCGATGCACCAAATTTTGAAGGTTATTTTTTGGCTGAAACCTACAGCCTTCCTTGGGCTTCAACGGCTGAAGATGTCATAGATTTCTTTCTCAAAAAATTTCGAGAGTTTTATTCAGCAGAATTGAAAGCGCTTGCAGAACGAGCCGGTTTAAATGAACTTGAGGTAATCACGCTTGCAAGCATTGTCGAAGCCGAAACCGATATCATTTCGGAAATGCCTGTCGTAGCGAGTGTCTATTTAAATCGATTAGCCAAAGGCATGAGACTCCAAGCCGATCCAACAGTGTTATTTGCCAAAGGAGGTGTGTTCAGAAGAGTTCTCTATGAAGACTTAAAGTTCGACTCGCCTTATAATACTTATCTTTATGACGGTTTACCTCCGGGGCCAATCGGGAACCCATCACGCGAAGCCATCTTAGCCGTATTAAAACCGGCGAAGACAAAATTTCTATTTTTTGTTGCTACAGGAAAAGGCGGACACCGATTTGCAATAACTCCCGAAGAGCATGAACAAAACGTAAAACTTTACCGAACGGCGATGCGAGCAAAACAGGACAGTCTTAAAGCAATCAAGCGTGAAGAACAACGGTTGCTTTCACTTGAAAGACAAAGCAAACGATAAACACCTATAAAACATGATTAAACTTCACCAACTTTATGAAGGGAAAGCGAAAAAAGTATTCGCTTCCAGCAATCCCTTATTAATTATTCAAGAATTCAAGGACGACGCGACAGCCTTTAATGCTCAAAAGAAAGGCACGATTGCCGATAAAGGCATTATCAATAACGCACTCTCAGAATACTTCTTTAATAAAATCTCTTTAGCAGGAATACCGACCCATTTTGTTGAAAAGCTTTCGCCAAGAGAAATGCTTTGCAAAAAACTTGATATCATCAAAATCGAAGTCGTGACCCGCAATATCGCAGCTGGTTCATTGGTTCGAAAATTTGGGCTTATTGAAGGGGACGCACTTCAATTTCCAATTGTTGAACTTTATTTAAAGAACGATGAACTCGGAGACCCAATGATGAGCGAAGATCATGCCAAAGCTTTTGGGCTTGCGACGCATGAAGAGCTTCAAATACTTCGTCAATTTTCACTTTCAATAAATTCAATTCTTCAAACGGAGCTGAAATCTGTTGGGCTTTTGCTTGTGGATTTCAAATTGGAATTCGGCAAACACAAGGGCGAAATTTTATTGGGCGATGAAATCAGCCCGGATACATGCCGGCTATGGGATATTGAAACCCTTCAAAAATTAGATAAAGATCGCTTCCGATTCGACTTGGGTAAAGTTGAAGATGCCTATCAAGAAGTCTATCGGCGCATTTTTGGTCAATCGCTTTCAAATAGCCAATAATTTTATCATGCTAAATGATTTGATTGAACTTGTTGGCAAGCTTGATAACAATACGATTTATATTTTTCTTTTTCTTATCGCCTATTTTGAAAATGTTATTCCTCCCATTCCGGGCGATTTACCGGTAGCATTTGTAGGGTCTTTAATTGCTATTGATGATCTTTCGCCTCTTTGGTGTTTATTATCTGCTACTCTTGGTTCCGTGCTTGGATTTGCAACTATGTATTTCGTTGGTTTTTTTATTGGCATGCGGTTTTATGCGTATGGAAGCGGTGAAGAATCCGGAAAAATTCAGCACGGTTTTGCAAAAGCCGTTCGTGATTTTTTTCCTCCTGAATCTTTGGATGCAGTGAAGTTAAAATTTACTCGGTATGGCTATTGGCTTATCATTGCCAATCGTTTTATGACGGGTTCACGAGCAATTATCTCGATTGCAGCCGGAATATCTCATCTTCATCGGATTCCTGTCTTATTATGTGCAAGCCTTTCCGCCCTGACTTGGAATATTTTATTATTGTATGGCGGATATGTTTTGGGTGATAACTGGGAAGCATTAGGAAAGTATATTTCTACTTATGGTTTGATTTTCACAGTCCTTGTCCTTGGTGTTATTGGATTTTTTGGTTATCGATACTTGAAAACTCTTAAGATTAAAAATGCGAAAAGCGCTAAACTGGATTAATTATTAGCTCTGTTTCGCATTTGATCAATCACCCCTCATTGAACTGAATTAAACATTAAATCGAAAAAGCATGACATCGCCATCATTAACAACATATTCCTTTCCTTCAATCGATAACTTTCCGGCTTCTTTTACTTTTTGTTCATTCCCAAACTGAACCAAATCTTGATACTTCATCACCTCGGCTCTGATAAACCCCTTTTCAAAATCGGTGTGGATTACCCCTGCAGCTTCAGGTGCTTTCGCCCCTTTACGTATTGTCCAAGCATGCACTTCTTTTTCGCCAGCGGTAAAGTAGGTTTGTAATCCCAGCAAATCATAAGCGGCTCGAATGACGCGGTCAAGTCCAGACATTTCAAGACCAAGGCTTGCTAAAAACTCAGGTTTTTCCTCTTCGGGCAACATCGCAATTTCAGATTCGATTTTTGCACACACCACAACTACTTTTGCCCCTTCAATGGCTGCAATGGCTTCCACCTCATTGGTAAAGGAATTTCCGGATACTACATCATTTTCATTGACATTGGCTGCATATAATACAGGTTTTGAGGTAAGAAGGAAAAGTGATTTCAGCATCGCCTTTTCATCATCATTTTGCGCGGCGAGCCGTGCCGGTTTACCGGTATTCAATAATTCATAAACTCGCTTCATGAAATCAACTTGAGGTTGCAACTTTGAATCTTTCTTTGCATCCTTTTCAAGTTTCGGAATTCGCTTTTCAAGGGAGTCTAAATCAGAGAAAATCAGTTCGGTCTCAATGGTTTCAATATCGCGCTTGGGATTGACGCTTCCATCAACATGAACCACATTGCTATCTTCGAAGCATCGGACAACATGAATAAGCGCATCGACTTCGCGGAGATGAGAAAGAAATTTATTTCCAAGTCCTTCACCCTTTGAAGCACCGCGAACAAGCCCAGCGATGTCAACTATTTCGAGCGTTGCAGGAACAAGAATTTTTGTATTGACAATCCCCGCCAAATCCTTCATCCTTTTATCAGGAACGGCGACAGTTCCAACATTCGGTTCGATCGTGCAAAATGGATAGTTTTGTGCATCCACTTGTTGAGCCGTTATCGCATTAAACAATGTTGATTTACCGACATTTGGTAAACCCAAAATTCCTGTTCGAAGTCCCATTGGTATTTATAAGCTTATTGATTAGTTCTACTTTGTGAAGAAATGATTAAAAACATAATCTGTAAATAAAATCGCCTCTTCAGAATATTCATCCACTTTGAAACGCGTAAAGATTTCTTGATCGATAAAAATCGATGCTTCTCTCCAAGTCTTGCACGAATCGAGCTTTAAGACTGAATTATCAAAATCATCACCATTTCCCCTAAAAACCTTTTTGACGATTCGCTTTTTTTCATCATGAGAGAAAAGAGTTTCTATAGAGACACTTCGTTCTGGGGCGAGAAGAGGTTTGAAAGGTTCGTATGCAAATGAGTCTCCTGAAAGCGGTTCCTTTCTTTCTGAAATGACCGGAGCATTCATAACACTTTGATTTAAAAGCGAAGGACTCGATTTTGAGGGTTCATTCCTATCAATCGTTTTCTGAAGTTCAACGACTTCATTTACAATTTGAATTGGCTCTTGATTGGCTTTTATGTCTTCTTGAGGAGTCTTTTCACTTAATCTTTGTTCAGTATCTTCAGAAGCTGAAAACGAATCTTTCCGTGTTGAAATATCGACATGAGGATTGGTTTGTTCAGCGTGAATTTCGTTTACATCAAGTGAGGCAAGGGGAGAAACTGGTTGGTTTTGATTTTGTTCTAATGCTTCACTTTCTTGCTTTTCGATGTCTCTTTTCTGATGAATCTTTTCTGATTTCTCCTTTATCGCTTTAAGCAATTCTTCAAATGACTTTGCTTGAACAGGAACTTGTGATGAAATATCAAACGGTGGATAATCGTCTCCTTTTACATCCTTAGAAGTTAACTTTTCTTTCGATTCTTCTTGTTGAACCTTTATCGAATTTGTTTCTGAAAAAACCGTTTGGAGTGATTCTTTTTCAAATAACATCTCCTCATTATGTTTTTCTTCTTTCTCCGAATTCGATTGGTTTGCTTCTCTTTTAGCAATTTCATCCCTCAGCTTTTGCAGATCTTCAGCTTGAAATAGTTTTTGAAATGCTTCGCTAGGTTGTATGCCCTCTAAACTTTTTGACTTAAGAGAATTTTCAGAATCGATCTTCTCGATAGATGGAGGATTGGTTTCGCTTTCTTTATTTTCAGTTTCAACATCCTGAATTAATACCGTTTGCTCTTGTTTTTCAAGACTTGGCTGTTGCATCGATTCTGTTAGTATAACCGATGTCACATTGTCTTCTTCTTGTCTCGGTATTTGAGGCTTTACTAAAGGTTTATCGATATTTAATTCAATGCGATCATCTTCTTTGGTTGGCTCAGACTGTTTAACATCGACTTTACTCATCCTTGTGATTTCTTTACCCGAAATCAACTCAATGGCTTCATAAAGTGAAACTTGTAGTACTCCGCGGTTTAAGGCGTTTTGAAATATTTCTGTTTCTCGATACAGCTCTTTTTCATAAAAGAATAACCTGAAAAGTTCAATTGGCAAGAGTTTTTCTTTTTGATCAGGAAAAACAAGAAATGGGGTAAGAAGTGTTTGAAAATCTTCAACATTAAACGTTGAAATAACTTTGCGATCGATATCTCCGATGATTTTTTCAAATCGTTCAACAGAGATTTCGGTAAGTTGCTTTCGCTCAAGGTATTGGAAGAAAACATTGGTTAAATAGGGGTAATCATTCAATGAAATCAATAATGTCTTTACTGCTTCAACTTTAACTTTTCTATCTGGGTTCGAATAGGCCTCACCACCAAAAATTTGATTCACCCAATAGCTTTTTGGAGCGATAAGAAATTGAACATATTCTTGAATTGCTTTTTGGAGTACCGTTTTTACAAACCGCTCCTGAAGTGCAATTCTTTGAAAGACATTTTCGAAATTGCCCCACTCTTTGAGAGAAAATGTATCGATGTCAAACAAACAGTCCGACTCTTGATTTGAGCCTTTTTCAATTCTTTTTTTGAAAGTAAAAAAAATCTGCTTTTTCAGAATAAAATTGAGAGACTTTGGAAATGGAAGAGAAAGAAAATCGGATATGGTGCAAGGGAATGTTTTGGAAAACAAAGCAAGGTATTCTTTTGCCAAGTTGGTTTGAAATTCAAATAATAGGGAAAGTGCTTTTTCTTGCATATAATCTTGACCCGATTCCGACTTTTATCTTGGAAAAGACTCAATTTAACCAATTTCGATTAGATGAATACTTGTTTGTAAGCCAGAAAAAATTTTTTTTCTATTAAACCTGTGTAAAACTTCTTTTGTCTTAATCTTGTGAGAGCGATAAACTATAAAGCTTACTCAGTAACTCTTTTTTTTAATTCAAATTTTTTACAACAATGAAACGTACAGTCTTATTATCCATCCTTTCAGGCGCGTTGCTTGTTTCGACTTGCGACATTTTTGCACAAGAAGCACCCGCCAATACTCGTAAAGAAGCCCGCCAAGAAAAGCGTGCTGAGCGCCGTGCAGAGCGAAAAGAAAACCGTCAAGAACGACGCGAAGATCGAAAAGAAAACCGTGAAGAAAGAAAGGAAAACCGCGATGAACGCCGCGCTGCGATCAAAGAAAAAATGAAAAACATGACGCCTGAAGAGCGCAAAGCTTATGCTGAAGAAATGAAAGCAAAGGCCAATGAACGTCGAGAAGCGCGCAAACAAAAAAAGGAAGAAAAGAAGCCTGAAGCAGGTGTACCCGCCGCCGGAACACAGAATTAGTTTTTTGAGATAACAAAAAAGCACCGGAAATCCGGTGCTTTTTTGTTGATAATTAGGTTTCTTCGATTAGAAAGAATAACGCAAACCGAATTGCGCGCTCCATCGTGAAAGGAGTGGATCAACTTGGAATGGCGTTGTATTATTGGTATTAAATGATACCACAGGAAAACCAGTTGCTGCATCAACACTTTGAAGCGTTAATAAAGCAAAGTTTTGGTTTGAAGCTGTTTCTAACCGACCCCAGTTGTTATTAATAAAGTTCAACACATTGAGTAAATCGAAGGTCAATTCAAGATTTTGACCTTCAATAAATGAGATGCCTTGGGTTAACCGAAGATCAAGTTGATGATTCCAAGGTTCGCGAGCGGCATTACGCTCAATGATACTTCCGCGAGCAGCCACAAGAGCGGGGTCACGGCTAATGAATGCATCCAAAGCAGCCCATTGAGCAGCTTGTGAAGCAGCATCTCCGCTCAAAACAATTCGATCTGTTGGGGAGGATGGAACATATACGAGGTCGTTTTGCGCTTGACCATCACCATTTAAATCGCCTTGGTAACGATAAGAGAATGGACGACCTTCGCGGCCAACATAAATGAGCGAGATGTTGGTGTTGAAATTTTCGTTCCACTTGATTTCGTAATTGATATTCGCAACAAAGCGGTGGCGAAGTTCAAAATTTGAAATCCCTGCATCCGGATTATTTGGATCTCCGCTAATCACATTAAAACGCCAGTTTGAGATAGCTTGTGAAGACGTGACACTGTTAACATCTCGCACTTGGCTGTAGGTATAAGCAATGCCTCCTGTCAATTCTCCAACTGTTCTTCTAATTTCTCCGGTTAACTGGAGAGTATAACCTTTATCAGTATTTCCAATGAAAATAATGTTGGTAAAATTCGTGGTATTCGCACGGTTTACATTGGAAAGGTTTGTTGAACTACCACCAGCGGCGAGTGGTGTTCCATATAAAGGACGACCATCGATAAAGTTCGAGGTTGATGCTCGAAGGTTAAGATCCTTATACAGAGGGTCGTTCATAATTTTGGAGTAAATCGCTTCGCCGGTGAAAACAAATCCCGCTGGAAGCTTATAATCTACTGCTAAATTCGTTCTCCAGAGTTGTGGGAACTTGAAATTTTCAGAAACCACATTAATTTCTGTAGCAGGTTGAGGATTGTTTGGATTCAATTGTGGATTGCCAATTGCCGCGAGAATACTATCTCTATTCGTTAAGAAAAAGGTTCTTTGTGCGGTTGCAACACTTGTTCTTGTAACATCAACACCGGTATTACCATAGTTGTTGGACATCCAAACATAAGGTGTTCTTCCGGTGAAAACACCAATACCCCCACGAATTTGAAATTCTTTATCTCCGGTAACATCGTAGTTGAACCCAACACGCGGAGACCATAGAATATTATCAAGCTTCACATCCGTTCTTGGTCTTAATTCGCGTGCTTCATTTGAAAGCAAAGTTGGATTTGCAACCAAGGCATTTAAAGAATCATTTCTGAATGGCGCACTGGTAAAGAAAGGCATATCAACACGAATTCCATAGGTCAAGGTAAACTTGGGTGAAACAGCCCATTCATCTTGAGCATAAAAGCCAAATTGATTAACACCCAACTCAGCAATTGGCGACTCAGGAAAGCCTGCTCTTCCATAGGTAATTGCGGTTACGGATGGTCTGAACGCAGATGGAAGATTTCGACCGTTTCCAGCAGCAGCTAAAGCAGCGGCTTGTTCAAAAGCAAAAATTCCGTTGAATTCATAGGCACCATAAAATTCTCTTAAAAAGAGATTTTTGAACCGGAAGAATTCGTTGTGGGTACCTAACGTAATAGTATGCGCACCTAAAAAGGTGGTGAAGTTATCGGTAATTTCAAGAACATCTTGATCCAAACTGTTTTTGCCCGAAAATTCTTCAGTACCTGCATAAAGTTGGATACCGCTATTGACATGAGCACCAGTTGTTTGACGCCCTACATTGACCTGAACGCGCGGGAATGTGCTTCCGGGTGTTTCGCGTCGGTCTCGGACTGTGGTAAAATTTACTAGGAATTCGTTATAGAACTTTCCAAAGACGCTGTTTAACTGAAGAACTGTAGAATTTGTAGTGCTTTTGAAAGCATAATATGAATTGGGATAGAAAAACCGAGTGACGCTACTGCCATCGTTATCGTCAGCGGCATTCACATAATTATGACGGAGTGTAAGTTTGTGCTCATCGCTAATATTCCAGTCAATTCTACCAAAGAGTTTCTGACTGGTTCGCGTTACATCAAAAGAGCCGTTTGTACCAGTTTCATAACCCAAAGTACGTAGTGCATTTTCAAAGCGTGCGGCTGAATCAGCTGGTAACCCGTTAGGAAACACACCTTGCACAACGCCAAAAGCAGAAGCACCTGTACCGCCAACAAAGAAGTTTCTTGGCTGCACACGGTCGGTAATTTCACCGTTCACAAAAAGAAACAATTGGTCTTGAATAATTGGCCCACCAACACGAAACCCGGCTTGCAATTCTCGAAAATCGCGTGGTGCAGTTCCTAAACCGTCGGGGCTATTGCCTAAGATGGTCTGGTTACGACCGTAAGAAAATACTGAACCTTCAATTTTATTGGTTCCGCTTCGGGTAATCGCGTTAATTAAACCCCCTGTAAAGCCGCCTTGTCGAACATCGTAAGGGGCGACCAATACTTGGAATTCTTGAATAGCATCCAAACTGATTGGCGATGTGCTTGCTTGGCCTCCCGGCGTTCCGCTTGCAGCAAGACCGAAGAGGTCATTATTAACAGCACCGTCGATTTGAATGTTGTTGTAGCGATTATTTCTTCCGCCGGCGCTATTGCCATTGAATTGAGGGGAAAGCCGAGCAAACTCTGTAAAGTCCCGAGCGATTGTAGGTAAGTTCTTAATTTGACGCTCGGGAATTGAAATCTGAGCACCGGTTTTGCTACGATCTATGTCAGTGTTACGATCGGCGGTAATGACGATTTCCTCCGTTTGAATGTTCTTTTCTTCCAAAACAACATTCACATTGAGGTTCTGTCCTAATTCGATGTACAAGCTGTCAATAGTTTTGGACTGAAATTCGCCGCCATCGAAAGAGACTTTCACCACATAAGGTCCGCCTACTTTCATGTTGCGAATTAAATATCTTCCGTCAACAGATACGATTGCACCAAAACGAGAACCTGTCGGACGGTGGGTTGCGACGACCCTTGCCCCTACTACTGCCTCTTCCTTACGAGAAAAAACACTACCGCTCATTGAGCCGGTTGTAACTTGCGAAAATGCACTTTCCGAAATGCCCAAAAACATAAGAGCACTCATTAAGGCAAACGCAACCTTTTTGTAACGATTTTGCATAGCTGTTTATTTGTTTATTATGCGTTGAATCAGGTAAATGACCCTATTAACAATCACAAGGGTTTAATACTAGGAGGATTTGTAGGCGCAAAGATAGAACGCGCATTTTCATTAACCAATAAAAGTGATTTAACAAAGTGTTAAGTTAAAAGGCTCATTTTTTGCTCAAAAAACTTAATTATGAAATAAATTAATGTCGTAAATTTTATTGCTTTGCAAATAACGGAATTTTAAAAACCTGAAAATCGATTATGAAAACTGTTCATAAGAAGTTTGAGGCGCGATTTCAATCTCATCTTAATTACTCACAATTGTTGTGCAATCATAATAAAATTCTCGTCGCTCTATCGGGTGGCTCAGATTCGGTTGCCCTCCTTGTATTACTTCGTCGGCTTTCAAGAATTCATAAGGTTCACATTTCAGCGGCTCACTGCAATTTTCAGTTGCGAGGAAAAGACTCCGATTTGGACGCCGCATTTTGCAGGAAACTTTGCAAAAAATTAGATATTCCATTTTTTGAACGTGCATTCCACACAAAAGTATATGCCAAAACCCACAAGCTATCAGTTGAGACTGCTGCTCGCGAGATTCGATATAATTATTTTGAAGAGCTGATGAAAACCCACGGCTTTGAGGCACTCTTAACCGCTCACCACTTGGATGACCACGCTGAAACGGTTTTGTTTAATTTGCTTCGGGGCAGCTCACTTTCGGGTTTAATGGGGATTCGTGCCGTTCGAGAAGATTTGCTTGATGGTGTCGTGATAAGACCGCTTCTCCCCTTTTCAAAAAAAGAATTAAATGATTATCTCAAGTCAGTTAAACAGCGTTTCCGAGAAGACATCTCCAATCACTCGTTAGAGCCTGACAGAAATTTTGTACGACTGAAATTGATTCCATTATTAGAAAAGCGCTTTGAGGGAAAATTTAAACCATCGCTAACCCGATTGGCTTCACAGGCAGAGGAAATCAGAGATTTTTTAGATGAACGCTTTCTTCACTTTCTTGGAGGCGCATTTCATGCAGAAACGGGCATTTTAGAATTACCTCGGTTTAATTCGCTCACCGCATTTGAGAAGAAAGAATGTATGAAGCGGATTGTTGCAATTTATGGGGTTAGCCCCGATTTTGATATGCTTGAAAGACTCGCTTTGATGCCCGATTTAGAAACGGGAAAAAAAGTTCAAATCTCAAAGCAACTTATCGCAAAACGAGAGAGAGAATTTATTCAATTTCAACTCTGTTAACTCGCTTAATCTAAGGCTTTAAGCTTTTTAAAATTTACTTTTATCTATCTGAAATGACACTTCGCCAGACAACATTCGCGTCTTTGCTTTTCACTTTTCTTTTGATGAAACCCTTCATTCAGGCTCAAAGTGTGGAAGAATTTTCAACACTCGTTGACCATCAAATAGACAACCTTCAAATTAGTAAGGCAAAAGAGACCATTGACCAAGCCCTTCGTAATCATCCAAAATCATTTGATGTCCTTTGGCGTGCATCGAGAGTCTATCTCCTTGCCGGAGATGCCGCTACTAAAGAAGCTCAAGAGGGGATTTATTCGAAGGCACTCGAATTTGCCAATGAAGCAATTCAGTCAAATCCAAACTTAAGCATCGGGTATATACGAAGAGCAGCAGCAAATGGAAAAATTGCGCTCTTCAAGGGTGTTTTAGACGCGGCCGATTATGTCACGAGTGTAAAAGACGATGCTCAAAAAGCGATTGAACTGAATAATGGCGGGCTTCAATGGCAAGCCACAGCTCACTACATCTTAGGAAGAACCCATTTAAAGCTCACCGAAACGCCGAAAGTGCTTCGAAAACCAATCGGGCTTGACTGGGGAAATTTAGATGAAGCTCTTGGCAATTTGAAGAAAGCAATTGAATTCCGCCCAAATTTTATCATGTTTCACTTAGAGTATGGGAAAGCTTTGATAAAAAAGAAGAACTTTGCTGAGGCAAAAAGTCAACTTTCTCTAATTTCTAGATTAAGCTTACTTGAAGTCGGTGACGACGAGCGAAAAAAAGAAGCAACTGAACTCTTTGATAAAATCAAGGGAGAATAAATTTTTCTAAGATCAAGAGTGGAAATTTATCATTCCGTTTCGATGACTCGGCGTGAAAGGGCATAGTGTTTTTGATAGTACTTATCGCTTAATTTGCTAACAGTAACACCAAGCGAAGAAGAAGAATGAACGAATTCGCCCTCGCCGATATAAATTCCTACGTGAGAGATTTTAGAACTTTTGATTCGAAAGAAGACCAAATCGCCGAATTTAAGTTTGGTTTGAGATACGAATTCGCCAAATTGGGCCATTGCGCTTGATGTTCTTGGCAATTTTAGTTTGATGGCATCTTGATACACTCGCATTACAAAGCCGGAGCAATCCATACCAGTAAACTTTTCACCCCCATAACGGTATGGTGTTCCAAGATATTGGTTGATTTCTTCTTGGAGCCTCTCTATACCGGAATGAGAAATTTTTTTTAATGAAGATGATTTTGAGGGAGAGGATGGTTCAATCTCAGCTTCAGATTTCTCGGCTTCTTCTTCAAGTGCTTTAATTTCGCGTTCGGTTGCTGGTTTAGATTGATACCTTTTTGTGGAAGTTGTTGATGCACAAGATTGAATAAATAAGAAAGTACCTATTGATAAAAGCCAAACGAGTAATTTTAAAATATGATGAATGATGCGATGCATGATTATGCTGAAGATTCGTTTCTTTTTTAACCTTGAAAAGTATCTTGCCGAAAGTGATTTATGCTTAAAATAAAAAACAATTTTAGTAATCAATTTTCATCTTTTCATTTCTTTCTTTAACCTATGACTTCTCGAATTCCAGTTACCGTACTTACCGGTTTTTTAGGCGCGGGTAAAACGACGCTTCTCAATCATTTGCTTTCGGCAAAACACGGTAAGCGAATTGCCGTTATTGAAAACGAATACGGCGAGATTGGTATCGATCAAGCACTTGTCATCAATGCCGACGAAGAAGTTTTTGAAATGAGTAATGGGTGTATTTGCTGCACGGTTCGTGGCGATTTGATTCGCGTGTTGGGAAATTTGATGAAGCGAAAGGACAAATTCGATTACATTCTACTTGAAACGACGGGGCTTGCCAATCCCGCTCCGGTGGCCCAAACTTTTTTTGTTGACCCTGAAATGCAAGAATCATTTTGGATTGACGGAATCGTGACCGTAGTTGATTCTAAGCATATTGGGCAACACCTTGATTCATCGGACGAATGCCGCGAGCAAGTGGCTTTTGCCGATGTGATACTGCTGAACAAAACAGACTTGGTCTCTGAACTGGAGTTAAATCAATTAGAACGAAAGCTTCTCTCCATCAATTCGCAAGCAGCGATGCATAAAACTCAGAATGGGCAAATTGAACCTGAAAAGATTTTAAATATCAATGCATTTGATCTTAAAGATAAAACTGATCTTCATCCGTCATTTTTGCAAGAAGAGGTCCCCTTTGAATCGGTATCATTTTTTTTATTAGAACAAGGCACTTACTCATTATCCTTTCGTTCATCAGAATCACTAAAGTTATTTATTTCCTCCGTTGCTTCAGATTGGGTTCATTCACTCCCGAATTCTCATTGCCAACACAATCATCACGAAGATGAAAACCATCATCATGATCATCATCACTCACATAATCATCATGAGCATTCCGATGAAAAAACACCGAACCATCCAAAATTTATTGCCTTAAAGCGTGATGCCGTTATTGCCTTCTCTTCTGAAGTAACACTTTGCCGAAGTGGAGATCATTTACAGTTGAACGACCGTATGTTGTTTTTCTGTACACCCAATACCAGCAAGGGAGAACAGACTTTTATGTTAGACATTCAACAAAGCGGAATGTATGCCTTTTTCTTTGAGCATCATCAAGCAGAGGTTGCTTTTACACTTAAAAGAAAAGATACGAGTCAACTGATTGCAGAAACGCGAACTTATTCTTTTCCTCATAGCCACGAGCATGACGCTGAAATAACTTCAGTTGGTATTGAAGAATTTGGCGAGGTCGATGGCCCTTCAATCAATCAGTGGCTTTCTTTGTTACTTCGCGAAAAGGGTCAAGATATTTTTAGGATGAAAGGCATTATTTGCATTGCAGGAGAAGATTACCGGTATGTGTTTCAAGGCGTTCACATGATGTTTGATGGAAAAGCTGACCGACCTTGGCACGAAAAAGAACAGAAGAAAAATCAAATAGTATTTATTGGGCGCAATCTTAACAGAACCGAATTAATTGAAGGATTTCGTTCATGTCTTATTCACGAACAAGTATAGGCTTTCGCACGCCAATTCGAGAGACTTTACCGAAGGTTTGGATTGCACAATTGGATGATTTTATCCTATCACTTTCCTTTTCCCCTTCCAGTGAAACACTTGCTGTAATGACAAGTTCGGGAAAAGTGTTTTTAATCGATTCGAAAAAAGGATTTATTCTTAATTCTATTCAAGCTCATCAATTTGGCGGCTTTGGAGCAAGTTTTTCAAAAAAGGGAATACTCGCCACTCACGGTCAAGACGGTTTTTTTCGATTATGGAATCCTGACAAAAGTTTTTCGCTTTTCAAAGAAGAAAAAATGAAGAACGCTTGGGTTGAGCGTTATGCGTGGAACCCACAAGGCTCTCACTTTGCAGTATCAGCCGGAAAAGAATTGTTTGTAGGCAATGAACAAGGTGAAATACTTTGGAAATCATTTGACCACTCATCCACCATCACCAGTCTTCAATGGGAGCGGAGCGGTGATACATTTCTTACCGCTTCTTATGGTATGGTAAGATTCCATAAGCTATTATCGCCAGAACCGAATCAAACGCTTTTTTGGAAAACCTCTTTCATTTCTTTGGCCCTAAGTCCGAATTCAAAATTTTTAGCCGCGGGCACACAAGAGCAAGACATTCACTTTTGGATTTTACCCTACCAACCTGAAAGTGATTTGCACATGAGCGGATACCCGAATAAAGTTACAGAACTTGCCTATGATGCACGCAGTACAACTTTAGCCTCGAACTGCGCAAATTCAGTTATGCTTTGGGATATTACGGGTTCCGGCCCAGAGGGGAAAATGCCTTTGGAACTCAACGGGCATCTTGGAAAGGTGACATCCATTCGGTTTCAACATCGCGGTAACAAATTAGCAACAGGCGACCAAAATGGCGTTGTTTCAATTTGGAATCCTAAAAAAAATACTGATATGAGTTTAACTTCAATTCTCTCAAAAGAAATTTCAGCCCTTCAATGGTCACACTCTGATGAGTTTCTCGCCGTTGCAAGTATCGAAGGAGAATTGGTTCTCTTTAAGGTTTAAGGAAATAATAGAATCTCCTTTTTTCTCTCATTATTTCAAGAGCATCATTTTTCGAGTTTGTTGAAACCCGCTGGTTATCAAACGATAGAAATATACGCCGCTTGTTAGACCATATTTTGAACCATCAAATGTAAATGAGTGACTTCCTGCTCTCATTAACCCATTTTGAAGTGTGACTACATTTCTTCCCATTACATCTATAACTTCTAAACGAACCTGCATTTGTGAGGGAATACTGAATTTGATAATTGTTGATGGATTAAACGGATTGGGATAATTCTGTTCAAGAGCAAAATCCACTTGAGAATATTCATCACGAATTGACAGCGGGGTCACTAATGCTATTGAATACGGCACTGATGTTACATACCCTCCATCTTGTGCAACATTCATTGTGATTGTCATTGGGCCATCAGGTATTGACGATGAAATTTTAACTTTTATGCCATCTGTAAAAATCGATTCCCAACTACCAATTGAATCAAAAACCATTGTTTGATTCAAAAACTGAACTCCAAGATTATCTGAATTGAACGAGACTTTCACCTTTTTTCCCGATTCGAGACCTATATTTTTAATCGTAAAGGGCAAGGATACAACCGTATTTTTTGGAATAAATGCATAGTCGTAAGATGTTGCAAAATAAGGCCCAGCAGCCCAAGCAAGGAAAAGATTAGGCAAGAGATTTTCTTGGCAATGCCCTGTAATTCTTGAAGGTACAGGCCAAAAGCCATCGCTTTGTGCACCCACTTCGGGCGTCATTGCTATCATTTTCGGCTTCGTTAGAGAATCGCCGTACATCCAATCGTCTGATGTTCCACGTGTGTTGTAACCAACCGTTTCAATATCAAGCCCATAAGTATAGCCGTTGAATTCCGTCATTCTCTTTGCATATTCCCGGAAGATTGGCGCATCAGGGGTTTCACGTCTTGCGTAACCATAGGGATAAATAAGAAGGTTGCTGAATGTATGATAATTCAACACAGCCTTGAATTGATTGATGGCAATAAAATCGCGAAGTGCCGCGGTTTCGGGTTCGCTAAAAGGATCGGTTCCTCTGTAGGTATCACTCGAAGGGGATGTACTGGAACCCCCAAAAGCGGAGTTCCAAAAATCATAAGTGCCATAATTCCGATTCAAGTCAACTCCAAAAGAATTGCTTGAATTTCTTTTTCGATTTTTCCGCCAAAGCCCGCCACCATTCGGAGAGTTCTGAATGTTATAAGCATACCCATCCGGATTGACAATTGGAACAACCGTCATTCTTCTTGAATCAAGTAACGCTTTCGCTTCGGGGTCTGTTGAATAATTTTCAAGCAACCACCACATAAAGTAGATGAGTGCCATCATACCACCGGGTTCCCGAGCATGATGCATTGCGGTATAAAGCACTTGCGGTTTACCTTCAGAAGATTCTGAACCCAATTCGACATACCAAATTGGGCGACTTTCACCACTGCTCCCAAGTGTTCTTCTTTTCGAGATTAAATTTGGGTAATTCGCTACCATTGAATCCAATTCCGCTGCCACATCATTAATACTTAAGAAGCCTCCGACATTGCCAAGTCTAAATTTTTTTGGAACTATACTTTGCGCTTGTGTAGTTGTTTGATTAAATGTACCTCTTATAAACTCTTTACTTCCCTTTTCATTTAGAATCTGAAGTTCCTCGGAAGCCCTTTGTTGATAATAATTTTCAAGGTCTTCAACAGCGATTTCATAAAAAATTTGAGCCTTACGAAGTAACTCCAATTCGCTTTCCGAGAAAACGGTAATCAACGCATTTCCTTCACGTTTTGCATGATCCAAAATTCCCATCATTTGAAGCTTAGCCATTACCCCATATTGAGAAAGGCTGATTTTAACCTGATAGTATTTTTCTTTGGGTTCGATTTCACTTGAGTATTGAGCATTACCCCTTACACAAAAAAGAATTAATAAAATCAAGAGCAGAAATGATTTCGAAACGCCAATTGTATTTTTTATGGTTGGGCTTGATTGTACAGATGCGTGAGGTAAATAATGCAATAAATTCATTCGAATGAAATTGAATAGTGAACTAGATCATTTTATTTCAAAAGCCGTTTTAGAAGACTTTTCGATATTCTCAAAAAATGACCGTAATTTTAAGGCTTAAGAAAATAATAAAAAATCAATAAAATGTCGGATTCGTCAATTCTTTTACTAAGTGAAGCCAAGGCGCTTGTGAAAGCAAATCAAAACAAAGGGAAATCGGTTGTATTTACCAATGGCTGTTTTGATATCCTTCATGCCGGACATGTTCAGTATTTACAGAAGGCGCGTGATTTGGGTGATTTGCTTGTTGTTGCGATAAACAGTGATGCTTCAGTAAAACGCATTAAGGGTGAAAAGAGACCCATCAATACTGAAGAAGATCGTGCTTATGTTTTAAAAGGGCTTCGTTCAGTTGACGCCGTAATCGTTTTTGATGAAGATACCCCTTACGAGGTTATCAAAGCATTGATACCCGATGTTCTTGTGAAAGGCGGAGATTGGGCTATCGAAAATATAGTTGGAAAAGATATTGTTGAAGCACACGGAGGTGAAGTGAAAACGATTTCGTTTTTGGCAGGGCGCTCCACTTCAAATGTCATCGAAAAAGTTTTGAAAGCATACCATTGAATTTCAAAAAGTGTATGCAAGAGTGTTTAAAGTGAAAAAATTCGATTCATAAACCGATTAGTCAAGCATTGTCTCATCCAATTCTTAAAATACTATTAAAAGGTTTTTTCTGGTTCACATCGCTGCTGTTGATATTTTTCTTCACTGCTGTTTCGATTGTTCAAACCAAAGCCTTTCAATTCTGGTTAAAAAATCGGATTGAGAATAGCTTTGCCGAATCGACAGAAGGAAAGCTTGAAATTTGGAAACTTCAGATACGATTTCCGTTTGAAGTTGTACTTGAAGAACCTCGCCTAACGTTACCATCCGATAAGAACCCGACCATTAGCGCAGAAAAAATCACCTTGAAACTTGATTTTTTTGATGTTTTGAATAATGCACTTTTACATGAGGGGAAAACCGTCATCATTGAAGAGATTTCACTTCACGCTCCAATGGTGCGGTTGATTCAATTGAAAAATGGAGACTTCAATTTTAGTTCGCTGATAAAGCCAGATACCGGAAAAAGTGAATTACCGAAAATGAAGTTTAAGGCCATTACAATTACGAATGGCGAGCTGTTGTGGCACCGAAGGCTAAGTCTTGCGCCATCAGGTGAAGATGCCGCTCAACTTCGAAGCGAGGGGATTGAGCCTATCAATCTTGAGGACATTCACTTCTCTCGGCTTTCACTTTCACTCAGTGCTGAAACTGACCGTGAATTGATTTCCGGCATGCTGAACCACCTTTCTTTCCAGATTCATCAAACAGGATTTGAACTCAATGAAGGAAGCGGTTTCTTTTCTCTTGGTGCTACGCGCCTCGATTTGATCGCATTTATGATGAAAACCAATTCTACAGATATTTCATTTTCATCAAGCCTCTCTCGATTTCCAATTTTAGGTTCAGACTCTGATACCCATTCAGATTCTTTAGGAAGAATCAATTCGAAACCTCTTTTTACTCTTGAATTGAAATCAAGTCAATTTCATATTTCAGAATTCAAACCCTTTTTTCCTTTTCTCTATGGAATGCAAGGCACTTGCAGTTTTTATTTGAAAGGTGGGGGAAACACAGATTCCATTTCAATATCTCGATTTAACGCTAAAGTTGGAGATACCAAGGTCGATTTAACCGGTGAAATTCTAAATCCTCTTGACCCATTACTCCTTTCATTTTCTTTCGATAAAGCAGAAGGCTTGATTGATATTCAGAATCTTGCTCAACAGTTTCCCCGCTTTGATTTATCAAATGCTCCTGAAATAGGAATTGTGAGATTTACTGGATCCGCTAAAGGAACAAAAAATTCAGTGACCTCGGCATTCAATGTCGTAACTGAAATCGGAAAGGTAAACGGTGTACTCGAAGTTTTAAACCCCTCAGATAGTCTTAAACGAAATTTTTCAGGGTCATTTGAAGTGGGTCAATTGGATTTATCGAGCCTTTTGAAAAGTGAGGTTTACACTACGAATCTTAACTGTAAAGGACGGTTTTCTGGAAGCGGATATTCGGCTCAAACTCTCGAGCTTTTCAGTTATCTGCAAATTCAATCTTCAACCTTCTTAGGCCGTCAAATCGATACAGCTATGGTTACGATTGAATATGAAAAGAGACTTCTTTCTGCCAATCTAACTTTGAACTCAGGAAAAGAAGAGGTTTCTCTTCTCAGCGAAATTAATTTCCAAGAGCCTTCGAAACCAAAATTTTCTTTTGATGGATCATTTCTTCATCTTTCTTTGGGAAAATGGTTGATGAATGATTCACTTTCTACAGATCTTTCATTCCGTTACGAAATCAATGGTGAAAATTTTACACTTAAAGATATCTCTCTCAATGCAAGTCTAACCTTTGACACCTCCCGTTTTGGTAAACTCGTTTTTCCTAGCGGGACAACGGCGACACTCATTCTCCTACAAAATCAGGGTGATGCGAGCCTTTCTTTGCGTAGCAGCCTTGCCGATGCAGAAATCGACGGGCATTTTGATTTAGAATCTCTGTTTTCGATTATTGATTTCGAAACACGTAAACTCAGTGCAGAAATTGAAAGCAATCAATTTTACGGCACCAGTGATACCAGCAGCAGTCGATATTCCAGCCTGATTTCAGAATTAAACTATACCATTCCCGCTTCTGACCCAAAACAAAAGAACTCTCCACCGATTGAAATTTCCTCGGTTTCTGTTTACCCAGATTTATACTTTGATTATTCATTAAAGCTAAAAAGTATTTCGGAATTGGCTCCTGTTTTCAAGGCTGAAGCTTTCAATGCCTCAGGGAAGTTGACCGGTAAATTTATCACAACCACTCGGTCTCTGACCATAAATTCGAATCTACAAATTGACTCTGCCGGTTATGCAAGGCTTTTTGATATTCGGAGGCTACGCGGGACATCTCTCTACAGAGATACATTGGTCGCAATTGATTCTTCAACACTTCGCTTTTACCCGTCAGTGCGTTTTCGAGGAGATGCCTTCCGTGCCTCGTCGGTCAATCAAGATTTTTTTCGAAGCAACTTCGGAATTCGATATGATAGTACAGGATTTGGAATCAACCTTCGCTCAACCAATGCCAATACCAACGGACTTATTGACCTTATTGCAACTGGTAAATTTCAGCGAGGATTTTATATCCTTGACATCTCCAATTTCTCTTTTGCCACTCGTGACTATCTTTGGGAGATGAAACCGGGAGCTCACGCCGAGGTTGGATCAAATGCCATTCAATTCAAAAATTTTGAGCTTCAAAACAATAATCAGAAAATTTTTATCGATGGGACTTTAGAAAGCACCGGTAATGGTAAAATCAATGTCTCAATTCAAAATTTCCTTCTTTCAGATATCCGTCAATTTGTCTTTGAAAACCCCGATACCCGCTTGGAAGGCGCAATCAATCTTGATCTAAATATCGAGGGGAATTTAAATAGCCCAATCATCAAGCTCCGCTCTTCACTAAATGATTTCAGTTATGAGACAATTGATATTGGGAATCTTTCCATTGACGGCAATTATTCCAAGGAAATTCTTGCATTAAATTTTAAGGCTAATGTTGATTCAAATTTGATTCCCTCACCTTCATCGAAACGATATCGAAAAAATCATATCATCGGTAATTTGGAGTTTCCCATAAATCTTCAAATGGTTGAAGTTGAAGATCGCTTGCCAGATAAACCTGTTAAAGGGCAACTATCATCAACAGATATCGATGCAAAAATTCTCGAATTTTTTATGCCCTTTTTGACAAATACGACCGGAGATATCAGGCTCGATGGAGAATTTGGCGGAAGTTCAAAGAAATTATCCATTTCACTTTTATGCATGCTGACCGATGTTCGAAGTGTAATTTATGGAACCGAAACGCCCTATGTATTTAATGGAGAAGTTCGAATTACTCCCGACTTAATTGATTGGAACCGACTTAGACTTGACGATGATGCCGGGGGGTATGCGTTTCTTAATGGCAAATTGGAACTCGACTTTTTTTCTCCCAAAAACATAACGATTTCCGCGATTGCAAGAAATTTCACTTTAATGCAAAAGCCTGATTCAAAAGGCTCCGATTATTTTGGGGTTATTCGAGGTTCTACCGATAACATACGTTTATCCGGAACGCTAGACCAGCCTTATTTGACCGGCACAGTCACCCTTGGAGAGAGTGACCTCACCCAGTATCGCTCCGGCTCTGTGGTTTCTCAAGAATTTGCAGAAGCAAATAAATTTATCTCGACTGTTTTTGTTGAGGATACGCTTATTAAACCAAAACCGCCTGAAGATCCTACCCTAAATCTTGGTATTCAAACAGGCTCTGAAACATTTTTTTCAGAGTCGAAGGTCATCGCATATCAACCGACATTTTTGGATCTTTTGGAAATGAATCTCACCCTTCAATCTAGCCAACGATTTAGTTATGCAATGATCTTTAACCGGCTCATCAGCGAAAGTCTTAGCGCAAATCTTGATCAGTTAAGGCTACGGATTCAAAAGAAAAGCGGGGTTTATACCGTTTATGGCGATGCAATAGTCTCTGGAGGAACTTATGACTTTTACAGCACGCGATTTGATATCCGCCCCGGAAGTCGCATTTATTGGGAAAGTGGCAGCTTTTTAGATGCAAAATTGGATATCAATGCGGGCTACTCGGAAATTCTAAGAATTCCCGGAAAAAAGAACGCTGCAGATGTCATTGACTTTGTCTCTCTCTCGTTGAAAATTTTAGGTACGATTATGAGCCCCGATGTTAAAAGTGGTTACAGCTTACGCGAAAATAGTGCCCAAGCTACTGAGATACTCTATAAGGAGCCAAACTCAACCCTTGAAGGGACTGATGACCCTTACGCATTTCCGAATTTCGTGCTTTTACTTTATGCACGGCAGTGGTATGCCAAACCCGGCGAACTCTCACAAGTGAGTTTAGGAAATGCCATACAAGGCGCTTTTGCTGGCGCCGGTCTTACAGCAAGTGCCGGTTTGCTTTCTGCGCAGCTTTCAAGATTGACTTCAAAGATCGCAGGAATTCAATCCATTAATGTCGGGATTGGCCGCGATGCGCAAGGCGGAATCAGTGGTCTCGATTTATCGCTAGCTTACAGCATTCCGGGCACCGGTGGAAAACTGACGTTTGTTGGCGCGGCTTCAAACTTAGGAAGCGCTACAAATCAAACCCAAACATCAGAGAACCCGAATGACCCTCAGAATCTAAATCAAAATTTAAGAAGTAGTAATACTCAACGATTGGAATATCAATTTAGCCGAAGCATTGTATTTGAAGCTTACCGAGCTGAAAATGCAGCTCAATTCAATACGCTTGCCCAAGTCAATCCAACGGTATGGGGGTTTAGTGTTGGTTATCGAGAAAACTTTCGAAGTTGGAATGAATTTTTTGACCGTTGGGGAACATATGTTCAAACCTTATTTGGTTTACTCGGTGAAGAACCTCAGCGCAAAGAAAATAAAGCTTTGCTTCAAGCTTCGCCTGATTCTTCGAGACGCATCAACCCAACCGATAGCCTTCAAAACCAACCTAAAACTGCGCTTGAGCCTTAATGAGGAAGGTTATTATTACCAGTTATTAATTTTATACGACTACTTTATACGACTTCTGTTTTTTGCGAAGCGAGCCCTAATGTTTCACAAATCTTGAGTGTAGATTTTGAGCTATTAAGTGTATAGAAATGAATCCCTCTTACATCATTATTTAAGAGGTCATTAACTTGCTCGGTTGCCCAATGAAGACCAACCTTTTCAACATCTGAATCACTGACACGCCCTATGGCTTTCAATAATTTTGCCGGAAAACGTGTTCCGGGAGAAAGCTCAGCCATCCGTTGCATATTGGAGCGACCTACGATGGGCATTATCCCTGCTACAATTGGAACCTTGATTCCGGCAAGATCACAGCGCTCGCAGAAGTCATAAAACTCGTAGTTATCAAAAAAAAGTTGAGTAACGATATAGTCCGCACCTGCATCAACTTTTGCTTTTAAAAAGTCAATTTCCTTTAATCTATTTGGTGTTGCAGGGTGGCCTTCTGGAAAACCTGCTACGGCAACGCCCATCGAAGGAAAATTCTTTTTTATGAACATCACGAGCTCGGCGGCATATTTAAAGCTTTGATGGGGATTGCTATTTTCAATTTGACCTTTTGGCGGGTCTCCACGTAAGGCTAAAATGTTGTGAACATTGTTTTCATCATAACGCTTAAGAATATCAAAAATGTCTTCTTCTCTTGCGCCAACAGTTGTCAGGTGAGAGACAACAGTAAGATTGGTTTCATTTTGAAGGCGCACGACCAAATTGTGCGTGCGGTCTCGCGTGCTTCCACCAGCGCCATATGTAACACTGACATATGCCGGTCGTAATGACATCAATTCCGCAATATTATGAAAAAGCTTATCCCAATCTGCATCTTGCTTGGGAGGAAAGAATTCAAAACTGAACGAAACCTTATTTTTTTCTAGAATATCTTTTACCAACATTTCAACTCAAAATTAATGGTTAGAACTAAAGCATTTTAACTGGCTTCCCTTTCAAAATATCGTAAAAGCGAACAGCATATTGACCGAAGGAATAAAGCAATAAAAAAAGCGAAATCCACATACAAGCATCTCTTACAAAAACCCTTGAGAGATATGGGTCAAAAAATGGTTCTCGCCAGAGTGCCGCGGCGAGCATCCCTGCAAGAAAACCTACCGCTACTTTTCCCGCCCAAAGCGAAGTGGTAATTAAATGCTTTTTTCTTTTCGCATAAATTCCTCCACTGAAAATAAGACCATCGCGAATAACCAAGAGAAAAAGAAACCAAAACGGTATCTCATTAATGTATGCGGCATAACCGGCCACGAGAATACCGGTGATTTTATCGGCTAAAGGGTCTAAGATTTTTCCTAAATCAGAAACCGTGTTTGTCCATCGAGCCACTTTCCCGTCAAACCAATCACTTGCAACGGCAATCGCAAAAATGATCATTGCAAGCGAATTTTCTCCTGCTTGATGTGACCAAATAAAAAAAGGAACGCACACCACTCTAAGAACACTTAACGCATTTGAGAACGTTAAAAGCTTCTCTTTGCTTATTTCATTCGTTGTTAAAACTTCTTCAGCCATTCATTTTTCACTTGATTTTGAACATTTCTATAATCTGAGATTATCGAGAATTTATGTTCCAGCCAAATAAATACACAGCGTTAGAGCGATTACAGCTTTTCAAAACTGTTGCCAGCATTGGTGTTATCAAAGCTGCACTTATTGAAGAACAGTCGCTCAAAGGGAATCCCATAAGCGGTGATGTGACACTTGAAATGATTCATCAATTTGCTGAAGATATCGGATTTCAGAAGTGTGAAGAAGACGATTGTGATTTATGGTTCAACGCCAAAAAACAATGGTTTATGAAACACGAGTCTAAAAAAATATGTCGAATGTGTGCTGTGATGCACGGTTTAGACCCTGAATTTTAATATTAAGTCGTTTCGAAATTTCACTTCAAAAAGCTTAGGACATACTCGCTTGCTACAGGTCGATTATAAACCCAAGGCTATGATATTCTACGCTTTCCGTTCGATACATTCCTCGCCATCCATTCCCACCAACATAATTGTAAAACAAGCGAATCCCACGTTTACCAATGTCGCCAGTTTTTGCCCCAATCATGACACTGGTTGTGCCAGCTAATCCTTGTGTCATTTGGATTTCTCGTCGCCAAACCGGCGTAAGTTTGAAATCGACCGCCACAAAAGGAGAAACGCCTGTACCTGCAAGATTAGGAACGAGATGCTCCAAACCGGCCTGAAAGCTATGAGCTGAAAAGCCATTCGGAATTGTATGAATCAGAAACTCGTAGCCCAAATAGAACCGGAACAAATCTGACCCATAACCCAATACAAGATTGATGAATTCACGGCTGAAAACAAACGGGGGTTCGCCATTTCGCCATACACCAAGGGTATTGTCATAGCTACCATCAATTAAATGAGCAGAGATATGTGAGACCCGAAGCCTTGCGGAGAGATATGTTTCTTCACCAAAAAAATCACCTAAAGGACGTTGAAAGCTCAAATAAAAGCCAAAAATATAATCGGCGGCTTCAACAGGAAACTTAAAATTAGGATCTTTGCGTAGTAACGAAAATGTTCCAAAATCGGCTCCAAAAGCATAGGTGGTAAGCAATGTATCACCTTCATAAATTTTAGCTGTTTCATATTCAACCAAATCCGTTGTGGCGCCAATATCCAAAAGCAATTGGTTGCCCTCGAGATAGTTGGTTACCCCTATTCTCGGCTCTTTGTTGTCGGCAAGAAGTGGGCGAAATAGGGGTGACGAAAGTTCATATCGCCATTTGCTTTCGAGAGTTTGCGATTGCGCGAAAGATGGATTGAATAGCAAAAAAATAAAAAGGACAGCAATTTTTGCTGCATTCGAAATACAAGAATTATGTGTCATTGAAGTGAATCTTATTCCTCCGGTTCATCCAAATCGCTATCTGATTCGCTTAAGCCTAAAGCGCCGTCGTCTTGACTCATTTCATCACCACGAAACTCACGAATGAGATCCAAGTAGCGTTCTATTAAAATGACTTTAGAAGAAAGGCTTAATTCGGTGTAACTGTTGCGGAGATTATTCAGCATGCGCTCAACAATATCGATGGTTTGAGCCTTTGCAAGGTATTGTTCCACAAAGCCATAACCGGAATTCGTTAAGAAACGGATACAATCTTGCTTTTCAAGAATTCTCCCTTGATTAAACGGATCGATAAAAATCTCATAAATCTCAGGCCCAAACTTTTTCTGTTCATATTTTAGCATAAAATGCGAAGGCATATTGACCCCAAAAACAGGAATCCCGAGCCGATCTGTTAAAGCAAGAAAAACGGCTCCTAAGCTGATTGGGATTCCAAGTTTGCGATCCATCACACGGTTGAGATAACTATTATCAGGTTCATAATAGGCTCCTGAATTCCCGCGATATCCTTCACGCTCAAAAAGGACAACACTAATCATAATGATTTTATCGATATCGGTCATATCGCGATTTCCCGCAAAATCAAGGCGCAAGACACTTTCCAAGCGGTTCAATTCTTCACGATACTTTTTAACTTCAAGTTCCGGAAAACCGATTTGAGCAATTAGGAAAGAAAAATCTTCAATCGAAGCATTTTCCATCAAAGCTGCATTGAACTTTGATTTCAATTTTTCAAATTGAAGTTTATCAATAAAGTTATCAATGCGAATTTGCACCCGCTCCTTCGATTCATTCTTTTTTTCTAAAATCAGTTTGAGGATTTCTGCTGCTTCAGGCTTATCTGTACCTGCAAGCGGTAAAAGTTTTTGGGATACAACATTAAAGATGCTTTCGTCATCATCATCAAGCAATGAAATCATTGCTTTTACTTGAGAATCTAATTGAACTGCCATTGGATTGATTGGTGTTTAGTAAAAAGTAAATCTTAACTAACTTGAAGCACTCTCATATCGGCGAAGCGCCCAATAAAAAAAAGCGCGAACCCCAAAAAAAAATGCTATTGAAACAGCCAAAGAAAGTATAAAATTTTCCGGTTCAAATCCTTTTATGATGACTCTTGCCGGAAGAGCAGAAATGACAATCATTGGTAATAAAAACAGCAAGAAAAATCTTAACCCGCCCTTATAAATGGCCTCGGGTCTCATTGCAAATTGATAGAGATGATGAAACATCATATTTAAACCGCTGCCGTGACCAACGAAAATAAAACTGAGCGCAGAGAAAAAGAGTTGCAATGAGTATATAATCGCAAGGCCTGAAAGAAGCAAGCAAATGTAAGCAACGACTTCAAAACCTGAAGGGACAATGTTTAACTGACTCCAAGCATATCCTAATATGAGAAAGGCGAGAATTGTGTCTAACAAGGAGCCCAAAGACACATTGCGCATTGTTGCATAAACTAACGGTGAAACCGGTTTTGAGAGCATTAAATCAAAATCGCCTTTACGAACCGCATCGGGAAGCATCCACATTGATGAGGCAAAGAAAGTCATATCTATTCCATCAATCACAAACGTTGTGGCGATAAAGAACAGGACTTCCTCTCGATTATACCCGGCAATACTTTCCGTATTAAGGTAAATTATCTCGAAAAACAACCAATTCACTCCGTACCAAACCACATCCATAAAAAAAATGAGAATGAAATTGGCTCGGAATTGCAATTCCCTCGTAAAACAAAGGCGAAAAAAGGCCATTTCAAGGTTAAACAATCTTGAAATGTGATTGATTATCATCCCTAACATTTCGTAGCGACTAAATTCTTAAGGCAAGCACCCTGTTTACTAAAGTGAAAACTTCGCGAAGATATTGGAATCGTAGGAAACTTCCTTGATTTCTTCCGTACCAAAATTTTTACTTGTAAAAATCTCTCAGGGCTGTAATTTGAAAGGACTTGTTTTGTATTTTAAGGTTAATCAATTATTAATTTTTACCAAAAGTTTACAACTATGTTCGGATTGGGTGGACAAGAGCTGATTATTATCCTTCTTATCGCGTTGCTTTTTTTCGGTGCAAAAAAACTTCCCGAGTTGGCACGTGGATTAGGAAAGAGCATCAACGAATTTAAGCGTGCGCAAACCGGTCTTGAAGAAGAATTCAATAAATCACTTGAAGAAGATTCTGTAGAAGACAAGGTAAAGAAAATGTCTCCTGAAGAGCGTGAAAAGCTTTCTGAGCTATTAAAGTCTTCTAAAAAGTAAGTATTTAACCCTCATAAATATTCCTTTTTCATTCACAATTCATTCATTCTTCTATTTTGCAAAAAGGGCGCTTATTAATTGTTGATGATGAGGAATATATGCTTCAGACCCTCACCTATCTTTTTGAAGAGTTTACCATCTTCAAGGCATCAAACGGATTCGATGCCATTCAAATCCTTGAAAAGAACAAAGATATTGATGTCATTATTTCCGATCAACGGATGCCTAAAATGACCGGATCTGAATTTCTTGCAAAAGCAAAGGTGATGTCTCCTAACACAACGCGAATTTTGCTCACCGGTTACTCCGATCTTGATGCCACTATTTCTTCAGTCAATAATGGAGAAATATTTCGCTACATCATGAAACCTTGGAATCGAGAGCGATTGATTAGTACCGTTGAGCTTGGAATTGAATATTCAAGAAATGCACGGAGCAAAGCGGTTGAAGCAACAAAAGAGCGGATAAATCATCAATTCCAGAATGAAAAACTCGATGTAATTCATTCACCCTCCAAAGTTCTTGATTCTTCAATCAAAAAAATTAAGCCGGAAATTGTTTTTATTGATCAAAACCCGAAACATCTCAGCGCCTTTCAAGAACTCCTTTCTTCCAACTTTTCCCTTCATTCATTTACAAGTGCACTTCAAGCGTATGAAGTCATTGTTCAGCGGCCTATTTCAATTCTGGTGACAGAAGTATTTTCGGGGGATTCAGGCTTTCAATTTAACGACTTTATTGGAGCCGTTAAATATACTCATCCCCACCTTGTGATTATTATTCTCACTGATAGTCAGGATGCAGAGGTTGCGATGAAATTGGTTAATCAAGTCAATATTTATAAGTACCTTATAAAACCATTCAAGCGTTCTTATCTTTTAGAGTCATTAGCAGAAGGGTTTAAAACCTCATTACTCTATAAGGAACATCCGGAATCCAACCCTTTTTTCAATCGTTTAGCAACGAAACATCCCTTGAAACAGATGCCTAAATCATTCGAGCCAAAAGGTATCAATGAGGCAGTGCGTTTATCAAAAGCAGCTGAATCTGAAAAGAAAACCTATTAACCTACAGCTAAACCCTATGTCACTAGCAAAAGCAAAAAATGTAATGGGCGGCGAACTTGAATGCTGCTGCACTTCACCTTTAACCGGTTATTATAGAGATGGGTTTTGCCAAACCGGACCCGATGACCGCGGGAAACATGTGGTTTGTGCGATTATGACCGATGAATTCCTAAAATTTTCGCGTGCAATGGGAAACGACCTTTCTACCCCACGCCCGGAATACCGATTTCCGGGATTAAAGTCGGGTGACAAATGGTGTTTATGTGCATCGCGTTGGAAGGAGGCCTTTGATGCCGGACTGGCTCCCAAAGTGATCTTGAAATCAACACATGAAGCGGTACTTCGTTATGTGACTTTGAAATCGCTTCAACTTCATGCATTTCAGGAAGAAGCAGGAAGTAATCTTTAATCAATTTTCAAAAAGTTTAAGTCGGCTTCCCCCCTTAAGAATCGGCCTAAAATCTCAATTGGTTTTTACACCCATTTAACCCTCTTTTCTTTGATTGCGGTGTGTTAACTTAAATCTTAAATTTTTTCATCCCTTCATTTTGCTTTTGCATCAGGATAAGTGAATCTAGTTAAACGCTGTAACACTCGGTTTTCAAAAAATGCTTTTCGAATGTATTCGGGAGCAGGTTACTTGATTTTCGTTCTCTCTCTCTTGTCTTGTGAAAGCACAGATGACAGCATTATGGGGAAGGTTTATCATAATTTTACTGGCTACTTTAACGCCTTCCATAACGCCAAACTTGAATATGAGCGTGGGATTATTGCAATTCGGACAACACAAGACTATTCAAAAAAAGCAAAGCTCACCATTTTTCCATCTCTCGAAAATGCTGCTTCAGGAAAGCAATTTTTTGATAATGTCATTCGAAAAACCTCGATTGTATTGCAAGCGCATGCAGCAAGCGATCTCTCGGATGATGCGCTCCTTCTTTTAGGAAAAGCTTACTACCATCAAAAAGAATTTCAACCGGCTGAACGAAAGTTTAAGGAAATACTTTCTAATTATCCTGAAGGCGATGTTGTTGATGAGGCAACTTTTTGGTATGGCAGAACCCTTGCAGCTATGCAGATTTTTGAAGAAGCTCGAGCAGTTTTAGGTTCTGTGATTTTATCCGAAAAGAGCTCGCCTAATGTTCGTGGGGAGGCACATTTTGTCTTAGCACAGTTAGCATTGTCCGATAACGATTTTGCAGAAACCACGAGGCAAATAGAATTGGGAATACCGTTGGTGAAAGATTACGATTTGCGTGCACGAGCAGCTTTTGTGCTCGCCCGGGTTTATGATCAAATCGGTGATTTCAAAAAGGCTGCTGAGTCGTACAAACTCATCTTAACGCTCGACCCAAATTTTGATTTAAAGTACACCGCAGAACTAAGTTATGGCATCGATCTCCGCGAACAAAAGGTCTATGATGAAGCCATCCGTGTATTTGAGGATATGCTTGGAGACGATAAGAACTTCGAAAAATTTGGTGATATCCGCTACGAACTCGCCGAGTGTTACACACAGATTGAGCGTTTAGGTGTTTCAATCAATCTCTATCTTGAAATTATTCGAAAAAGCCCGCGAACTGAATCTGCTGCAAAGAGTTTTTTTAGGTTGGGTCGAATTCGCCAAGAAATCTCTCGTGATTATGAAGCAGCCAAAGCTCTTTACGACACAGCGCGAGTTCAGTACCCACAAGGCGAAATCGCGCAAGAAGCGAAAATAGCTTCCGAACGCGTTGAAAAAATTCTTTGGCTCTATGAAACTATCGGAACTCTTGACAGCACCATACAATTGGGCGTTGTTGCTGTAACGAAAGAGAGTAAAATGGTCGATAGCCTTAAAGAAGCCAAGCGTATTCAAGATTCCTTGGCACTAACCCAAGGCACCTCATCGCTCCTTAATCGCCGTAAACGCTTTGAATATCGAAGAACATTTTTTGTATCAATGGGTTTTCGTGATGCGTTCAATGAAATTGCTTCCGTTGGCAATCAGCTCGTTTTGAGATCTAAGGAAAGAAAAACCTACAAAACTGCGCCGGATACTTCAACACTTTATAATTATAAATTCGAACTTCTGAACCGCTATTCTGAGATTGCTTCATTTTTCCATTTTACGCTCCCCATTCCAGATTCTGCGATTTACTGGTACAAGTTTACAGTAAAAAAATGCACTGAGGAGGAAAGAAAATTTCCGGATAGTCTTGCAATGGCTGTTTCACGCCTTAAAGAGACTTGTCTTTTTTCACTCTCAGATGTTTATCGCTCAATGAATAACGCAGTGGTTCAAGATTCTCTGTTTCAAATTATCCTTAAATCTTACCCGAAGGGAAGATATTCCAATCGGATACGCGTGTTTTATAATCTCCCGATGCTTTCAGAAATCAAGCCTGACGAGGCTTTATACGCCAAAGCAGTCGAAGCGACCAATGACCGAAATGCAAAAAGAGCTTTTCAATTGCTTGATTCCCTACAATCTTTTTTTCCGAAATCAAGTTTTATTCCCAAAGCCATTTTAGCAAAAGGATATCTCTTTGAAACCGAACTTCGAAATCGTGACTCAGCATTGACTGAATATCAGTTGCTTGCTTCTCGCTTTCCCGATTCACCTGAATTCAATACGATTTCTGAAAAATTGAAGATTTGGGAAGCCTATTTAAATGGAATTGATAGCAGCAAATCAATCAAACCTACTTCTTCTGATTCTTCAAAAGCACCAAATTTTATTCCATTAAACGATTCGTTAAAAAGTTCATCATTACCTAACAAGGAAAATTCAGTAAAGCCGCCGGGTTCAATTTCTCCGGCAATTCTCCCTTCTTCTCCATCAAAACCGGAAAGAAGCACGCCAGATACCGCTCAATCAAAGTCACTATTTTCTCTTCCTTCTCAAACTCAGCAAAAATCAAATCCGCCACAAAGACAGAATCCAAAAAAGTGAACTTGTCTATCCCCGTTTAATTGGTTTTCTTTGCACTCTTTCAAATCAATTTTCTTTATCATGACAGAGTCGCCTAATCCGACAGATGAGCTTTTAGAAGTCCTTGAAAATCATCACCTTACCGAAAGCATAAATGTAGTTTCGCTTCATGCCCCAACATTTTCAAAAGCCTTAAAGGCAGGGCAATTTTTAGAAATCAAGGTTTCCGATAGCTTAACTCCTTTGCTTCGTCGTCCCTTTTCAATTCATTCCATTTCGGGAGAAACCATTGAAATTATGAGCAAACGCGTTGGCATTGGAACAGACCTGATTTACCGTTGCAAAAAAGGAGACCGGCTGCAAACGCTTGCCCCACTTGGAAATACTTTTGGTTACGATAAAAACGACTTTGATACAGCAGTTTTGATTTCGGGCGGAATTGGTGTTGCGCCGATGGCTCTTTTAGAAGAAACCCTTCTTAAGCTTGGCAAAAAAGTAGTAAACATTATTGGCGCAAGAAATGCATCCGAAATTATAGAAAAAGGACTAAGTAATATTTCCGTTGCCACAGACGATGGCAGCAAGGGATTCAAGGGAAACAGCGTTCAACTCTTTAGTTCAATGCTTCCAAAATTTGACGGTGAAAAACTTCGCGTATTTTCTTGCGGTCCAAACCCGATGCTTTCGGCACTCTCGAATTTGTGTAACGAAAACTCAATACCTTGCGAAGTCTCAATTGAATCAACAATGGGTTGCGGAATCGGCATTTGTTACGGCTGTCCGATTCGAATTAAGAGCGGCGGAGGTTTTACCTACAAACTTTTATGCCAATACGGCAGCGTTATCGATTCAAGAGAAATTTTGTTTGATTAAGCAACCTATTTTTTCGATCATCTCAAATCAAGTATTAGGAGCTTTTTTCATTCTCAAAGCCGTATTCCTTCAAAATCACATAGACATTTGGCGGGATAAGCGATTTCAATTTCTCGGGATAATTTTTTTTCACGAAAAAATAATTTCGAATTAAATGATAATCCACTGAGTACCGAGCAAATTCCACCCCTTTCACCCCGATTTTTTGAAAGAGTTTTGCGAGCAGCATCCCCGCCCAAATCGGTATTTTTCTTCCCGATTCAATTTTATCTGAATGTAATCGATTGATAAATGCTTTAATTCCCTCTTTCACAGCCTCTTTTCGATTCCCTCCACTTACTTCCGGAAAAATCTCCAATTCAGTTTCAATGAGATTCAATAAAGCTTCACCTTTCTCAGTTCGAAGAAATACCCATTGAAGCTTTTCATTTCCCACAAGCGGTGCACCGGCATAACCTACCGTAATATCAGAAAGGCTGTTAAAGTAATCGAAACATGAGAGACAACTTGGAGCAAAAACATCGGTCTGGGTTAATTCTTGAGGTAAACTGAAATAAGGAACTTTTTCTAACTCGCCATCGTGATGCTTTAAGTGAACCGTGAAATCCTGCATAAATTCATAATGATTGACCGTTTGATGGTTGTGGGAAATTTTTGAAAGAATCCACCGAAGATTTTTTGGCTTGATGTTATCCACACAGGGAATACCTACAGTATAAATTTCAATGTCTCTGAGATAAGGATGTCGTTTTTGAAAATCTCTCAAGACATGAATATGACAGCTTGCACCGATAACAAGTAATTTTTTGAACCCCTTTTCGTAAGCCGTTTCGAGGCTCTTTAATACGGGTGAAATCACCGGTTTATTTCCTTTTGCTTTTTGAATATCCTCAAGGTTTGTGGCTAGTACAGGTTCCGGGAAAAAGAAATCCGCTTTGCTTCTGTGAAGTGTTACCACACCCTCGATAAGTCCTGAGCTCAGTGCCTTTGTCGCGATTGAGGTGATGATCCCACTCCATTGAGATTCTGCAACCGGCTTTTTCATTCTGGCAATAAAGCGCTTCTTATAAATTCCAAAACGCAATTCATCTTGATTGCCCTTTTCATCAGAAAGTGATCGACTTCGCCCAAAAAGCTGAGCCTCACCCGAAAGCCATCCGTTTTCAAAAACACAACTTTCAAAGCTTTCCTTTACAGGCCAAGTTCTGATATGACAAAGCCCACAACTGCTGCAAAGTGTTTCATTTGGCTTATTGGGGATGAGTGTTTTCACAGGCGAATAGTCTTTATCACCATTGGTTTTATTGGGAAATTGGGAATATGGCGGCATTGGTTAACTCCTTTCATTTTTTTTCTCCTGAAAGTTAGCCAATTTCATTAAGGATTTAATTCTGTTTTTTTCAATTGAAAAAGAGAAAATTCAATACTTGTCCTCACACAACGGGGGTGCTATATTAAATTTTACTTTATCATCAAAATCAATCGGAATCGTAATTCGGTTATGACCGTTCTGTGCCATTTCTCCCTTTTCAAATTCAAAGACTTTATCTATCGAATTCGTTATGATGTTCGTCATTGTAACATCAATTCAGTTGAATTTTTTGATTCAATCCGATTACTTTTTTCCATCCTTTTTCTTTTTGGTCATACCGCATATTCACAGCCAAAGATTGCTTCAACTAAAGACATCACGGTTCTTTCTCAAAATCAAAACGAAATCATTTTTTCATTTATCCCTCAATGGGAAAAGAATGGTCAAGCCACAATTATTCAATCGGGGGGAGTTACATTTCAAGAGTATCAATTTCTCAATGGTGTCACACTTGGTGAGCCCGGTGACCCAAAATCCCCAAGCCGTATCGTCCCACTTTTATTACCTTCGATGGCAAATCCAACAGTTGAGATTCTTGAAATAAAATCTGTTTCCCTTCAAAACACAACACTTGTTCCGATTCCATTTGAAAATTTTAAAAGTGGCTCTATTTCTTACAACCAAGGAAATAAATACAATTTGGAGTCGTTTGTTTCACCGGTTCAAGTTGGAAAGGTTGAAATCGTTCGTGGATACCCGTCAATAAGCGTAATCATCTCTCCTTTGCGATTTTCACCTAAAAGAAAAACTTTAGAAAAAATTGAAAGGATCACACTCAAAATCCGTTACGCCACCGTTGATTCACCTCCTACAAATGCTTTTTTTAATCGCTCTTCGCAACAAGTGAAAGGTGAGCACAACTTCTTTTCTCAATTTCTTAACTATGGCGTTATCAACCGATTCTCCATCCCAAAACTTCAAAACACCTTTCGGGAAAGCGTCTTAAAAACAGGAAGATTCGTTCGCTTAGAGCTTCGGGAGGAAGGTATTTATCGCTTAGATAGAGCCTATCTCGAATCCATTGGAATTTCTACCTCCGGCTTAAATCCTCGGAAACTCAAGATTTACTTCAATGGTGCCGAAGAACTTGATCTAAAAGTAAACACTTCACGAATTCAAGATTTGCGTGAAATCCCCATCCTTGTTACCGGAGAAAGTGATGGACGGTTTGATGATGGTGATGCCATTTTGTTTTATGCAACAGGTGCTTCGGGTTTTGTTTTCAGAAACAATCAACTTTCACATTACTTGAATCGTCAATCGAATTCAGCTTTTGCTTTTCTTTCAACTGAGGGAGAGGATGGAAAAAGGATTTTATCTTTGCCTTCAGAAACCGGCAATCCCATCTCAAGTCCGGAATCGTTTCAAACCCTAAGTTTTGTAGAGAACGACCGTGTGAATTTTGCTAACACCAGCCTAAATTTTTATGACCGTGCTTTAAGTTCAACACTTTCGCGGCAAACCTATACCATATCTGCAGAGGGGATTGATCGCAATCGACCCATTACTTACCGAGTTCGCGCCGTAGCACAAAGCCGCCAGACAGAACTCTTTACCCTAACCGAAAATGGCCGTCAAATCAGACAAGTATCCGTATTTCAACCAAGCGGATTTTATCAAGAATCAACCTTGCTTAATCTCAATGCAACTGTTGATGCCACCAGAATAACCGGTGAAACCTCAAGGCTTGATCTTGATTTTTCCGCTTCAAATTCAGCTTCAACATTCTATCCTGACTGGGCAGAATTACAATACTGGCGTGGAATCGAAGCAAGAAACGGGTTTCTGAAATTCAATTCTTTAACCGGACAAACCGCTTCGGGCATTGTTGAATACCGAGTGAGAAATGCTTCTCAATCCGGCACAATTTGGGACATCACAAATTTATCTGAAATCACTGCTCTAACTGGAACGACTTTTAATTCAGGCGTCTTGAGTTTTCGAGCAACATCACTCCTGAATTCCTACCGTGAATATGTGTATTTCGGAGATGGTATTTCCTTTAAACGGCCAGTCTCTGCCAGTGCAGTTGCTAATCAAAATTTAAAGGGACTCTCTTTGCTTTCTCAATCAGCTTATCCAAATTACATCATTGTTTATGGGAAGGATTTCGAAGCGGCAGCAGAGAGACTTCGCGACTATCGTTCAAACCGGACACTATGGGGAGCTGAAGCGCTGAATGGGATAACGGTTTCGGTTGAATCCATCTTTAACGAATTTTCGGGGGGTAAGCAAGATTTCACGGCCATAAGAGATTTTGTGAAGTTTCTTTATGACAATGCCCCAAGCGAAACTGCAAAACCCAAGCACGTTCTCCTTTTTGGCGATGGCGATTGGGATCCTCGCAATATTTTGGGCGCAGGTTATTCAAAAGTGCCAACACATCAAACAGAAGAAAACCTTTTTAGTTACACCAATCAAATTCAAACAACCGACGATTTTTTTGTTGCCGTTGATGGTGAAGATATTCGCCCGGATCTTGCAATAGGGAGAATTACTGTTCAAACAGCTTCGAATGCCGCGCTTGCTGTTGATAAAATCATTGAATATGAAACCGCCTCAGACCAAGGGGATTGGCGAAATCGTGCAATTTTTGTTGCTGATGATGGCCCAAATGGCAATGAAGGAAATGATGGGAATCGCTTCTGTTTTGATAGCGAATTCACCATCAGCCAAATGCTAACAACCGCACCCTATATGAATCCTGTGAAAGTGTATTCAGGATTTTATCGATTTGAGCGCTCCACCGGCGGACTTCGCCGTCCCGACGCTTTCAATGAAATCATTCGTCAAATTAACTTGGGTGCCGTCGCCACGAATTACATCGGTCACGGCAATCCAACGGTATGGACAGCAGAGCGAATTTTTGAACCCTCATTTTCACTACCTTTAATTTCAAATCGTAAGAGAATGACGCTGGCAGTTACTGCCACTTGCGACTTTGGACGGGCCGACGACCCGAATTCACAAAGTGGTGGCGAGGCGATGTTTCTCCTTCAAGATGGTGGCGCAATCGCTTTAATCACCAATAGCCGCTCAATCCTAATTTCAAGTGGTTCCGCTTATCCGCCTATTCTATTCCGTTCAATCTTTGAGCGCGATTCAAATCTTCAATATTTTACTTTAGGCGAAATTCTCTTTCGATTCAAGTCTAGTCTATATGCAAGCGGATTTTTAAATGATATTGAAAAGTTTTTTCTTTTGGGTGACCCGGCGTTGCGATTGGTGGGCGGTGGAATTACAGCATCGATTGATTCGATTAATTCAACTTCACCCACGCCAATAGGGGTAATCAATCTTCCTGCTTTAGGAAGAGCAACGATTTCAGGGTCAATTCGCAACATCGATTCCACCATTTCAACCGGATTTAATGGGAAAGCTTCAATTGTTGTATTCGACGCTTCACGCCAGCTTGGAACAGATAACAATGCCGCAGGCAGTTTTGATAGTTTCTTTGAGGTTCAAAACGCCGCCATTTATCGGGGTACTGTCAATATTCAGAATGGGAAGTTTCGGGTTAACTTTGTAATCCCAAAAAACATCAGTTACGATTCGCTTCGAACAGGACGAATTTCACTCACCGCTTGGCAAGAATCTGCCAATTCACAAAGCAATTTACTCAACCAAAACGCGCAAGGCTTTTTTAATCAGATTCGCTTGTTTGGAACCAATAGCAACGCTACCGCAGATACCGAGGGTCCATTTATTGAAGTCTCATTTGATGAACCCGGCTTTGTTTCAGGTGGGTTAGTTTCTCAAAATCCGGTTTTCTTGGCAACAGTTTCAGACCCCAACGGAATCAACCTCACACAACGCGTGGGTCAAGAAATATCTCTTGTACTTAATAATGATGAACGCAATCCCGTCATCTTAAATGAATTTTTTCAATCTGCCCCGGAAAGCTTTACCGATGGCACGGTTCGATACCCGCTTAAAAATCTCGTCGATGGTAAATACGAACTCAAGTTCAAGGTTTGGGATACATTCAATAATTCCTCCGAGCGCATTCTGAATTTTACGGTTCAGAATTCTTCTGAACCTTCACTTTTTGCGGTCTATAATTATCCAAACCCATTTAGAAGTACTACTGCTTTCGTTTTCACTCATAATGCACCGGTTTCATCTTCACTTACCGCTACGATTCGAATTTATTCCGTTTCGGGGAGGTTGCTTAAAGCAATCGACTCGCCATTTGTCTCGGGTGGGTCGCAAGTTAAAATCGAGTGGGATGGTCGCGATACCGATGGCAATGAACTTGCAAACGGCGTTTATCTTTACAAAGTTACCCTTCATGCCAATGATGGGGCCTTTCATGCAGAAAAATTAGAAAAACTACTTATTCTTCGTTAAACCAACCGACTTTATTAAATTTCAAGAGTTATTTTATTTTTTTAAATCACACTAAATGTTTTATCACAAACTTGGCGAGATTCCACATAAACGACATGTTCAGTTTCGAAAGCCTGACGGATCGCTTTATGCCGAGGAATTGATGAGCACCAAAGGGTTTAGCGGTGTTTATACAAATGCCTATCGCTTGGCACCACCAACAAATATTACTGATCTCGGCTCAACAGAAGTTTTAAAACTTGACCCTTGGGACGAGAAGCGGCTTCGCCATCACCATTTAAGAATGAAATCCGCAAAGCGCGGTGGTGATTTTTTTGCCGCTCGAACACCGATTCTTTTTAATAGCGACATCGTTATCTCAATTGCTCTACCCGAAAATTCGATGGAATATTTTTATCGAAATGGAAGTGCCGATGAAATTCTTTTTGTTCATGAGGGTGAGGGTGAATTGGATACGCTCTTAGGTAAACTCCGTTATAAACAGGGCGACTATCTGGTTATTCCTCGCGGAGTAACCTATCAATTCAAGTTTGCCGATGTACCCCATCGGTTTTTTATTATTGAGTCGCTTGCTCCTGTTCAAACACCCAAACGCTACCGAAATGAGTTCGGGCAACTTTTGGAGCATAGCCCATTTTGCGAGCGCGATCTTCGCCCACCCGAATCTCTTCTTGCACGTGAAGAAAAAGGAGATTTTGAAATCCGAGTAAAAAAAGGTTTGCTTTACGCGCGATTTCATTACGACCGTCATCCATTTGATGTTGTTGGTTGGGATGGATTTTATTATCCCTATGCTTTTAGCATTTACGACTTTGAACCGATTACGGGAAGAATTCACCAGCCGCCTCCGGTTCATCAAGTTTTTGAAACTTCACAAATGGTGGTTTGTAATTTTGTTCCAAGGCTTTTCGATTACCATCCCTCTGCAATACCGGCGCCTTATAACCACAGTAATATTGATTCGGACGAAGTCCTATATTACGTGGATGGAAATTTTATGAGTAGAAAAGGTATCGATACTGCTTCTCTGACTTTGCATCCGGGCGGGATTCCGCACGGGCCGCATCCCGGCACGGTTGAAAAAAGTATTGGCGCAAAGGAAACCAAAGAATATGCAGTGATGGTTGATACATTTCGACCTCTCTTTCTGACGAAAGAAGCTGCTCTTTTCGACGATGAACAGTATGTAATGAGTTGGAAAATTTAAAATAGATTCTAACAATGATTAACCGGCTTGGGCAAAAAGTACTCGTGCTCAATCAAAGCTATGAGCCTATGACGATTTGCGATGTTCGCAAAGCGATTATTCTCATTTTCGCCGGAAAAGCGGAACTTGTCGCTTCATATCCGGATGAATTTATTCATACCGTTTCAAGAAAATTTCCAATGCCTTGCGTCGTACGGCTCGTGATGTTTATCGCTGTTCCATACAAAAAAATTATGCTCACGCGTCGAAATATTTTACGCAGAGATGGCAATAAATGCCAGTATTGCGGGCGGGTTGACTTGCCCTTAACCATAGATCATGTGGTTCCTAAATCACAAGGAGGTGCTGATACTTGGGAAAATCTCATTACTGCCTGTACGAAATGCAACAACCGAAAGGCTAATCGTACGCCTGAACAAGCAGGGATGCATCTTTTTCGCCGTCCCGTTCGGCCCAATCATATTATGTTTATGCAGCGATTCATAGGCAATGTTTCCGAATCTTGGAAGCCTTATCTTTTCATGAGTTAATTCATTTCAATGCCTGCTTATACCGAGTTACTTCATCCAATTCAAAGGGATACGCCGCCTGCTCATTTTGCGAATGAACGACGAATTGCCATTCAAAATAAATTAAGGAATCTCAACCTTGACGCTTTCCTAATTACCGATATTCCAATTATTCGTTGGCTGACCGGATTTACCGGTTCAAATGCATCGGTAATTCTTAATGCAAATGACTTATGGCTTATTACGGATGGTCGATATACAGAGCAATTAAAAAATGAGTTGCTTCTAGGATTTGGATTTATTTCAAGTGAAGGACTCGCTCATGAATTAAAGGTTGATTCAGTCACCAACGGCAGGCTTGCAACAATTCATTCGATTGGTTTCCAGTCAGATAAACTTTCTGTTTCTGAATTTGAAAAGCTCAAGGCAGCAACCCCTCAATTGGAGTGGAATGCACAAATAGGGTTTTTTGATGAATGGGTTGCTGCGAAATCAACGGTTGAACGAGATTTTATTAAAGCCGCAGTTTCGATTACCGATAAAGTTTTTGAGAAATTACTTTCGTTGATTACCCCTCAAATGACAGAGCTTGATTTGGCGGCTGAAATTTCGTATTGGAATAAGAAATATGGTGGCGAAAAAGATTCCTTTGATCCTATTGTCGCCTCCGGTGCCCGAAGTGCTCTCCCTCACGCACGAGCAACCAAACAACGCTTGCTTCCTAACGAGATGATTGTGATTGATATGGGAACCGTTTATCAAGGCTATTGCTCCGATCAAACACGAACAATTGTCTTGGGAAAAGCAAGTCAAAAAGCGCGAGAAGCCTATCAGAATGTACTTGAAGCCCACTTGCTTGGCATTGCATCACTCGAACCAAATAAAACCGGTGAGGAAATAGATTCCATCGTTCGAAATTATTTCTCGACAAAAGGATTGGATAAATTTTTTACACATTCGTTGGGTCACAGTATTGGCATACAAGTTCACGAAAATCCAATTTTGGGAAGAAATCGAAAAATGACTTTACCGCTTGGTGCAACAGTAACAATAGAACCCGGCCTTTACTTTTCGGGCGAATTCGGCATTCGTATCGAAGACATAGTTGAAGTCACGGCTTTTGGAGGTGATCCCTATCCAAAGGCACCAAAACATTTAATTGAACTCTAATCGTATGAGCCTTTCTGATCAAACCTTACTTATTTTGATTTCTTATTTGATTGGATCGATTCCATTTGCATTTATTCTTTTCAAGTTTAGTCAAGGAAAAGATATTCGGCAGTTCGGGACAGGAAATGTAGGAGCAATGAATACTTTTGAAGTATCCGGATCAAAAGGTTTAGGAGTTTTAGTTGGCATATTAGATTGGCTTAAAGGAATTGCTGCCGTTTTAGTTGCACGAAATTTATTTCCAGCAGCTTATTCCGAAAGTCCTGCCTTTATTAATTCCGTTGCAGCACTGTTTGTCGTTGTAGGTCACATTTTTCCTTTGTGGCTTCGCTTTAAGGGTGGAAGAGGTTTAGCAACCGCTTTTGGCGCAACGGTGCTTTTTGCGCTATCACTTCCGATATCGTGGATTATTGTTTGGGCTCTCGCTTGGGGTTATTCAAAAAACATTCACTTCTGTAACATTTCAGGCACGGTTGGGATGCTCCTCATTGCTCCTTTTTTTGAAAATGTGAGCATGCTTTATTTCATCATTTTTCTATCTGGGTTTATTTTACTCGCTCACCGCGATGTTTATAAAATCGCCCTTCGTAATTAAAGACTTTTCTATTCTATCAGGTCAATCCAATGCAAACGCTTCAAGAACTGCCTTTCGCCAAAGACTATCTTGTTCCAAAACTAAATACGAATGAAGATCTTCAAGAAATGGCTCGTCAAATTCGCCGAGATATCATTCGTATGCTTGTGCTTTCACAGTCGGGTCATACAGGTGGCTCTTTAGGAATGGCGGATATTTTCACTGCTCTTTATTTCAAAATTCTTAAGCACGACCGCGAACACTTTTTATCCAATCCCAATCAAGATTTCCTTTTTCTTTCAAACGGACATATTTCTCCCGTATGGTATAGTACGCTTGCACGAAGCGGATATTTTCCAATTTCTGAACTTGCCTCTTTCAGAAAAATTAATTCTCGCCTGCAAGGGCACCCGGCAACAGATACAGGGCTTGCAGGTATAAGAATCGCTTCAGGCTCTCTTGGACAAGGGCTTTCAGTTGCGATCGGTGCAGCGCTTGGGTTTAGACTTAGCGGAAATGAAAACTCGGTGTTTTGTTTAATGGGCGATGGTGAGTGTCAAGAGGGGCAAATTTGGGAAGCAGCTCTTTCGGCATCGCATCACAAAGTTGATCATCTCATTTCCATCATTGATTTTAACAATCAACAAATCGATGGTGAAGTTTCTAAAGTGATGGGGATTGAACCCTTTCATGAAAAATGGTTGTCGTTTGGTTGGCATGTTTTAGGTTGCGACGGAAATAACATCATCGATTTTCTTTCGACCGTTGATAGAGCTAAAAAAAACAGAGGTTCAGGAAAGCCGACGGTTATCCTTGCAAATACCGTAATGGGGAAAGGAGTTTCATTTCTTGAAGGAACTATGCCCGATGGAACAAATTGGCACGGGAAAGCGCCTTCGAAAGAGCAGGGAGATAAAGCGTTGGTTGAACTCGTAGAAACTCGTTTCGGAGATTTTTAGCAACATCATTGTGGATACCGATTTCGAACGCCACTTATGGCGTACACATGACTTTGTTTGCGGCGTCGATGAAGCCGGAAGAGGGCCTTTGGCAGGTCCGGTTGTTGCAGCCGCTGTAGTATTTCCAAAAGGATTTTCTCCGAATGGAATTCTTAAGAATGTTACTGACTCAAAAAAACTTTCAATTAGTGAGCGGGCTTCGCTTGAGGTTGCGATAAAGGAATCGGCATACGGTTTTTCAGTAAAGTCGGTTACTCATGAAGTCATCGATTCAATCAATATTTTGAACGCAACATTTCAAGCAATGAATGAAGCTATCGCTTCACTTAGCCCGCTCCCAAGTTATTTGCTTATTGATGGGAATCGGTTTAGTCCTGCGCTTCCTCTTCCCTTTGAAACCGTTGTTAAGGGAGATTCACGAGTCTATTCGATTGCAGCAGCTTCAATTCTTGCCAAAACAGCGAGAGACCGAATCATGAAAGAATTCGATCAGTTATATCCGGGGTATGGATTTGCTCATCATTATGGTTACGCAACTTCTGAACATATCAATGCAATTCGTAAATTGGGTCGCTCACAAATTCACCGAAAAACATTTTTATTGAAGGCTTTAGGAGAAAAAGGATAAAAGGTAATGAAAATCTCACTTGTTGGTAAAGGAAAACTCAATTCTGTCATTGAGGAAATGGCAATTAAAGAAGGTCATACCATTGTTGGGAAATACGGCTCAGACACAGTGCTGAAACCTGATTTATTCTCCGAGGCTGATATCATTATCGAAGCCACTCACCGAGAAGCTTTTCTCAAAAATATTGACGTGCTTTTGACCAGCAAAAAACCAATTGTTGTAGGAACAACCGGTTGGAATAATGAAGAAGCTAAAGTTCGAGATAGAGTTTTAAGAAACGGCTCGGGTATGCTTATTGCCGCCAATTTTTCGTTGGGAGTCAATATTTTTTTTAGGTTGGTGCGTCAGGCTTCGCGGCTTTTAGAATCATTTGAGCATTTTGATGTTTCACTCTCTGAAGTACATCATAATTCAAAAGTTGATTATCCAAGCGGAACCGCATTAAAAGCGGCAGAAGAAATTCTTGCACAAATGCCGAGAAAGAAGCAAATTATTACAGATGCTAATTTGTTAGAAATAGGTAACCCGAGTCAATTGCTCATTTCTTCAATGAGGCTTGGAAAAGTTTTTGGCATTCATCGGTTTCACGCCGATTCAGAATTCGATTCAATTGAAATTTCTCATCAGGCTAAAAATCGAATTGGTTTTGCTCAAGGCGCAATTGAAGTAGCAAAATGGATGTCTCGCGAGCAAGGCGGAAAGAAAGGATTTTATACCATTGATGATTACATTGATGATATCTTAAATAAGAAATCACGACACGATGATTTAGCAGAAGACGCGTCTTTTCGAAGATAACCGTTTTTAATTATGGAGACCAATTTGAAACCAAGATACCAATCCTCAATCAGCGCTCTAATTTTAGCGCTTCTTCTCGGAATTTTATCCTCCTCACTCGCTTCTTGCGAGCCTACCGATCCATATCAGGAAATGCAAGATTCCAAAAAAGCAAAGTATAAAGACCGCTTAAAGAAGCCTTACTCTGGGAAAAAACAAGAATTTGGAACCCCAACGAAAAAGGAAAAGTCAAAGGAACAAGAATAAAATTTTATGTTCACCCTATCATTCTTTGTTTTCCTTGATAACTCAAACGTTTTCACCAAATTCAACATCTTTCTACTTCTCGCCTTTCACTTTATCATTTTATTTATTTTTGAGATATTCTTTCCCAAAAGAAACTTTATCCTAAGTATCAAGGGTCGCATTTTTAATCTTTGCATCGGTCTCATTAATACTTTAATTCCACTTTTATTTTTTTTTCTTACACTCCATTTACAATCAATTTTTGGAATCTCGATTTTGGAGTATTTATTCAAAATGATAGGACTTTCTCCAAAAACGATGACGCTCCCTTCAACTATATACATCATGTTTGTTTTCGGAATACTTTCCATTGATGTAATGATGTATTTCCTTCACCGATATTATCATCACAATCAATTTTTGTGGCGATTTCATAAACTTCACCACGAGGAGTCGTCGATGAATTTGACCTCTACCTTTCGTTTCCATTGGGTTGAAATCGTTTTTTCCTACGGCTTGCGATCGCTCCTGTTTGCTGTATTCCCTATTCCTCCCGCCACTTGGTTGATTTATGATCTTCTCTCCCTAACAGTAATTTTATTTCATCATGCGAATATTTCTCTGAATCCATTTGTAAATAAGTTCTTATCCGTTTTGATTGTAACACCGCCAATGCACCAAGTTCATCATTCACGAAATCACCACGAAAGCCTTCATAACTTTTCAAGTTTCCTTTCATTTTGGGATAAAATTTTTGGTACTTACCTCAAAAAAGACGGAGATTTTTCTTTAGGTATCGAAGGGGAATCAACCCAAACGAATGTCGTTTTATTTTGGATTAGCCCATTTAAGCGATGAATCCCACGAAAAAAGAACTGTTTGATGCGGTGTATCGTGATACACGGTACCGAGTTTTCCATCCGAAAGGATCATTTGATTTGGAAATCGATATGTTTAATGAAGCGTGCAAACTTGTTATGGAGATAAATCAAGCAAAAACCGCCGCGTTTATAACCTCTCAAAATCCTCATTCTATCCAACATTCGCCTCAAGAAAATGAGCTTGTGTTTCAACAATTCACAAAGATTATTTCACTGAATTATCACTTCTTTCCTGCTTCTGGAATTCCAAATCACACTAATTGGCCAGAGGAAAAAAGTCTCTTTATTCTTTCAATCCCTTTTCAGGAAGTTTTGAGAATAGCGATTGAATATCGACAAAACGCTTTTCTTTTTGTTAATACAGATTTTACCCCAAAACTCATTTGGGTTGAAGAATTCACGCGTTGAAATGTGCGCTAACGCACAACGTCATTTTTTTTAACCAATGGGTTAAACCTTTCTATTTCAAGTCAGTCAAACCCTACGAACAGAAAATAAAGCGCAGATTTCTGATAGCAATCTTAATTACAATTTCAACAATCTAATCCATCATTTTTATGAAACGCAATCCAGTTTTCTTGGCTATAATGGCGGCAATTTTCGTCGCTTTCTCTTTCTCAAGCTGTAAGGATGATAATCTTTCCAGCACAACCGATGATACTTCCGTACAAGCAACCACCGAAGCCGCCGAAAGTGTAATAGGCGCAGTAGGTTCCGATAACGGAGGTTTAAACGACCAACTCACCGACTTAGCCGATCTTTCCATTAACGGTGGAGCATCTTTCTCTTCTTTTTCAGGCTCTAAGTTTGGTTTCGAAGAAGAAATGCCTTCAATTTCTGCAAATAATTCAAATAGCAATAACTCAACTCGCCACGGTTTGATTCGACGACGCTCTTATGATTCAACCTCGCAATACTGGACAGTTACCGTTGTGAGAAATTATTCCAACATTCTTCGCAGCGCTGCTTGGACAAGACAGTATAAATATCGCTACAGCCGAAATGGGGTTGGACAACAGTTTTTAAGAGTGAATTCGACCATTGCTGATAAAATTGAATTTGAAATTGTTTCTGATTCTTGTTCTGGTTCTTTCAAAAATCCTGTTGTTAGTCATAAACTTTTAGGGTTAGAAGGAAAAGTTGAAGGGGTAATTACTCTTGGAACTGATACGACAATGACCATCAATTCGACCCTTCCTTATAAACGTTCAGCGACAGATACTGTTGCGTTTGGACAAGTAAAAAGAGTTACCGACCAAGTGATTACAATGTCTTTGAAAGATGTAGTCGTTCGGGTCAATATGTCTCGCAGATTCCGTGGAATGTATAGCCGCCCGACTTCCGGCACATTAACTGGAAACTACAAAGCGGATCGGGTTGTAACTGTTGGAGATTCGACTCGCTCTAGAAGTGTGAATCGTGACTTCACAGTTGACTTCTCAAGCGATACCACAAGTGACAATTTCACACTTGATATCGGCGGCTTCGGTGCTCAAGGTCTTAGATTCAAAGGCGGATTGGAAGACGGAATGAAAAGAGGCAATTAAACTTTGAATTCTTTTGCTCAAATAGCGCGGTCACCCCGCGCTATTTGGTTTTTAAATTCAGTGAAAGATTCTATTGTTTCAATCGCCATTTAAGCTATTTTTGCAAACATAAACCGTTTTCCGACTCAATCAATCTTACATCTATATGTTGGTTACTTCTTTAATTCTTTTTGCAGTTTTGAGCAGAGTTTTACCACACCCGGCAAACATGACCGCAATCGCAGCCGTCGCATTGTTTGGGTCATTTCGTTTCAATTCTAAAATCGAAGGTCTTTTTGTACCTGTTGCCGCGATGCTTGTTTCTGATATCGCGCTTGAAATTCTTTACCGTGTTGGTGTGAATCCTTTTGCAGGTTTTCATACTGGAATGTGGCATGTTTACTTAGCTGTGACATTAATTTCTTTTATTGGGTTTTGGCTGAAGAGCGCAACCAAACCCGGTTATCTTGAAATCACCAAACTCGCTGGGGCTTCAATTGTTTCTTCGTTTGTCTTTTTTATCGTCACCAATTTTGGCGTTTGGCTCGGTAGCGGATATTATCCTCAAAACATGCAAGGTCTTACGCTTTGCTATGTGGCAGCTTTGCCATTTTTGCGCAATCAAATCACAGGAGATTTATTTTTCACAACGGTCATTTTTGGATCTTATTTCGCATCGCTTCGTTACTTTGAGGCTGAGAATAAAATTTCAATCAAACTTTAGTTGAATTGAACCTCACTTTTTATTGATTTCAATTCTGATTTCGCTCAAAAGACTTTTTATAAATTTTTTAGATTAGATCAAACAAAAAACCCGAGTTAACACTCGGGTTTTTTGTTTGGTAAGTCGTTTCCTTTTTTAAGGTAAAGTAAAAGGAGATACAGTCGCTCTGTTATTAGCCAAAACCCCATTCATGTCGTGCGTAATGGTAACAACGCCAGTGGTTGAATTTATCGTAAAGGCGTCCATTTCATCGTTATTTGGAATATACGATGGAACAACAACGCGTGTCCCGGGCGAACCATCAGGCATATTGGGCGAGCCTTCAATTTGGCGTTGCATCACCGGAAGACGGATTCCTAAGTCGCTCATACGACGCCCTTCCAGAAAAAAGATATGCTGGCGGAGCAAATACAAAGTGTAGAAATGCTCCCGCTCGCTTGTCGCAGGTAAGGCGTTAATCGCATTCGTATCAAGGCTGGTGTTTGAGATAGGGGATGTTGTTAAAGTTCTACCCGCTGTTCTCGCAACGATCAAGCCCGAAAAACGCAATGTCGTATCAGAATGTGTATGGTTTGAACTCATTTTTATAAGAAGAGTGTCGTTATTTGGTCTGCTTGGGCGACGCGCACGGTCAGTGTATGTTAATGTCGCACGGCTTTTTGCTAAAGTAATAGCCCTTTTCATTTGCTCTCGAGCCTCAGCCAAATTTCCTTGAGATATTGCCGCTTCAGCCAAAATCAAATGCGCTTCTTCACCTTTAAGCATTGTAATCGTTGATCCTCTCTGAGTTGTATTTTTCGGATCTAAGAAATCCAATCTCGGTAAGGGTTGTGTTTGATTGGCTGTGCTTCTAAAGAAAAAGAAATTGTTTTCGTTATCCAAGATAGCTTCAGTGTAAAGCGCTTGAAGAGTAGCTGTTGAAAAGTTTGACGCTGCCAAAGCTGCATTCGCTTCGGAAATTGCTGCAGCACGATTTCCTCTTAATCGGAGTGCGCGTGCTGCTGCTAAGCGGCTTAATGTCGCAAAGCCGGTGCTTAAAGCTCGGGATTGATTGAATTGAGCAACCGCAGAATCTAAGGCAACGGCAGATGTAACCGGCAATCCCAATTCTTGAATAGGAAAATTGCTAAAGTTTTCAGCGAGAAAGAGAAGAGCCATCCCTTTATAGAAATAGAGCTCCGATAGTTGAGCGTTCGATGCATTGGCATCAAGCTTAGAAAGTTGATTTATGCCAAAGTCGCACAGGGCTCTCAATCTCTGCGTTGTGAAGTAAGGACCGCCTAAACCATTGATGGTAAGATCGAGAGGCGTGAGACTTGCCGGTCGATCAAGCAGTGGTGAAAGCGTGACAAATACGTAATCGTAATTATCTGAGACGATTTCAGAAGTATAGACCACCGGTCCGGTTGCTATTGAAAATTGGCGTCGAACCCCGGTCACTAAAATGGCAGTAGATCCAAGCGGATTCGCCAAAAGGTTTTCTTCAGTGATCGATGGATTCTTCACCTCAGTTGGGTCATACTGTTCGCAACTGGTTAATCCCAAAAGGCTAAGTGCGAAGAGTGATGCAAAGATGAATGAAACAAATCGTTTGTTCATAATGAATAGTTGAGTTTTAATTTTTCGCGTCAATTTTGAATTAGAATGACCAATCGATGGTAAACCGGAACTGGCGAGGAGCAGACACTGCTAAGTTTCCAACGCCCCCTAAATCGAGTGCTCCTCCGGCTCGAACTGTTGCTAGTTCAGGGTCAATCCCACGTGCGCTTGTTCCAAAAATGAACGGATTTCTTACACTAAGCGTGATATTTACACCATCAATAAGATCTTTCGGAACTTTGTAGCGAGCAGAGATTTCCCGAATCTTAAACCAATTGGCCTTTTCAACCAATATTTTTGTGAAATTATCCGTGACATAATTGTCATTTGGAAGAAAGCCCGAGTTGTAATTTGCAATTGAATTTGCGGCTGAATAATCACCCATCTCATTTCCCACAATATCATTAAAGCCTTGATAAAAACGGGTATCGAGGGCTTGATTCAGAATTGAATGACCTGTTGCAAATTCTCCCAAAGCGGTAATGGTAAGGTCGTTGAAAAGTGTAAGGTCAAACCCAAACGACCCAAATGCGGTTGGCGTTGGAGTTCCAAATAATATGGTTTCAAAGTCACCTAAAAATTGACCAAAACCTCCGGCGGGTACTGGGCCATCAATTCGATTTCCATTTTCATCGGTAGGAATTGTTACACGATAAACACCAAGGGGTTGACCTTCCTCGGCACGCATCGGTAAAAATGCAAAACCGCCTATTGTAAATGGTGCTGCACCACCAAGGCTCGTAAGTCGATTAGCTACTGTAGTCAGAGACCCTCGAAGTGACAAAGTATAGTCTTCTTCTTGAAGAACAATTGCTTTGACGGCTAATTCTATACCATTGTTGGTAATGGTTCCAACATTTCTCACTTGGTCTGCCAAACCTCCTGCTGGATCCTCTGGCTTATTTAGCAAACTCGCTGTTGTTTTTTGATCGTAATAGCTGAATTCAACAGAAATTCGATCTTCCCATATACCAAGGTCGAAACCATATTCAATAGAAGTTGTAAACTCTGGCCCTAAATTTCGATTACCGGGGTTGCCAAAAGTTAAACCTCCCGCTGTAGCGTTATAGCGCCCAAAAACAAAAGAACGATCTCTTGAAAATGGATTAGGAGCAAAATTCCCTGTTTTTCCCCAAGAACCACGTAGCTTTAATGAAGTCACAATTTCTTTCAGTGGTTCAAAAAACGATTCATCCGAGATGTTATAAGCTAAACCAACCGTTGGGAAAAATTGAATTCCTTGATCGGTACCGAAAGTCGTATTAATATCTAATCGACCGGCAACATTGATAAATATTTTATCTTGGATTCCAATTTGATCTTGCAAATAAAACCCACCATTGAATAATGCACGGTTGCTTTCTCCTGCGGTGATCGTATTAGCATTGTTGACTTCGGTTGTTCCGGGTATTGGGAAGTTTTGACCGTTGATGAATGATTCGCGATCTTCAATTCTGAATCCTCTTGCACCAAAAGCTAATGTTTGGCTTAAGAACTCGCCTAACATCGGCAACTTGTATGATCCAGCGTACTCGAGGGTAAGCGTAAGAAATTCACGGTCGGAGCGAGCTTGTTCACTCACCGAAAATACTTGTTCAATTACTGACGCAACAGGCACGAAGTTTCTTTCCTCACTTTTTCGATAATCAACCCCAATGGTAAATCGATTCGCCCATTCTGCAACCGGTGAGGTATTGAATGTTAATCCGGAAATCACTCTGTTCGTCACGGTTCGGTAATCAATCAGCATTCTTGGGCGAAATGCTCTTTCAACGGCCGCCGGATCTGTTACATCGATTGAACCCGGATCAGGAAACACATAATTTCCCGGTCTCAGTTCAGATCCTGCTTCTAAGAATGTTAATGGCGAAACATCATAGGCATTTCCCATTAAGGTTCGCCCAAATTGATTTCTCGTAAGATTGGCAAAAAATTCTAAGTCGGATTTTGAAGAGAGAACGGCTTTGATTCCGCCCGTAACATTATAGAGTTGATTGGAAAGTTCGTTTTCAGTGAAAACGCCATTACCATATTGAATGCTTCCGGATGCGTTATATGAAAGCGCCTCATTACCACCCGTCACATTCAGCGAGTTACGATTGAAGTAACCGGTGCGATAGAGCAAATCTTTTGTTCGCTGTTCAAATACAAATTTGGTTTCAGGAACATCGGCACCGCTTTGGTGTTGAAACCGAATTCTGGCATCACCGGCTTTTCCTTTTTTGGTAAAAATTTGGATAACCCCGTTTGCGGCTTCCGCCCCGTAAAGGGCAGATGCAGCTCCTCCTTTGATTACTTCAATTCGTTCGATATCGCCTGTTACTAAATCTGCAAGTGATGAACTAGTTGCGCCGCCTGTTCCATCGGCTAAGCGAAAGTTATCTGCCACATCCACACGAACCCCATCAACATAAATCACGGGCGTGGTATTTGATAGCGCGCTCTTTACGCCGCGGGTTTGGATTCTTGCTCCCGTTCCCGGTACGCCTGTGGCATTAAACGAACTTAATCCCGGAACTTGTCCTTGCAAGGCTTGATCAACGGATGTGATACCCGGTCGGTTAATTTGTTCAGATGAAATTGATTCGACTGAATAAGGTAATTGCTTTTTTGGAATAGCAGCACCTTGACCGGTAACGACAATTTCATCCGAGGTGACCGCGGTGACTGCCATTAAGATCGTTATTGGTTGATTAACCTCCCCAACTGTAACATCTACTGTTGTGGATTTATATCCAACAAGCCGAGCCTGTACTTTATATTTTCCATATGGTACTCGACGGATGACGAATTCTCCATTGACATTGGTGACGCTTCCCAATTTCAGCCCTTCGACTTGAACTGAAACAGCCGTAAGCAATTCACCACTAGACGCGTCTTTAACAATCCCGCGCACTTCACCCGCCATTTGAGCCTTAGCCCCCGAAATAAAAGTGAATAATAAGGTTAGAGCAAAAATCCCCTTCCCTAACTTTTTCCATAGAAAAAGCTCCATTCTTCCTCCTGTTGTTGTTTATTTTGTTGTTGTTCTGCCTTAAGGCAACGACGTACCACTTACCAAACTTATAAGCGTACTTTAATAAATGTTCTGTACAAGTATGTAAGGATTAATTAGAGAATTATTTTGTTAATAAATCCTTTGTCTAATCTATCGAATAAAATAGAATTATACCTAATTAATTTAGGTAATTACATCATTAATACATTTAAATTAAGGAAATCTATTCAATGTTGAATGTTATTTTTTTTGGAACACCCGATTTTTCAGTGCCTTCACTTCGGTTAATCGCTCAAAATCATCATATTAGTCTTGTTGTTACCAGTCCTGATAAGCCACGGCGTAAGGCCACAGACTCGCCGGAGGCAACTCCCGTAAAAAAAGCAGCTATTGAGCTCGGGCTCGATGTAAAAGAAATTGAGGAAGTTCAAGACCCTTCATTTCTTGAGCTGTTGAATCAAAAGAAACCCGATGTTATCGTTGTTGTCGCTTTTAAAATTTTACCAAAAGAGATTTTTTCGATTCCCCCCAAAGGGATTTTTAATCTTCATTCCTCTTTGCTTCCAAAATTTCGCGGCGCAGCACCTATCAATTGGGCTATAATCAAAGGAGAAACTGAAACGGGTGTCACCACTTTTTTTCTTCAAGAAAAGGTAGATACCGGGTCAATGATTCTTCAACGAAGAACAGAAATTAATCCTGACGAAACCGCTTCAGAATTGGCAATACGACTTTCTTACTTGGGTGCCGAAACGGTTGCTGAAACCTTGAAACTTATCGAGCATTCG